>JAAYOJ010000071.1 GCA_012520405.1 Peptococcaceae bacterium
GATCACTGAAGAGGCAGTAATATATTTTGCTAAGGCTAAAATCCAAGCTATTGGAGCAGATGTAGTAAGTGCTGACTGTTGTTTCCCGAATATGCCGGGTCATCAGAAACATTTTCTACCTAATGGTATCCTGATCATGGAAAGTTTTGTGAATATGGGGCCTGCTCCTGCTACTGGTTTGTTCGTTGGCCTACCTTGGAAAATCAAGGATGGGTCTGGTTCTCCAATGAGTCCTATTCTTTTTGGTTGACAGTATAGTTTAACCGACTAGATAGATAGTGCGTGCTTAGCTGGGCAAGCACGCAGCCTAAAAGTAACCAGCAAGTGCTCTTTAGCGTTTGCTGGTTAAAAAATAATAGGAGAAAAGAAAACATCAAAGATTAATTCTGTTATTACATATGACTAGGAAGCCATAAAGATAGCTGTGGAACTGAAACAAGCAATATTATATGGAAAACATCACAGATCAAAAAAGGTACAACACCCTTGTAAAGCGAGACCAACGGCTGATCAATGGCCTTGGAAAGAACAAACAGGTTTAATCCAACGGGAGGAGTGATCATACTGGTCTCCAAGAGTCTTACCATAATAACTCCCCACCAGATAGGATCATAACCCAAAGCTAATACAATCGGATAGATAATAGGAAGTGTCAGGAGAATTACAGCCAGCGCATCAAGGAAGCAACCTGTAATCAGATAGAACATTGTAATAATGATAATGATTACAATAGGGGGGACATTATGAGTAGCCTGAAAGTTGACAATTGTTTCGCTTAAGAATACGGTCAGACCGCTTGCGGTAACAAATCGAAGAAAGAAAAATGCAGATAAAATAAGAAATAGGGTCATCCCGGAAGTCTTGAGTGCTTCTGTAAGGGCGGAAAACGTATTCCTGACATTTAGTCTTCTCATTATGACGCCAACTAACAAAGTGAAAGTAGCACCCATGGCACCGGCTTCAGTAGGAGAAAAGAAACCTCCGTATATTCCGCCCATGATGAAAATAAAGATAATAATAACCGGCGTAATTCTTCCCAAGGAACTGATTTTTTCCCTCATTGGATATGACTCGCCCACCTGAGCGTATTCCGGCTTGATTTTGCACGCTACCCAAATCGCGATGCAATAAAAAATAACCTGAGTAATACCCGGGATCATTCCGGCCATAAACAACTTGCCAATTGATTGTTCCGTGAGAAGACCATAAATAATGAAAGCGATGCTAGGCGGAATCATACTGCCAATGGTGCCGCCGGCCACAATGGTACCTCCGGCAAAACCTTTGTTATAGCCATGCCGCTTCATTTCAGGAAAAGAAACCTTGCCAAACGTTACTGCGGTGGCAACACTGTCCCCGCAAATGGCGGCAAAAAAGCCGCAGGCAACAACCGTTGCCATGGCCAATCCACCGCGAATTTTACTCAGCCACTTGCTGGCTGCATCATAGAGATCTGCACCAATACCGGATACGGATATCATACACCCCATAAAAACAAAAGTTGGAATACAGGCCAAAGTATAGTTTGCAGCCTGGCTGTAAGGCAAGGTACCGGCCAGGGATAAGCCACTGCTTATGCCGTTGATGACCATAACTCCCACAAGGCCAACCGCAAACATGGTAATGGCAACCCATTGTCTTGCAAACATCAGAACCAACATAATTCCAATGCCAATCAGTCCTATTGTCATATTTGACATTACCTTACAACCTCCCTTGTGTCTTTTCTCTTGCCTGCTTGGATCTGGGAATCAATCAATCTGTACTCAACGCTTAAAACAGCTAGAGCAAAAAGGAAAAAGCCGAGACAAGCAATGAAAACAAAGGGGGCTCTGGGTATTTGCAGAAGTTGGGATACGTAATTCATCTTCGCGACGGACAAACCTTGTTTAAAGGATTGAATGGAAATAAACATTGCCGTGGCAAAAGCAAACAGATTGTTAAAATGTTCTAACCAAGGCCTGGATTTTAAGATATCTACGCGAATATGTGTGTCTGAAAGCACACAAGCTGCAATGGTAGAATAGATAATACAAACCTGAGCATTAACTGTGATCTCAATATCACCGGGTAAAGGATGGTTAAAAAAACGCATGATTGTGTTGACTGTGGTATAAAACATGAGTAGTAGTATGATTGTGCCACCAAAGTACATAAATTTGTTAATGATCCAGTCTGCGTAATCGAATATTTTTTTCATTGATTCATCTCCAAGGACATAAATTTGTAAAAACGGTCATGCTTAAATGATGACCGTTTACATATTCAGATTTTATCTTGTTTACCATTGAGCTTTAATTGCTTCGCAAAGATCATTGTACAGAGCTTCACCGTCATAGCCGAGCTTTTTACAAGCATCGAACCATTCTTTATTGGAAACATCCATCCAGTCATGCCACGGTTTTAAATCATCACCTTTTACATAGACAAACGTATCTCCCCGATCGGTACAAATCTTCTTCGCTTCTTCAATAATAGGAATATCCATAGAGGCCATTTCATCTAAGCCATAAGAAAAGCTCTCAACCAGGATATCCTGCAGATCCGCAGGGAGACTTTCCCAAGTTTGCGAGTTAATGATAAAACCAATAGACGGAGCATAAAGACCACCATCACCGTCTTCACCGAGTTCGCCAAAGATTGTGTGATATTTTTCAAAATCCAAAGTCGCAAAGTTATTTAGTACAGCCCAGTGAGTTGCTTGGCCGTCGATCATATTCTTTTCCAGTGAGGTGTAATACTCGCCGGGGTCCATAGCGGTTGCTGCGGATCCCATGGTCGTAAAGTAAGAGACAGCATCGCCAATAGACTCGAGCTTTAAGCCTTTAAGATCTTCAGGAGTTTTTATTGCCTTATCTTTAGTATGAATGTTATATCCTGCTAGTGCGCTGACACTCAGCCATCTTACACCGACAGATTCAAATTCTTTGTTTAAATCAGGATTGTTGTTTAAAAATTCACGATAGGCGTTGGTCGTCTTCTGACGAGCGGGAGGAGTAACTTTCAAGGGCTTGGAAAATACCTGGTTAACAACGAAAGATTGGGCAATCATGCTGGCATCAACCATTGCAATGTCAACAACTTTGTCAGCAGTACCGATGAAAGTGTCATCATAGGCAACCATATTCCCACTGAAATACACTTCAAATTTCAGCCTACCGTTACTGAGTTCAGCGGCTTTATCAGCAGCCATTTGGGTGATCATTCCTGGAGGAATGGTTTCAGGACAGTGTGTGTTTACTTTTAGGGTATAAACTTTGTCAGCAGAATCCGATGCCGCCCCGCTTTCCGGCTTAGAGCAACCAACCAGCATTAGCGTTAATGGCATGATGAATACGAGTATCAGAGATAATACCTTTTTCATTTTCTCCCCTCCATATTTGTATTAATATAATATTGGGTTTATAATGTTAACCCATTGCATGACGGCCACCGTCTGCAGAAATTATAGCCCCATGTATCCAACTGGCCTCATCACTGGCTAGGAAAAGGGTGAGATAAGCCATATCTTCTGGGGTACCCAATCTCTTGCAAGGCAGAGTTTGGAATACAATTTCCCTTTCCTCAGGATTATTTTCGAATATCTCTTCCAAAAGAGGGGTTGTAACAATACCCGCAGCAATAGCATTGGCACGAATACCTTGCGCCGCAAAGTCAATACATAATTGCTTTGTGTATCCGCATACAGCATGTTTAGCCGAGACATAAGCAACACCTCCGGCGGTGCCGGTCAATCCCGCAATAGAGGCCATATTGATGACGGAACCACCCCCGTTTTCCAACATATACGGGAGAACAGCCTTTGTCATAAGGAATGTTCCTTTGACATCTACATTGTATAGCTCATCCCAGCCCTCTTCTGTTTGCTGAATTGTGTTTTTAAATCCGTCAAAAAAACCGGCAGTATTGCAAAGAATATCTATCTTTCCAAATTCCTTTATTGCCAATAAAGCGGTACTGTTGCATTCATCAGCTTTAGACACGTCCATAATACGGCCAATCGCCTCACCGCCAGCTTTATGAATGCGGTTTAAGACCAGCTCCATTCGCTCCCTGTTTCTTCCCGTGCAAACCACTTTTGCACCCTCTGAAGCCAGTATCGCAGCTTGTGCTGCTCCAATACCGGAAGTAGCACCGGTTACGATTGCTACTTTTCCTTCTACACGCTTCATAATAGCTGCACTCCTTTACCAACCACTTTTTAGCTATGAAAATTCTTAAAAGCCATACCCATAATATGTATGTCTAACCGTAATCATAGCATGGAAATGTTGGAAGGTCTTTACTAGAATATTAAAAAATATAAAGAGGTTTTCGAATATTCTTCAAATACTCACTATACTAAAAGTGTCTTATTGGTAAATAAAAAAATTTTAAAAGAAAGGTAGAGGCAAAAACTCACATCGGGATCATTGAGGTCAATATTCAGTAATTTTTCGATTCTTTTAATCCGGTAACTCATAGAGTTTGGCTGAATATTAAAAATCCGCGCTGATTTTGCCAGGTTATTGCCATTGGAAAGATAGGTATACAAAGTTTGGGCATACTTTGTTTGGTACTCCTCATCATATTCCATAAGCTTTATGATTAAAGGATTATAGAAGCTTTTCAGATCCTTATTTTCTCCAGCAAGGTTTAGTAAATGATACAGAATGTAATCCTGATAGAAATGAAATTTTTTTTCTTTATGTAAACGGATACCCATATTCATTGCAATAGTAGATTGCTCATAAGCTTCACTAATATTAGCAATATCATGAAAGCAATAACTTATTCCAGCTATTAATTGATGTTCATTTAAAAAATCAATAAGTTTACTTAGCTCAGATTCAGTCAAGAATTTATCTTTCGGATAACTCAACAGTAGGATAATATTGTTTTTATAGACAATGCATTTGCTTTTGACAAAGATTCTTTCCAACCAATCAGTAATAAAAGCTAAAGCAATATTTCCAAGAACTTCTGATTTCGGGCGTAAGGAGAGTAGGTACAGATCTTTATTTAATGAGAGTCCTAGTGATTTCATCCTCTCTTCGATCACCATTCTGTCGCGAATTTTGCCTTCCAAAAGATCAATTAGGAAAAATTCATATAACATACCCTTGGTATTATTCGAATAACTGTTTCTTTGCATTTCACAGGAAACTATTTTACTGAAATGTTTCAGCAAAATAGCTGTATTTTCATTAAAAGGATTCCTTTTTTCTAATACGGAAACATGGCCTACAACTTTATTATTGATTGTAAATCTTAAGGCCATATAATTCCAAATCATCATGCCTTTTTTTTTAAATATTATTGGAGTATCACTTTTATAAACTTCTAAAAAACCTGAATCCTTCATGTCCTGAACGTGATCATAGTTACAATACCCTATTTCTGCCATATGACACCACAGTGGATCAACTTTTTCCTTACTCAAACCCAGAAATTTAAAACTCATATCACAAACGGTTACCGGGTTTTCAAAAACTTCTGTGGCTATATCGACCAAATGTTGTATTCCTTTGCAGGAAAGAAGTGCTTCCGAAAGTTTCTGTAAACCTCGATTCAACTTGTGTTGCTCGGTTATAAAGTGATTAACCTCATTGAACAAACGATTAATATCTGCAGGAGGGTTTACGAAAAGAAAATTATGATGATTACTTTCTAAGAAATCGATATCGTCTCTGTTATCTCTAATGCATATAATATTTAAACAATCTTGAAAACTAGTTATCTCAGGAAGATCAGTTGCCTTACAGATGTAGAGCAATTCCCGTTTTAACTGATTTTTACAATAATCAAATAATACTACATCATTTACAAAGGAATAGTCTTTATTGAAAATATGTAATTCCAGACTATAATGACTTATCCTTTCGGCGATAACCTCAAAGCTTACACTCAAATGATCAACTCCATCAAAAGATTAACCCAAGAAACAGTTTTGAAGAGCAAAAGATTTAACCGAGGGCCTGACGACCGCCGTCAGCACAAATAATCGCCCCATTGATCCACCTAGCCTCATCACTAGCAAGAAATACTGTCAAGTAAGCAATATCCTCAGCCCGGCCAAGGGTTTTGCTTGGAATTTTCTCAAATATTGTAACTCTTTCGCTTGGATCGTTTTCAAAAATCTTTTCCAGTATTGGTGAATGCACAGATCCTGCCGCTATGGCGTTGGCACGAATACCTTTTTCGGCGTAGTCAACGCATAATTGCTTAGTATAGCCTACTACAGCATGTCTAGCGGCAGTATAAGCAGCGCCACCTGCACCACCAGTTAGTCCGGCAACCGCAGATAAATTGATTAAGCATCCACCACCGGAACTTAACATATCCGGTAAAACAGCGTTACACATCATGAAAACACCTAGAACGTTGATCCGAAATATGTCGTTCCAGCCTTCTTCGGTTTGTTCCAGGGACTTTTTAAATCCGTCGAAAATATTGAATGAATTACACAAAACGTCTATCCTGCCAAACTTTTCTATTGCAAGGGCTGCCGCTCTTTTACAATCCGCTGCTTCCTCAACTTTTGCTAAACAACCGACGGCCTTACCTCCTTTATTACAAATAGCAGAGACGATTTTGTTAATCCCACTTTGATCTCTTCCCATACATACAATATTTGCTCCCTCGGAGGCCATAATCATAGCCTGGGTTTCACCAATACCTGCAGTAGCATCTGTAATAATTACGCTCTTACCTTCTAAACGTTTCAAAGTCTTACCCCTTTCAGATAATTATCCATCTTAGCCAAGTGCTTGCCGACCACCATCAGCAGAAATGATTGCTCCGTGTATCCACCTGGCTTCGTCGCTTGCAAGAAAAACAGTTAAATAGGCGATGTCTTCCGGTTGGCCAATATTCTTACTAGGGATGGTTTCATACATTTTGGTTTTTTCATGAGGATCGTCCTCTATGATCTTCTTTAGGATTGCAGTTGCAACAGTTCCTGCAGCGATAGCATTGGCACGGATGCCATGCATTGCGTAATCGACGCATAACTGTTTGGTGTAACCGTTTACAGCATGTTTAGCCGCGGTATAGGCAGCACCGCCTGCACCTCCGGTAAGTCCAGCGATGGAGGTCACATTAATAATCGAACCGTTTTTATTTGCCAGCATATTGGGAAGCACCGCATTCGTCATGAGGAAAACGCCTTTCACATCTACATCAAACAATTTCATCCAACCTTCTTCGGTCTGGTCTAAGGATTTTTTAAAGCCGTCAAATATGCCCGCGGTATTGCATAGGGAATCGATTCTGCCATACTTTTCAATTGCCAATGCTGCAGCACGCTTACAGTCAGCCTCATTCTGTACGCTTGCCAGGCACCCGGTAGCTTCACCGCCTTCTTGGGATATCTTGTTAAGTACCCGTTCCATCCGCTCTTTATTTTGGCCGACACAAATAATCTTTGCTCCTTCACGAGCCATTATAACGGCCTGCGCTTCACCAATACCTGACGTTGCACCGGTAACAATTACAGTTTTGCCTGCCAAACGTTTCATAAATTTCAACCTCCGTCATTTATTAACCTCGAAAAAAAAGGGCTGACACGCCCTTACATTGGGCTGACAAAGGATAACAGCCACTTTTAGGAAAAAAGCTTTTAAAATTTTATCAATTTATGAAAAAATTTACATGCTTTATTTTCATTATAAATATGACTAATAGCATTTTCAAGACCTAAAAAATTAAGATGAGTTTAAGATATAAGCTATTCCAGCCTTGACTTAGAACTCATCTCAATAATATAATAAACTTATGTATAACGAAAATGCTATGTAAACAATAATTATTATAGTATACTTTTTATAAGTGCATAATGTTTTAAGTCCTAATTTCTTTTGGAAGAAGGTGCTTTTTCTGAATACTAAGAATCTAATTTATGCTCTTACTGTAGCCGAAGAACGAAGCTTTTCCAATGCAGCCAAAAAGCTTTACCTTTCTCAGCCGTCTTTAAGCCAAAGTATCAGCGCTCTGGAGAAAGAACTAGGTGCGCCCATTTTTGACCGGAGTACCATCCCTTTGTCTCTAACCTATGCCGGTGAAAAATTTATCAAAGCCGCTTCCGAAATCCTCAGTATTGAACGCCGTTTGAAGCGGGAAATAGAAGATATTCTTGACAGCAAGTCCGGAAGACTGGTTATAGGAATCTCCTCCTTGCGTTGCACTAATATTATTCCACTTGCGTTCCCCATCTTCCAAAAGAAATATCCGTCAGTAGAACTGGTTTTGGAGGAAGGCAGTAATGAAAAGCTAACAGAGATGGTTTTAAGTGGCAAAGTAGACCTGGCTTTGGCTAATCCGATCAATAACGCTGACCTGGACAGCATCCCGCTCATCCTGGACAGAGTGCTGCTGGCCGTCTACCATGAACATCCCTTAGCCCAGCAAACACAGGACAAGCATAATCTGCCTATTATCGATATGGAGAAAGTTAAAGACGATCCATTTATCATTATTTCATCAGAGCATCATGTCCGAAAAATTGCCGACAAAATATTCAGTGACCATAATATTACTCCTAAGGTTATCTTAGAAACCTCGAGCATTGAACTCGCTCATCGTTTAGTGGCTCAAGGAATGGCTTTAACTATGGTCCTAGAGTCAATGGTTAATTACCACCAACCTGCCGCTTCCTATTTTAGATTTGAAAATGAATACACCCACTCCCTGAATATTTGTTATCGTAAAAACGATTACCTGTCAAAAATTATGTTAAACTTTATTGATATTGCCAAGAAAGTCACTACACAGCTAGATAATTATAAACCTGATCCTTTTCAATACTAGGAGCTAGAACATTAACTTTAAAACGGGCAGCCTCCATATTCACTATTGGAGCTGCCCGTTTTCTTAATTATATTTACGATTGCCGCTTCTATATATTTAGACTCCTCGGTATCTTTTGACTCCCCGACTTTTATTCAAGTATCGTTTTAGGCACATAAGCGTGACCGTCCATAATCCGACGTACTGTTCTGCTGTACACGGCCCTGGTAAGTTTATAGGGTTCTTTAGCTCCTGCTTCCGCATTTTCCACAGCAGCTTCAACCTCGATAATTCCGGCCGGATGACCGATACGTACTGTTTTATTCATAGCTTTAAAGCTTGCTACTTCGCTGACAACAGTGCCGGGGATAACGGATGCTGTTCCCACAACACAAGAGATACTGCCAGGATGAGTCTGGTGCATTCCTCCCATAAACAAAATCCGAGACAAGAAATCAACCGAGTCAGCAGAAACTTCTTCTTTAGTCAAGTGGTTAATATATGTTTTCGGGGGCGATACAAAGCCAATAAATGGATTGGTATCCCTTACTTCTGCTTTACTCCAATCTTTAAAGCCTAAAATTTCTTCTGCAACATAGGCCCTGATTTTCTCGAGAATCTCAATCTTATCAGCCATTTTGTTAAATTCCTGAGGACTTTCGTCTCCCCTTAAGCCCAGATCCGCAGCTTTAACGAATATGCTGGGGTTAACAACATCAATTACAGATATCTCTATCTCGCCAAAGCCATCGATATAGACTTTATCTTTGGCATTTCCTGTTGGTAAAAGCAAGCCTTTAACTGTACCGGCGGTTAAAGACATATCGATATTAATACGGGCCGAAGTACCGGGCACCCCGTCAATAGCATAATCACCGATCACTTTGGTTTTACCGTTATGAACCGGAACTTCAGTAATAAATATCTGATTATTGTTTGTGCTGTGAACCCTTACCCTGGTTACAGGCTCCACAGCTTTAATCAATCCTTCATCGATAGCATAGGGAGCCACACCAGCGGAAATATTGCCGCAAAGGCCGGAATAGTGAATGTAAGGTTTATCAATCTCTACCTGGCCGAAAGTGTAATCGATATCTGCATCAGGATGGGAAGATACGGCAACAAGCGCCAACTTACTGGTAAGGTTATCGGCTCCGCCCAGCCCATCAATTTGCCTTGGGTCCGGACTGCCAAAAATGGAAAGGATTACTTTGTCCCTCAAAGCTTTATCTTGGGGTAGATCATTCTCATTCAGGTATATTCCTTTGCTAGTACCTGATCTCATAACAACTGTGTAGATTTTTTCCTGTTCACTAAAAGACATCACTAAACCCCCCAAATTAATGAAAATAGCGGGACCATTGACGTGCGTTCCAGTCAAGGCCCCTAAAACAAAGAAAGTAGAGAAATTAATTATTGGGTGTCCCCAAAAAGCTATAAAATAGCTCCACAGTACATGATATCGTAAATCTAACTATAAATCAAATACTATTATATGGATAGTTAATATAACAGTTTATTTATAAAAAAGTTTTTACCCTATTCACAAAATATCAATCTATCGATATATCAATATATCCATTTAATTTAATCCTCGAACCGGGCAATCCAGTTTCCTTCCTAGCTCTTTTAGCCAAGCATCGGAATAGCTCTCGTAGTTTTTCCCGTCTAACACCCCATGCGGTGGTTGCCGAAATTGCTGCAGAATCCAGGGGACGCCATTTCCTAAAAGTTGACGGATTCTAGCCAGACTGTCTTCGTTATGCCAGGCAGGTAATACCGTGGTTCGAAATTCGTAGTCTAAACCGCACTTTTTCACCCAAGCTATGGTTTTCTCCACTTGGGCCCAGCTTCCCGGGCAGTTTGTCAGCAATTCATATTTTTCAGGCTCCGCCTTAATATCTATAGCTATATAATCAAGATAGGGAGCAATTTTAATAAGTTGAGCCAAATTGGTACCGTTGGTATCGAGCTTAATTTTATACCCCATCTCCTTTATTTGAGGGAGCAAAGGGGGCATATCCGGGGACAATAAGGGTTCGCCGCCGGTCAAACATACCCCCTCTATAAGACCTTTTCTGTCATGTAATAAAGCTATAAGCTCTGCGACAGAAGTCTGTGGTTCCTCCTTGGCAAGCACCAGAGAAGGATTATGGCAAAAGCCGCATCGGAAATTACAGCCTGCAAAGAAAACTGTGGCAGCAATATGCCCCGGATAATCCACTAAGGAAAAAGGTTCAATATCCATCAGCATCTATACTCACCGCCTGGTTAAATATAAGTTAACTATTTCGCTACTCCATCAAAAAGGCTCGGGGTAATCCCTGCAATTTTATATTTAAGAGTATCTTTCTTTTCCTCCTGCTTACCTGGATTCATAGCCGAAATTGGCCGGTAAAAACCCGTCACTCTGGTCATAACCAGTGTTTTTCGACCGCAGGTCGGACAATTAAAATGCTCGCCTTTTATATACTTATGATCCTCACATATGCTGAAAGTCGGAGTCAGCGTAAAATATGGTAGTTCAAAGTTCTCGAATACTTTGCGGACAATGGCCTTAGCTATGGCCAAATCATCTAAGCTTTCTGCCAGATAACCATGTAAGACAGTACCGCCCGTATAGAGGGTCTGAAGACCATCTTGGAGTTTTACGGCTTGGAAGAGGTCACTGGTATAGCCAACCGGCAGGTGAGTGGAGTTCGTATAATAAGGTTCCTCCTTACCGGCAGTAATTATATCCGGGTATTGCTTCTTATTTAAGCGAGCCAGCCGGTAACTGGTAGCCTCAGCCGGAGTTGCTTCCAGATTATACAGATCCCCGTCTTCTTCTTGAAACTCCTGGATCTTTATGCGCATATAATTCAGAGTTTCACGGGCAAAGTTCTGACCGAATTCCGTAGTAATATCATCTGTATCTGAAGTAAAGTTACGGATAGCTTCATTCATTCCTACCAAACCGATTGTGGAGAAATGATTTGTCCAATACTTGCCGAAACGCTTTTTAATATCCCGCAAATAGAATTTGGTATAAGGATAAAGCCCATTATCGGTCAATCTTTCCAGAGCCTTGCGTTTTGTTTGCAAGGCAGACCTGGCGATATTCATATGATTATCTACCAAGGTGATAAATTGATTCCAGTTACCCTTAGCCAGGTAGCCGTAAAGAGGAAGATTCAAGGTAACAACCCCAATACTGCCGGTTAAAGGATTAGCACCAAATAAGCCTCCGCCGCGCTTACGAAGTTCCCTGTTATCTAAACGCAGCCGACAGCACATGCTTCTGGCGTCTTCCGGGTTCATATCAGAATTAATGAAGTTGGCAAAGTAAGGGATCCCGTACTTGTCGGTCATTTTAAAGATAGCGCTGGCTACCTCACTGTTCCAGTCAAAGCCTTTGGTAATGTTATAGGTCGGAATCGGAAAGCTGAAAATATTGCCGTCAGCATCCCCTTCGAGCATAACTTCACAAAAAGCCAGGTTAATAAGGTCCATTTCCTCTTGATATTCGCGATAAGCGGTATCTAAAAATTGCCCGTTGACAATAGCCGGTTCGTCTTTAATGGCTGATTCATCAGCCCTGACATCGAGCGTAATATTAAAAAAAGGGGATTGGAAGCCTACACGGGTGGGAACATTGACGTTAAAAATAAACTCCTGGATCCCTTGTTTAACCTGTTGGTAATCCAGCTTGTCGGCCCGCACAAAAGGAGCCAGGTAGGTATCAAAGCTTGACAAAGCTTGGGCCCCTGCAGCTTCTCCCTGCAAGGTGTAAACAAAATTAACAATCTGACCTAAGGCTGAACGGAAATGTTTTGCCGGTTTGGAAGTTGTCTTTCCCTCCGCCCCTCGAAAACCGACTAACAGGAGGTCTTTTAAGTCCCAGCCAACGCAATAAGGAGCTAAGTCTCCCATATCATGGTTGTGAATAGCCGCCGAATCATGAGCCTTGCCAACCTCACCGGGCAAAATGGATTGCCAAAAAGCGTTGGTAGCCTTGCTGGTAACAAAACGGTTCAGCCCCTGGACCGAAAAACCCATATTGGAGTTCTCTTTTATCTCCCAGGTCCCTAAACCTAGATATTCCGCAAATAACTTATTACTGTCGTGGTTAGCTTCTTGCTGATTGCGGAGAATCTCATGCTGGAAACGATAACGAATATAAGCCCTGGCTACAGCGGTATTTCCGGTTTGCATCAAGGCCTCTTCCACCATATCCTGAATCTTTTCTATTTCCACACCTTCGTTCTCAGCATAGCAAGCTTTAATTTCCCTTAATACTATGTCGGTTACTATCTTAGCCCACTCATCAACATTGGGAGTATGAGTGGCAATAAAGGCCTTGGCTACCGCCTGCAATATCTTTTCCCGGTTAAAAATTTCTCTTCTTCCATCTCTTTTAATGACGTACATATCAACATCCCCCTTTTGCTCTATAGGCCCTTTATCGGCGGCGTTTTACCAGTTCATCTAATTCTTCCATAAATTTATGTATATCTTTAAATTGTCTGTAAACTGAAGCAAAACGGATATAAGCAATTTCATCAGTCACAAAAAGTCTGTTCATAACCTCTTCTCCAATCCGCTCGCTCGGCACTTCACGGTCATTGGCATCCCTGAGCTGCCTTTCAATCTCAGAAACCATAATTTCCAGTTGTTCAGTGGAAACCGGACGTTTTTCACAGGCCTTAACCAATCCGGTCAACAGCTTTTGGCGGGAGAAAGGCTCTCTGCGACCATCTTTCTTAATAACCATTAACTGTAATTCTTCGTATCTTTCATAAGTAGTAAAACGCTTACTGCAAACTTCACATTCCCTGCGACGCCGAATAGCGGTTCCACCCTCGATGGGGCGAGAATCTAATACCTTAGTCTCATCATTATGGCAAAAAGGACAACGCATTTTATTCCTCCCCTCCATATCTAGTACATATATATTTTAATAATACTACATATAGTTGGCAAAAACAAATTTTTAGTTTAGAAGAGATTAATCCCTTCTAGATTTATTTCTTGCTGTTTTTCTTATATTTAGGGACTTGGAAATTTAAACAATGGCCTCTTTAGTAGCGGATAAGGTATAAAAATTCCTAGGATTCTCAGACTAAAACCGGTATATATTTTTTTGTCTCTTATACCAAATTTTTGGCCGTATAACTTTTAACGGGAAAATAGCTAAGAATATTTCTAGGAGGAAAAAATGGAAAATAATAAGCATAATCCGAATATGGACCTTATTATGGAACAGGCCCAGCAGGCGCTGGAGCAATATATGCAAATGACCCAGGCTCAAATTGATGAAATAGTAAGAGAAATGGCCCTGGCCGGGCTGGAAAATCAGCTTTATCTTGCTCAGCTAGCTGTAGAGGAAACCGGCATGGGCATAGTAGAAGATAAGGTTACGAAAAATATATTTGCTACGGAATATATCTATCACAGTATAAAGTACGAGAAGACGGTGGGCGTGATTGAAAGCAACGAATACGAAAACTATGAAGAAATTGCTGAGCCGGTAGGAATTATTGCCGGCATTACTCCTACAACCAACCCTACTTCCACCACCATGTTCAAATCTATTATTTCGGCTAAAACCCGCAATCCCATTGTTTTCGCCTTTCATCCTCGCTCCCAAAAAAGTAGCGTGGAAGCTGCCCGGATTATGAGAGAGGCTGCGATCAAGGCCGGTGCCCCTCAGTATTGTATACAATGGTTGGAGGAGCCATCCATTGATAAAACGCATGCTTTAATGAACCATCCGCAAATCTCTCTTATCCTGGCCACCGGCGGAACATCAATGGTTAAAACTGCCTATTCTTCAGGCAAGCCCGCTATAGGGGTAGGGCCGGGGAATGTGCCCTGTTATATTGAAAAAACGGCAGATATTAAAACTGCAGTTAATGACATTATTATCTCTAAAACTTTTGACAACGGGCTGATCTGCGCCTCCGAACAGGCCGTTATTGTAGATAAGGAAGTGGCCCAAGAGGTAGAAAACTATATGCAAGAGTTAAATTGCTATTTTCTTTCCCCTGAACAGATTAGTCAGCTGGAAAAGGTTCTTTTTGATCCGGAGAAAGGTCACCTCAGCCCTTCCGTAGTAGGCAAAAGCGCATTCACTATAGCCAAAATGGCAGGTTTAGAGGTTGATCCCGCTACCAAAATTCTTATTGCCGAGCTGGAAGGAGTGGGTCCTCAGTATCCTCTCTCAGCTGAGAAACTAAGTCCTGTCCTGGCTTTCTATAAAGTTGAAAATGCCAAACAAGGAATAGAACTAGCCGATAAGATTGTTCGCTATGGTGGGCTTGGACATTCCGCCGTGATTCATTCCCGAAACAAAGACATTATTGATCGCTTCGCCCAAGCAATTAAAACCGGACGCTTAATTGTCAATTCGCCATCAACCCACGGGGCTATCGGTGATCTTTACAATACCAATATCCCTTCTTTGACCCTGGGCTGCGGTTCTTTCGGCAGTAATTCCACTACCGCTAATATTACGGCCGTCAATCTTATCAACAAAAAACGATTGGCGCGGAGGACGGTAAATATGCAGTGGTTTAAAATTCCCGATCGAATCTATTTTGAATACGGTTCCATCAAGTATCTGGAGAAAATCCCTCGCATCAGCAAAGCATTTATCGTCACTGACCAGGTTATGCTGCAAAAGGGCTATGTAGACAGAGTGCTCTATTATCTCCGTCGCAGAATGGATTATGTACACAGTGAAATTTTCGCCGAAGTGGAGGCTGATCCCTCCCTGGAAACAGTGCAAAAAGGTTTAGCTATGATGCAAACTTTTCAGCCCGATGTCATTATCGCCTTGGGAGGAGGTTCTCCCATCGATGCTGCTAAAGCCATGTGGATGTTTTATGAGCACCCGGAAATCAAGTTTGAAGCCCTGACCTTCAAGTTTATGGATATTCGCAAAAGAATTTACAAAATCCCTCAAATCGCCCCCAAAGCAAAATTTGTTGCGGTTCCCACTACTTCCGGTACCGGCTCGGAAGTGACTTCTTTTGCTGTAATCTCGGATAAACAAAAGAATATTAAATATCCGATAGCCGATTATGAACTAACACCGGACGTGGCTATCATTGACCCGGAATTCACTCTTACTGTTCCCTCGAGCGTAACTGCCGATACCGGCCTGGATGTTCTAACCCATGCTCTGGAAGCCTATGTTTCCGTCATGGCCTCCGATTTTACGGACGCCTTGGCTCTTAAGGCCATACAGCTGGTTTTCAATTACCTACCCAGAGCTTTTAGCGACGGTAAGGACCGCGAGGCCCGGGAAAAAATGCATAATGCCTCCTGTATGGCCGGTATGGCCTTTACCAATGCTTTCTTAGGAGTGAACCATGCCTTGGCCCACAAGCTGGGGGGAGAATTTAATATTTCTCACGGCAGAGCCAATGCTATCCTCCTGCCCCATGTTATACGTTATAACAGTGAAGTGCCCGCTAAAATAACCGTCTTCCCCAAGTACAAATATTATATTGCTCCCCAAAAATATGCCCAAATCGCCGCGGCTCTAAATCTTAATTTCCAAAACCAAAGGGAAGGAATAGAACAGTTGATTCAAGCCATCCAATCCCTTATGGAAAAGCTTCAACTGCCGCTTAGGGTTTCTCAGACCGGAATCAACAAAGATGATTACGAAGCCAGGATTCCCAAGCTAGCCCAGGAAGCCTTTCAAGACCAAACCATAACTACCAACCCCCGGATGCCACTTATCCATGAACTGGAGAATCTCTATCGCCTAGCTTATTAATGTCAGACAATCACAGTAGTACAAACACATAAAATCAGAGGTAGCATATACTTTATATGTAAATGTTTTCCAGTATATCCATAAGGAGGAATTAATATGGAGATTAATGTACCCTCCTATTTTATGCAAAGAATAGTACCTCTGATCATAAGAGAACTCGGTCCTCAGGTTAATAAAATGGTTGGACCGATAGTAGCCGAAAAAATAGGTATTCCGTTGGCAAAAAAAGTGGGACTGCCGATAGCTAAAAAAGTTGGTTTGCCCATCGCCCGGAAAACCGGTACGATTTTACTGAATAAAGTAGGGTATCCGTTAATTAATAGGGTATTAACCCAAAATAATGTCTCTTTACCCCCTAGTGTCGCCAACGTAATTTCGGAAACAAATCCTGCCCCCACTAAAGGAGCAGATAACTCAAAGAAAAAAAAGAACAAAAAACTAAAAAATCTAATTAAGGCTAATAGAGGAAATCGCCGCGGATTGTTTAGGCCGACAGGACAACCTACCGGACCGACAGGACAATCTCTCACTCAGGCGGTTCCACCGGCAGCGCCGCAAGGCACACCCCCCGTGCCGCAAAGTACACCCCCCGCTACACCTCCAATTGCCCCTGTAAATCCCCCTCAGGCCGTAGCTGTACCGCAAGTAATACCTCAAACCGTCCCTCAGAATGTACCACATCTCAACCAAGGAAATGCGGGTACCTCTTATCCCTATTCTAACTTTCCAAGCTATAATTCATCTTTATTTGGCAAACGGCGGCAATATCAGAACTAAAACTAACCATCGCATCTAATTCTTGCTTACGATAAGCCTTGCTTATAATTAAGAGAGTTTCGCTCCCAAATAGAAAGCGAAACTCTTTTTACTGGCTGTCAAAGCTGTTTCCTTTTTTATCGGAATATTTTATCATAAAATGTGTATAGATGGTACATCTTGTAAAGAACTAAACTTTTTCCCATTTTATAAAAAAATACCTTAAATCTTTTCCAAGCGTATTTTCAGCAAATTATAATATTCTTCTAAGTAATAATATCTATTCAAAAATGCTCTTTAAATTAATCTGGACATAAACCGGAGGAATGAAATATGCCTAATCCTAAATTTAAGATTCTGGTAGTTGATGATGATCCTTCCATCAGACAAATGTTAAGCCTTGGTCTGATTCAAGAAGGCTATGAAGTGCAAACCGCCGAAAACGGCGAAATAGCTTTGGAAAAAATTCGCACTTTCGAACCCCAAATTATTATTTTGGATATTATGATGCCGGTTATGGACGGCTATGATTTATGCCAGGCCATCCCTCAGATATCCAACGCTTCGACCATTATGCTCACGGCCAAAGATACTTCCCAGGACATAGTAAAAGGACTTAGGATGGGAGCTAACGATTACCTGGTGAAACCTTTTCATTTTGAAGAATTACTGGCTAGAATCGAAGTTCAACTGCGCAATCGTTTTCCCGGCCTCTCGGGACAAAAAGTTATCGGCAGGTTTACAATTAATGAATTGCAAAAAACCATAGCTCTTGACGGTACAGTTCTGCATCTTTCACCTACCGAGTACAAGCTCCTGACTTATTTGCTATGGAATGCCAACCAAACCTTAAGTAAAGAGAAAATCCTTATTCATGTCTGGGGCTATGATTTTGAAGGCGAGGATAATATTGTAGAAGTATATATCAGTTATTTAAGAGAAAAACTAGCCGATAATTCCCATAAAATTATTAAAACTATCAGAGGATTAGGATATCGTTTAGAGGCGGGCAATGAAAACTAAACTTTTCAACTTAATTTCTAAAATAAGCAAATATGTAGTAAATTGGAAAAGGTCATTAGTAGGCCAGCTTTTACTGCGTTTATGGTTTTGCTTTATTATCTTTTTTACTATTATAGGCTCAATTCAATATGATGCTTTAAAGAACTCCCTCTACCATGGAGTTGAACAAAATCTAATATCTGACTACAACTCCATAAGAAGCAGTATGCAGGACTGGCTTGGACGCAGTGTACTTCCCCCTGGCAGGTTTGCCGACCTTAGGCCTGGTAACTTTGTGGCCTTTTATTCTGCCAACAGCGAACCTGAATTTATTGTTTATAGTTATGGCCCTACTAACTACGACATGTCAGTTTTTATAAAACAAAAACTAAGCCTTGACTTATATCAAAAAGCCCTGGAAAACAAGCCTTTTATTTATACTGATTCCGCCAACAACAAATACATGCTTTTAGTCCAACCCGTTGTAGCTACTGGCTATCAAAGAACTATTCTGGGTTATGCTGTAATGGGCGAACCTCTATTCGAAGAGGGAGTTATCCTCAACAACAGTGTCAAGAGTTATATTTTTAATGCCTTGCTCGTTATGTTGGTAAGTACCCTGCTTTCAGCTTATGCTTTACACAAACCCTTGGAACCGCTTCTCAATATATCTTCCACCGCCCGCAAAATAGCAGGGGGACGCTACGATTTGCGCTTGCCTTACCAAAAAACATCCTTCGAAATTGAGCAGCTGCGGGAAGCCCTGAACCATATGCTCGGCCAATTGGAAATGGCTCTAAACACGGAACGCAGAGCTAAAGAAAATATGTCCCGTTTTATTGCTGACGCTTCCCATGAACTAAGGACTCCCCTTACCTCGATTAGGGGTTTTTTGGAAATCCTGCAGCGTGGTGGGGCTAGAGATAAAGAAATATTAGATTCTGCCCATCAGACCATGCTCATCGAGACCGAACGGTTAATCCGTTTGACTGAAAGTTTGCTTACCCTCAACCGCCTTGCCCAGGAAGATCCTAGCGGAGAACAGACACAAAAATATGCCTGCACGCTTAAGGAGGTAATTCCGGAACTGCTGCCCCTTCTAAACCCTCTGCTTGACAACAGAACATTAAAAATTAACACTCAAGTGATTAAAAATGCCGAAGACCCAAATATCTCTATTCCGGTCCAAACTCTGCCTTTAAAGCCCGATGAGCTTAAACAAATACTCTATAATTTGTTGAATAATGCCATACAGCACACAGAAAATGACGGTACTATATGCATCTTAACCGGCGAAGAAGAATCTAAAACCACAATTACAATTCAAGATAATGGGCAAGGAATCCCTTCTGAAGATTTACCTTATATCTTTGAAAGGTTCTTCAGAGGGGACCGTTCCCGTTCCCATACCAGAGGGCAAGGTTCGGGCCTGGGTCTCGCCATTGTCTCCGAACTGGTTCGAATTAGGGGTGGGAAAATTAAAGTCGAAAGTAGCTTAGGAACCGGAACGAGTTTTATTATATTCTTTCCCCGGATAGAGGGGTGACAAAATAAAAAAAGTAGCCGGGTAGGCTACTTACTTTTTAGTTACCGCTCTTTCCAGAATACTATACAAGCGGTTTACCATATTGCGCGGATCCACTATAAGGCCGGCGGCTATCTGAGCATTTTGGAGTACCTGTTCAGCTGCCTCCGTAGCAAAGGGGTCCTCATTTTTTCGTAGTTCATTAATTCCCTTAATTACAGGGTGGCGGCTGTTTATCTCCAATATGCCGGCTGGCACGGAATTAAGTTCTTTGCTCATAAGTTGCATCATTTTCTGCATGTTGTGCGTACCATGGGGGCTTAAGACCACAGCAGGGCTGTCCACCAAACGTTTAGAGGCCCGAACTTCGGTAACCTTAGTATCCAGAGTTTCCTTAAACCAGGCCAGCAGGGCTTGTTTATCATCTTCTGGCATTTCCTCTTCTTTCTGACTCTCATTAAGATCGGCATCGGGTAAATCGCTACTGTCCTGCTCAGCGGCAATTATTTTTTTGCCTTTATATTCATGCAAGCTATCCAGAATATAATCGTCAATAGCCTCGTAGGTATAAAGGACTTCAATGCCCTTATCTTTAAAAATTTCCAAATAAGGACCAGATTCTATAACTTCCCGGTTTGTTCCGCCCACGTAATATATAGCTTTCTGATCTTCTCTCATTCTTCCCACATAATCATCCAGCGCTATGAGCTCTCCTGGGGCTGTAAAATTAGATTCAAAACGCAATAGTCTAACTAAGGCATCTTTATGAATATAATCTGTAGCTGCGCCCTCTTTCAAAAAGTGATTGAACTTTTCCCAAAACTGCCGGTACTTGTCCGGATTGTCTTTGGCCTGTTCCTCAAGGAATTTAAGAAAGCGAGAGGTTACTACTTTATTGAGCTTGACAACTAAAGCATTGTCCTGAAGTGTTTCCCGGGAAATGTTTAGTGGTAAATCATCGCTGTCAATAATTCCCCGCACAAACCTCATCCATTCCGGGACAATGGCCTCGGATTTCTCCTGGATAAGCACTTTTTTGCAGAATAGGTTAACCCCTCTTTCCATACGGCTAAAACCCAATCTTTCAAAATTTTCCGCCGGTACGAAAAGAAGAGCTCTTATAGACAGGGGAGCATCCGATGTAAAGTGAAGTTTATAAAAAGGTTCCTGGTAGGAGTTGTCAATATATTTATAGAACTCGGTATATTCCTCTTCACTGATTTGAGTAGGGTTCTTGGTCCAAATAGCCTCAACCGTATTGGCTTTTTCATCATTTACTTTAATGGGAAAAGGAACAAAACTCGAATACTGTTTGATGATGCGTTTTATTTCCTCAGCTTGGCAGTAATTGTAGGCATCCGGTTTGAGATTAAGAATAATACTGGTGCCATAAGTATTTTTATCACCCTTGGCCAAGGAATATGTTCCCGTGCCATCCGACGTCCAAACCCAACTCTCGGCATCCGGCCTGAAAGAACGGGTATGAATAGTTACCTTGTCGGCAACCATAAAGGCGGAATAAAAACCCACTCCAAACTGGCCGATAAGGCTCAAATCCATTGATCCTGTTTCAGAGTCCTTTTTGACTTCCGCTAACTGTCTGATAAATTCTTTGGAACCCGAATGGGCTATGGTTCCAAGGTTCTCAATCAACTCCTCCTTGGTCATGCCGATTCCATTATCTGAGATGGTTAAAGTATGAGCCTTTTCATCCGTCTGAATAGAAATTTCTAAAGGCAGATCAAGATTGTCACTGTTTTCTTCGGTTAATTTACAGTACCGCAGCTTTTCTGTCGCATCCGCCGCATTAGATATCAATTCTCTCAAAAAAACATTCCGATCTGTGTAGAGAGAATTAATAACAATATCTAGCAGTTGTCTAATCTCAGTTTGAAACTCCCTGGTCTCAACATTATTATTCATTATTATCAACCCTCCCAATAATTTTGACGAATGACGAATAATATTATACCATATAGAAAAGATAAAAATCCTCTTCAAACAGAGGGGATTTATTTATCTTTAATGAATATCCAAACTGCGATCAAGCAAGTAATTCAATAAGGTCTCCATAAATATTCGGGGGGATAAAAGAGATGAACTTTACCGCCAAAGCATTTATAATTGTTACCATCTTTATGCTAAGTAGCATTTTAGCAAGCGCCTGTAGCTCCAAAGAAGCACCTGCAACTCCTCATTCTTCGCCTTCTTCAGCAACGCTTTCATCTGTTGACAATAAGTCCTCCAGTATTGACAATGAATCCTCCACGAATCAAGAATCTATTTCCGCCTTGCTCGTCAAAGCCAATGGGATTACGGAAATTAGTTATGATCTGATCATAGTCGGGGGTGGGATCTCTTCTGAGAGCAGAGTATGGTTAAAAGAAACAAAAATGAAAACCGATACTCTTATGAACGGAAAGAGGACTTACTGCCTATTTGACTTAGAGAAAGACGAGGTTATTTCTTATTTACCCGGAGAGGAAATAGCCACCAAACAAAAAATCTGCGAATATGACGGGCTGGACAACATTACGCCCATGGATTTCCTCGGATATTTATCTGAAAATGATTATAAACTGACTGGAACCCAAACTGTTAACGGCATGGAATGTGAAGTAATTTCTTTTAGCACGGAAGAGGGTAGTTTTAAAGAATGGCTGAGTAAAGATCATGGTATAGTGGTAAAATTCGAACAAAACCTCAATGGTCAGACCACTACTTCAGAATACAAAAATATCAAAATCGGAGCCGGATCAGTGCCCGTCGGGACCTTTAACCTGCCTGAACATATCCAAGTAATAGACCTCAATGATATTATGGGCAACGTCGCTAAATGCCGATAAGTTCTGCCCGCTACTTCTGCCTATAGCTTTATAACAGGGGTGTAACAAAACTATGGTTTTACTACACCTCTTTCTTATTGAAAAAATGCTGCAGCACAATCCTAAAAAAATGCGCTCCTAAAAAAATGAGAGATAGCGAAGTTTTGTTGCTATCTCCCAAAGATCTTTAGCAGTAAGTTCTTCTAAAAATAAGGATACCCGCTCCAACCATACCAGGGATAAGAAGTGCGTCCAACGCTATAGCCGACTCCAAAAGATAAGGCCAAAAGAGCTATGGCCGCAAAAGGTAAGAAAAAGAAACCAGGATTAGAAGAATGGAATAGTATACCATGGCGATAGACTTGAACTACTTGTCCGGTGTATTGCCTTCCGTCCCTAAGAAACAGGGTAACTTGCCTGCCTTGGTAAGGCACCATGCTTTCATAACATACATTTCTAAATAAATGCAAAAAACTCTACCTCCTTTTTATTGGTAAATAATGGTTCTGTATAATCTATGCTTGGGAGGTAGAGTTAGCAACCTATAGAGTTAGCAAGCTGGAGAATATCCAAATATTTTGCATATTTTATATTAGCGGCCTGTTTCCTGCCTGAAGAATAGTATATTACTTTCCCCTGGCCGTCTTGGCAGAGATTCCTGTCTAGTAATATTTTTTTAAGATAATTGACTGTCCCTGTACTTCCGTCTATAATATCTGTCCCCGACGGAAATACCTTCCGGAAGCAGTTTTTGTAGAAAGGGAAATGAGTACACCCTAACACCACGGTCCCATAAGAGCTTAAATCATATCCAGCCAGTTTTTGTTGCAGATAGGCTTGAATAATGCCAGGATCAAACACAAAATTCTCAGCAAACTCTACAAGTTCCGGCAGGGCTAAGCCGTCAACCATATGGGCTTTATCAAATCTGGTGACTAAATTTTGATATTTTTCCTCGCGCAGGGTGAGAGGGGTGGCTGTAACCAGAATTCTTTTGTCCCCGTTTTTCTCTACCGCCGGTTTAACTGCCGGTTCCATTCCCAGAATTGGAAAGCTGTACTTAGCACGCAGATCATTAATTGCAATACTGGTTGCAGTATTACAAGCCACCACTAAAGCTTTTATTCCTTGGGCAGCCATAAAGTCAACAGCTTCCAGCACGAACTTTTTTACTTGTTCTTTACTTTTTGTACCGTAAGGAACATGATCCGTATCGGCATAATAGAGATAATTCTCTTTAGGGAGTTGCTTTAAAGCCTCAGCCAAAACCGTGATACCGCCTACCCCGGAGTCAAAAAAACCTATACTCATGTATTCTCACCCAAAATCTTAATCTTTTCCATTATTGACTAAAATAATTTTTTTAAACTATTTTGCATAAAAAATGCCCGTTTATACAGTATTTTAAGTATAGCAGGGTTTTATCTAGCTTGTAATTCATTGTCTCCTATGTTGAAAGCTACCTAAGAAAAGTATATAATTTTTTATTGTGTTAGGGAAATGTTTTTTTATATATCTAGCAAACAGGTTGTGAAATATTATGAAAATCCGGCCCATTAATAAAAAACTTAAATTATATGGCTTTAATAACCTCACTAAAACCTTAAGCTTTAATTTTTACGATATTTGCTATGCTCTTAGTCAGGATCAGCATAAAAAGTATATTGAGTATATTGATGAAGAATATAATGCGGACCGCCTGGTTAAGATTCTTACTTCAGTGGCTGAAATAATTGAGGCTAATATTCTAAATATTGCCAATCAAGACTATGACCCCCAGGGTGCAAGTGTCACCATGCTCGTTGCTGAGAATGAAATAATTAGCAACGGTTCCATAAGAATTGAAGAAAATGAAGTTCCCGGACCGACTTCGGAAGCTATTGTGGGTCACCTCGATAAAAGCCATATTACCGTGCATACCTATCCAGAAAATCATCCAGATAAAGGCATAAGTACTTTCCGGGCCGATATTGATGTCTCTACTTGCGGCCAGATTTCACCACTTAAAGCTTTGAATTTCCTTATTACCAGTTTTGAACCCGATATTGCCGTTATCGACTACCGGGTACGAGGATTTACCCGTGATGTGAACGGCAGAAAACACTTTATTGACCATAAGATTAATTCTATTCAAAATTTTATCTCCGAAGAAACCCGTAACAAATATCAGATGATTGATGTCAACGTTTACCAAGACTACACCTATCACACCAAAATGCTACTCAAAGAGTTTAATCTGGACCATTATTTGTTCGGAACAGAAAAAGAAGAGCTTACGCCGAGCAAACGCCGGAGAATTAAACAAAGAATCAAGCATGAAATGCTTGAGATTTTCTCCGGAAGAAATATTTTTTAACTTTAAAAATCACAGTCTGAGATATTAAGGAAGGCGAAATCCGAGGGGAAGGGAGCCCGCACCATAATTTCTCTCCCATCCTCAGGATGAATAAATTCCAAAGACCGGGCATGTAAAGCTTGCCGTTTTATAAGCGGCGAGCTTTTTCCATACATTCTATCCCCAATTACGGGATGCCCTACTGAAGCCAAATGCACCCTTATCTGATGCGTTCTGCCTGTTTCCAGAGTGAGGGCCAAAAGTGACATCCCTCGGGAGGTCAAAACAGTACGATAATGAGTGATAGCTTTTTCCCCCTGCTCAGTTATAGCCCTGCGGTTTGGCTTAAAGGGATGCGGCCCGATAGGAGCATCGATCGTTCCCACAGGCGGGTCCAAAATCCCTTGAACAATAGCTAGATAAGAACGTTTAAAACTACCTTCTAATAATTGTTTTTCTAAGATGGTCTGGGTCAAGGAATCCTTGGCAAAGACCACACAGCCGGTCGTATCCCGGTCAAGACGATGAAGCGGCCGAATAGTACAAACTTTGCCGCTTTGAGCAAAGTAAGCAGCCAAATAATTGGCCAGCGTTCCGTACCTAGTCCGACCGGCCGGATGAACCAGAAGACCTGCGGGTTTATCTAAGACAATAACTCGGCTGTCTTCATACAAAATATCGATAACCCCGGGCTCGGGATCAACACCATAGCTTTGATCGCTAAGCTCCAAAACACTCAGTATCTGGCCGCTTTTAAGTTTCTTTTGCAGGTAAACCGGTTTATTATTAAGCAATATACCTTTGAGCCTGGTTATTTTTTGAATCTTCCTCCCGGATAACTGCAGTTGCTTTTTTAAATACTCTTCAACAGTCAAACCTTGGTATTCAGGCCCTATGTGGTGAGTCCGGAAGGTCCGCTTTACTTTCATTATGGCCTCTTTCTTTTTCCATTAATTTAGAAACAGCATCTAAATAAGCCTGAGCGCTGGCGGTAATTATATCGGTATTTATTCCCCGACCGATATAAGAGTTTTGAGCAGAGCTAATCTTAACAGTAGCATTGCCTTGGGCTTCCGTTCCCCTACTCACGGACCTCAGACTAAAGTCATCCAATCTAGCCTGATTACCCGTTATACGGTCAATAGCTTTAAATACCGCATCCACAGGACCATTGCCAATAGCGGCATCTGTAACTTCCTCCTGGTCATTAATGGCAATAGTAATGGTTGCGGTCGCTGATTGGTACCCGGAAGTAGCTACAGCAATATTTTTAAGCCGGAATAACTTAGGAATGGCTGTTGTTTCTCCCATAAGGGCGTGCAAATCCTCATCGTATATCTCTTGTTTCTTATCCGCTAGGAGTAAAAAGCTTTCATAAACTTGCTCCAACTGAGAATCCGGCAAACTATATCCTAATTCTTGCAGACGGTGCTTTAAAGCATGCCGCCCTGATCTAGCAGTTAGGACAATCTGATTCCTGGGAATACCAATAATCTCGGGGTCAATAATCTCATAAGTCTGGGTTTCTTTCAAAACCCCATCCTGGTGAATCCCGGAAGCATGCATAAAGGCATTGGCACCGACTATAGCTTTGTGATTAGGTACCGGAACCCCGGTAATCAAGGATACAAGCCTGCTGGTAGCTGCTATCTCCCTGGTTTTTATTTTAGTCTCAACTCCGTAATCTTTTTTCTGGGTATAAATAGCCATCATCACTTCTTCCAGGGAAGTATTGCCTGCCCTTTCGCCTATGCCGTTAATAGTCCCCTCTATTTGGTCGGCACCGGCTTTAATTCCCGCTAGAGAGTTAGCAGTAGCCATTCCCAGGTCATTATGGCAATGAATACTTAGTATTACCTTATCGATGTTGGGCACCTGCTGTTTGACGTAAGAAACAAGTTCTCCATACTCCCAGGGAGTAGCGTAGCCCACCGTATCCGGAATGTTAACCACAGTTGCTCCGGCATCAATAACTTTGGCCAGGATTTTAACTAGGAATTCTCTATTACTGCGGAAAGCATCTTCGGCATAAAACTCGACATCATTCATATATTTTTTAGCATGTTTGACTGCTCCAACCGCCATTTCAATCACTTGGTCCGGCGAAAGACGCAACTTTTTTTCCATATGGATCGGTGAAACAGCAATTCCGGTATGAATGCGGGGATACTCAGCGCCACGTAAAGCCTCGGCGCAAAGATCGATATCTTTAGGCACCGACCTAGAGAGACCGCAGATCACCGCCCCTTTGATCTCCCGGGCGATAATCCTTACCGCTTCAAAATCTCCGGGAGAAGAGGCAGGAAAACCGGCTTCAATAACATCTACACCTAGCTTCACAATCTGCCGGGCAATATCTAATTTTTCTCTAACATTTAGAGTTATGCCTAAAGATTGTTCTCCGTCTCGCAAAGTTGTATCGAAAAAATACAATCTCCGCATACATATTCCTCCTTCAAATAATTATTTTTCGTATTTTCAAGTAAGAAATTACGATTAAAAACTCCGGGTTGAAAAAATAAACCTTCGTCTCTGTTCTGAGACGAAGGTTCTTCTTCGCGGTACCACTCAAATTAACGGCAGGCCGTCCACTCTATAAGATACGGGAAATTCATCCGATATCTCCTTCCTTTTAACGGTAGAAGCATCCGTCCGGTTCTACTGCCTCTTTAGGGTTCGACCGGAAACTCAAGGGGGAGTTCGGCTCCTTCATCTTGACCGCTTTTCACCGTCTGCGGCTCTCTGTACAAGCTTCAGCAGCTTACTGTTCCCTGTCATAGTCTTTGCATATTTCTATAGATCATAACAATTTAAGGTCCGTCCTGTCAAGCACTGCCGGCTTAAATATTTTAAATTCAGCCTCCGAGCGTTATGTCCTGTTTGTCATACCATTTTAGCGCTTCATAAAAATGCTCGTCTTTAAAGTCAGGCCAGTAATCATCAATGACATAAAAGTCAGCATAAGCACACTGAGCCGGCAAAAAACCGCTTAAACGCCTTCGGCCCCCCCAGCGTATCAAAAGATCCACTCTGGATATGCTGTTTGATTTAAGGTAATTCAAAATTTTCTTGCGTTTATTATCATGGACCAAAAGATTGGCTAGATCCCATTCCCATCCATAATTAACGAGGAAATTTACCTTAATACCCCCTTTACCGAAATCGGTCCTGGTGGTATAAGGAAGCAGGGCTTTGGGAAACATCTTGGAGTCGGTGTTACCAATCACCAATAAGGATACATCTTGATTGGCGATTAGTTCAACAGCGTCTATACAAGATTGAACAAAAGCTCTGGTTTGGACTGCAGGCCTTTTCGTATTGTCGACCGTAAAACCATAAAAGGTTAATTCCTCGACACCTACTTCTTGGCACAATTTAAGCAAGCGCAATCCCGGCTGTAATCCCTCATTGTACCCCTTTTCTTTGGGCAGCCCTCTTTTTTCAGCCCATCTCCTATTCCCGTCAGGAATTACACCAATATGATTGGGGACTCTCATAAGCTCTCCTTTACATACTCTTAAATAGTATTTTTCCATTTTTGACAGGAAATATGTTTTAAATCAATATACCATATTGTTTGGGTAATAAACAAGCCCTAGGGGTTAGACAACTCAGCCTGATTATGTTATTTCCTAATTCTAAGCCAGCCGGCCGGTTCTTTTTCCCCGTGTATGGTATAGGTTCCGTCTTTGACTTCCATTTGTAGTTTTTCCCTGGTAACTTCAGAGTTCTGCTGAACTACTTCCACCCAGTCATCCCCTACATCGCTAATAATAGCTACATGGCCATATGTGCCTTTGGTAAACACTAATAGGTCATCAGCTTGAGGTCTAACATCTCCGCCATTTCTATACTGATACAGACCTCGCTGCTGGTTAAACTCACCCTGTTCCAGCAGAGTGTTAAAAAAGTACTTTGCGTTGCCTGCCCCATCAGGCATGCTATGATTAAATCTCTCGTAATAAAAACGCTTCACAAACTCGACACACTGCCATTTATAGCCGTAATAATACCCGTCCTCACTATAATGTAAGCCATGGCTGGACATATAATCCGTGCCATTGGAATAAACCGCTACTCCCTTATATTCATCTATCTTTACCCCCGGTTCAAAATCGCTTTGACGATTAACTTCCGGAGTTTGCTCTCTCTGGTCATTACTAACGGCTGCTTGAAAGCCGTAACTGGGAAGCGGTTTTATTTCGGTATCCTTTTGTTCAGCTAATATTCTACTACCGGAAACTATGATTAAAGCCACAACTATTAACAAAATACTGGCGGCAAATGGATTATGGCCAGATCTTTTATAACGCATTGTTATCACCCTATTTTAAATTATATTTTAGCTAAAAAAGCTGTTCTTAGTCATAAAGAACAAACTGAATGTATTTTATTTGAAAATCCGTTCAAAGCTAATTATAATATTAAAGGTTATTAGGCAATATCCTGCTGACAGCTTATAAAACGTCAAAACTACAATTTATTATTCTAAATCCTATTGTTTTCACCCTAACATGTCATAAAAAACACAAATCTCATCTTAGTACAGGAGAATTATTTATGCAAGCAAAAAGTTTACGAAACATCGCAATTATTGCTCACGTTGATCATGGCAAAACAAGCCTGGTAGATGTTATGCTCAAGCAAAGCGGCGCTTTCCGGAGCAATGAAAAAGTAGAGGAAAGGATTATGGATTCCAACGATCTGGAAAAGGAAAGGGGAATCACCATCCTTGCCAAAAATACATCTGTTACTTGGCAGGGCGTTAAGATAAACATTGTTGATACTCCCGGCCATGCTGATTTCGGCGGCGAGGTGGAACGGGTTTTAAAAATGGTGGACGGGGTTTTGCTGGTTGTGGATGCCTTTGAAGGACCCATGCCTCAGACCAAATTTGTTCTACACAAAGCCCTGGAACTAAATCTTAAATGTATTGTGGTTATCAATAAAATTGACCGTCCGGATGCCCGGGCCTATCAAGTTGTGGATGAAGTTCTGGAATTATTTTTACAATTAGGAGCAAGCGAAGAGCAGCTTGATTTTCCGGTGATCTATACTTCTGCCCGCCAGGGCACAGCCGGTTATGATCCAGAAAAAATGAGCAATGATCTTGTCCCCCTATTCGAAACCATTCTTCGTGAAATTCCTGCTCCTGAATCTTATCCCGATTTGCCCTTACAGATGCTGGTAACTACACTGGACTATAACGACTACCTAGGTAAAATCGCTATTGGCCGCGTTTTTCGCGGTAAACTTATCGCCAACTCTCCGGTAGCCGTAATCAAACGGGACTCCTCAATAGAGAAAGTTAAAACCAGCAATATTTTTACCTTTGAAAATCTGAGCCGTGTACCTGCTCAGGAAGTCGGTGCCGGGGATATCGTAGCTGTTAGCGGCATTCCCAATATTAGTATTGGTGAAACTATTGCCGATGTTCTAAACCCCGAAGCCCTGCCGGCTATGGAAATCGACGAGCCTACTCTGACTATGATGTTTATGGTTAATACCAGTCCCTTTGCCGGAACTGAGGGAAAATATGTGACTTCGCGCCAACTGAGAGAAAGACTGTTTAAAGAGATTGAGACCAACGTCAGTCTCAGGGTGGAAGAAACAGAAGATACCGATACCTTTAAGGTTTCCGGACGAGGGGAACTCCATCTCTCCATCCTTATAGAAAATATGCGTCGGGAGGGCTTCGAACTACAGGTCTCCAAACCGGAGGTAATAATTAAAGAAATAAACAGAATTAAATGTGAACCTTATGAACTTTTAACCTGCGATGTTCCTGATTCCTCTACCGGAACCGTCATTGAAATGGTCGGCTCCCGTAAAGGAGAGATGACTAATATGGTGAATTTACCCGGCGGCGTAACCCGACTGGAATTCGTTATTCCTGCTCGCGGCCTAATTGGTTTTCGTGGCGATTTTTTGACCGAAACCAGGGGAGAAGGCATAATGTCTCATGTCTTCCACTCCTTCCAGCCCTATAAGGGTGAAATCCAAAGAAGGAACAGAGGTGTGCTGGTAGCCTCTGACCCCGGCGAATCCACAGCCTATGCAATATACCAACTCCAGGAACGCGGCCAGATTTTTCTTAACCCCGGCACCAAAGTCTACGAAGGTATGATTGTCGGTGAAAGCAACAGAGAACAGGACATGGATGTTAATATTACCCGTAAAAAACAGTTAACCAACATGCGAGCCAGCGGAGCCGATGAAAGCCTGCGCCTGGAACCTCCCAGGGTTTTCAGCTTAGAAGAGGCTTTGGAGTATATCAATGAAGATGAATTAGTAGAGATAACACCTGTTAACATCCGCCTGCGCAAAAGATTTTTAGATAAGAATTCCAGAGTTAAATATGAAAAGCGACGCGCTCTGGCAGCAAATAATTAAGAATCTAGGTATTATCGTTCTATCACCAAATATTAATTATTCCATAAAATGGGATATGGTGGATATTAAGAAGAGTTTGGTGATGATCTATGCTACTGGAATTTTTACTTGCTTTAAGTATTCGTTTTTTCCTGTTCGACTTTATACTTTTTAAAAAAGTTAGGAACTATTTGAAACAAAAGGGGTATTTTTTTCGCAAATTATTTTCCTGCCCCTTCTGCCAAGGCTTTTGGTGCGGCCTGGCCATTCACCTATATTACCATGGCCTTACCCTAAATTGGGTTCAGATCAGTCAGTTATTGGCTTTTGGTTTTATTTCAGCCTATCTTGGCCTGGTTACAGCTGTTGCCCTGGAGCCGTTAATTAATAACTATGAAAAGAATTCAGATTTTCCTCTTAAATAGCTAATTAATAGCTTATTGATAGCTAATAATAACTGCTCTTAAAAGAAGGTGGCGAAACTCAGAATTAGAATTTCGCCACTTTCCTTTTATCAGGGGATATTTAATAGAATAAGATTGGGAGAATTGTTGTTATTCTTTACCACCAATACCGATAACGGCGGCGCCAACCGAAGAAGCCTCCGAAAAACGGAAAACCCCAGAACGGAAACCATCCAAAAAACATTTGCTCACCCTCCTAGGTAATTATTTCCATATAATATATGGTTTTTTTACCCAAATGTCACAAGCGGACAGGAGTGGCGCACACCACTAGCTTCGCCCATACCGCGGGCAATTAAAAAAAAGATGCCTTCAGAAATGAAGACAGCTATTGCAATATCTGGTTTATATAAAGTCAATCTTTACCCAGTAGGTTTTTTAAGCCGACTCCGCCTAGGAGACTTCCTTCTCCCTTGCTGCCTACCCCGACCTTGCTGCTGGCCGCGTAAATGCGATTAGCCAAACGGCTGAAGGGAAGAGAAGAAGCTGAAGGGCATGCACGCTTGCTACCAACATTTTATTAGGCGGCCGGTTTTGAAAATAGGTTGAATATACTTATAATCAGTACTGAAAATGTTATCTGTTATTGGCTAGATAATGCGTGCTTAGCTGGGTACGCCGCAATTAAAATAAGCCCAAGTCAAAAGAACTTGCTTGGGCTTTGCTCGGAGCGTATGGAGTGTATACCTATAGGACAGAGTTAATCAACTTAATTTTCTCAGCTCTGGACAATTGTTTAATCTCGTATTCCCTGCGGCAGGCCTCACTCTTGCTTGCGGCCTGTTCAAAATACTTTAGCTGCACAGGATATCTAGAACGGGTGTATTTCGCTCCTTTTCCTTTATTATGACAGGCCAACCTTCTTTCGAGATTAACCGTCCAACCGGTATATAAAGTTTTATCCTTACATTCAATGATATAAACGTAGTACATAAAATCCTCTGGTTTTTCTTGCTGTAGTTATCGATTACATTGCTTGGCTTTCCTTTGGGGGATTTTTTTTGTGAATCACAATTCTGCGGGCAGAGAAGAAGTTCATTAAGGCTATAAGCGCCCCTCCTAGGAAAACATATTTATATCCTCCCGGTCCGGCCAAAACCCAGATATAACCACCAATCAGCGGTATTATCATAGAGACAACATGGTCCAAGCTAACCCCTAAAGAAAGAGTGGGGGACACATCATCCTCATGCAAGGCTATTTTCTTGGCATAAGTTGCCCTGGCCATCATAACCGCATCCAAGCTCATATCCAAAACATAACAGGTAGCCACCACTACTAAGGCCACTGTTCGGGGAAACAGATCCTCGGCAAAAGCATAACCTAAACAGAGGAAAAACAATATTACCGCTTCCCCAGTAAGAATTATTTTTTCCCCTATCTTGTCGATCAAATAGCCTAGCAGTGGTTTAACAACAATGCCCAGACAGGCCACCACGAAAAACAGCATGGTCATAGTAGTAACCTTCTGATGAAAAACATCCACCAGAACCCAGGGTGCAAAGGTTAAAAATATTTGTTTCCTAGCACCGTACAAAACGTTCAACCAATAATAAAGGCCGTACTCTTTTCTAATAACAAAACGTTTGGTCTGAGGAGTAACCCGTTGCTTGTTCATAAAAAGAAGAAAAATGGCCGCTCCCAAAAAAGCAAGAGCCCCAATACTAAAAGAAACAACATATGAGATGTGCAGAAAATAGAACAAGGCCCATAAAAGAGCACTGGCCGCCACCAGAGAAATATTCATTACAGCACTTAGACGTCCAAGTCTTCGTCCCAGCTTATCCTCTTCCGCAAAGCTCATGCTGATACTGTTAAAATAAGGCATAAACAAGTGCTGGCCTGAGCTGTAGATAAAAACAACCAGTAGCATGATAAAAATATTATTAGGGATAATCCCTAGTAAAAACATACCTATGGCAGCCGCAATATTGGCAATGGCCGCTATCCTAATATCACCCAAGACAAATAACAAGCCGGTAAAAATAAACACCAAAAGTCCCGGCAACTCTCTGGGCAATTCCAATAATGTTCTTTGCGTAACGACAAAACCAAACTGGTCTTTAAGGAAATTATTAAAAGTTGCACTATCTACGCTTTGCCCCACTCCTACTAAGACAGCAACAAATAGAAAAAAAATAAAATCACGCTCAGTGGTTTTTATTTTCCCTAATTTTTTGTTCACTTAGTACAGCACTTCCTTCCTAAATTTACCGTTCCTAATAAAGATAAGCTTTTCCCAATGGAAGGTCAATGCTTTTGTTATGCTAGTTTTGATTAAAGAAACCCCTAATCGTTATAACCTAAAATATCCCTGACCACTTCTCCAGCCATGAGCAAACCTGCTACCGGGGGCACAAAAGAAACGCTCCCTGGAACCTGCCGCTTTTGGGGAAAACAACTATCTATACCGTCAAGACAGCTTGGCTCTGCCGGGCGGGGTTTGAGGGAAGGAAGGGGCGAAAATACCACTTTAAACCCCTGGGTTATTCCTTCTAGTCTTAAGAGTTTGCGTACTGCTTTAGCCAACGGGTCACCTGAAGTCTTGGAGATGTCAGCAATTTGAAAACCGGAAGCATTAAGGCGATTGCCGGTCCCCATACAGGAAATAAAACGAATATTTCTTCGGCAACATTCGATGGCCAGGCTAACCTTACTTTTAACAGTATCGATAGCATCAATAACGTAATCCGGTTTGTCTTGCAGAAAGAACTCTGCTTCTTCCTGGGTATAGAAGGTTGTATATATCTCAACCTGTACTTTTGGATTGATATCCTTAATTCTCTCGGCCATAACCTCAACTTTATACTTGCCTAGAGTGGAATGCAAAGCGTGAATTTGACGATTAATATTAGATAATGAAATCTGATCGTGATCTACCAGTTTAAGGCTTCCTATACCAATACGGGCCAAAGCCTCAGCTGTATAAGAGCCGACACCGCCCAGCCCGAAAATCAATACTTGGCTTTTTTTTAGCTTTTCCAGCCCTTCCGGACCAATCAATAATTCGGTACGTGAAAATTCATGCATCAGACTACCCTCGTTTTTACCATAATGCCCTTTATATTTAATTAAAGGTATCATAATCATTTGGTTAAATCAAACCATTCTGAGGTATACATTATTCTTTGATAAATTAACCAAAAAATCAATAATTTTGCAGGAATAATAGGCTAGATACTAGAACTAATAGATTTAGTTAATACTGGAATCCGTTTTGTAATGCAAGTTACTATTTTTTAGGGAAGAAAGGAGAAATAAAGATGGAAAAGAATCCAGTAGATATTATGATCGCTGAAGCCCCGGAATTATTTGATGCCTATAGTGAAATGTCCAAAACGGTTTTTTCCAGCAAGGGACTAGATGAAAAAACTAAACAATTGATTTATATGGCCATGAGAGCTGCCGAAGGTGATGCCGGAGCGGTGAAAGTACATGCTCCAATGGCCAAAGCAGCAGGAGCTACCAGGGATGAAGTAAAAGAAGCTATTTTAATGACTTTACTGGTCAGCGGGATGAAAGGAGTTGTCTCTTGTCTGCCTGCAGCCCTTGTCGCCTATGATCAGGCTAAAGTAAGTAAGTAGCTGAATTCATAAGGATAAACTCAATAATAATTATAGCAAAAAGGACAGTCCGTTTATCAACAACTAAACGGACCGTCCTTTTATACTTTTACTTCAATCAGTATTTTCCTGGATGTAAGTTCTTACTATATCTAAGGCTTGCAACACACTACGGTTCCTTCTTCTTTGCTCGTCACCCACAAGCTTATATTCCAGACATCGGACTTGATTTTGTTCCCTAGTAACTAAGGCAATATAAGCGTATTCATCTTTATTATGATTCTCACCGCTGTCGTGATGACCCAAAATGGCAAGGCCCAAATCGGAACCGGAAATCTTCATTATATCCTGAGCGGTTTGGATAGCTGTTTCTTTATCTAGCCTTCTGTTAGCATAGCTAATCAAACCCTGTTTAAACACACGCGATATTCCCGGTATTTTAGATAAAACGCAAGCCAATAAACCACCGGTGAATGATTCGACTATAGAAATCGTGGTATTGGTTTCCAGTAAAAGTTTTCCGGCCACTTCCGCTAAACTACTGTTGCCAGTGGAATATATTCTATCACCTAACCTTTTCCTTATTTCCTTCTCTACTCCGGCATTCAAATCTTCTGGATTATCTTTTTTACACTTAGAGGTCAGCCTAACTGTAACTTGCCCGTCAGTAGCATAAGTTGCTATGGTAGTATCTTTTTGCTGGACAATTAAATCCATGAGCATATTTTCTACCGCCGATTCTCCTAAGCCAAAGATATTAAGGTAAGTTGAGACTATTTTGTGAGGTGACTTTTGTTCTAAATAAGGCATCACACTTTGCTCAAACATGGGCTTCATCTCGGAAGGTGGGCCGGGCAGCATAATGAGAATTTTGCCGTCGGTTTCTATAATGCAGCCTGGAGCAGTACCATGGCTATTCTTCAGAACTATACACCCTTCCGGGAAATAAGCTTGTTTTCTATTATTGTCTGTCATTGTCCAACCGGCTCTTCGGAATAAGGCCGCAATATCCTCAAGAGTCTCCGTATGCAACACGAGCTTCCGGCCTACGATCTCTGCTACTGTTTCTTTGGTTAAATCGTCCTGAGTGGGTCCCAATCCCCCGGTCATAATGACCAGATCAGATCTTTGCAGAGCTATATTTAAAACTCCCCGAAGTCTCGCCGGATTATCGCCGACTACACTATGAAAATAAACATTGACTCCTATATCTTGTAATCTTTTTGAAATGTACTGCGCGTTGCTATTAACGATTTGCCCCATCAAAAGTTCCGTTCCTACGGCCAAAATCTCCGCATTCATAGGAAACCTCCAAAAATTTATCTACTTTTCTTTATCTGCTTTTCTATTATTATTACGCTTGCAGGCATGTGTTTTTTATCATTAAATTTTCGCCCAAGCTCTCTAACATAATTGATAACGTTTTGGTTTCAAGGTTCAGTAAGGTTTTTGGCTGCATAAGGTAATTTTTCGTTCATGCTTCCGCACCGGTATCCCTTTAGATCGAGCGTAGTATACAAGAAGCCTAGATCAGCAAACCTGTTATAAATTTGTTGCGCTATGGAGGGGTCAACTATTCTCGGGTTATCGGCCACCGGGATCTCAATCCTAGCCAGATCGCCGTGAAAGCGCACTCGTACCTGTTTAAAACCCAAATCTCGCAGGTGCTGTTCTGCTCGGTCGACCATGCTTAATTTTTCCTCCGTAATCTCTTCGCCGTATGGAATCCTGGAGGACAAACAAGCTAAGGAAGGCTTATCCCAAGAAGCTAATCCGTATTTTTGGGACAGAATTCTAATTTCTTCTTTAGTTAAACCCGCCTTGAGCAGCGGGCTTTTTATGCCTAATTCCAATAATGCTTTTCTCCCTGGGCGGAAATCGGCCAGGTCATCCAGATTGGATCCTTCAGCCACATATTTTACTCCTCTTTGGTCCGCAACGGCTAATAACTCTTTAAATAGCAGCTTTTTACATATATAACAGCGGTCTGGGGGATTTTTCCTAAACTCTTCATATCTTAACACGTCGCTAACTATGATCAAGTGTTCAATGCCTTGGCTGGCACAAAATGTTTGGGCCTCCTTTAGTTCCCTATCCGGAAAAAGAGGGGATCGGACTGTCACTGCCAGCACATTTTTTCCCAGTACACCCTTAGCAACCTTTAATAGCAAAGTGCTGTCTACCCCTCCGGAAAAAGCTATTAAGGCCCGGCCTTGGCTTTTTAATTCCTTCTTAAGCAGTTCCAATTTAGAATGATAACTCATCTTGGGCAGCCTTCATTCCTTCATAATTTTCATAATCAAGGGAAATAATACTAATAATAATCTGGCCTAACGAATTTGATTCAAATCATAAGGGGTTTCCTGATAAACATAATAGTTGAGCCAATTTTGAAACAATAGATTAGCATGCCCCCGCCAGTTAACAATAGGATCGCGCTGGGGGTCATCATTGGGGAAATAATTGGCAGGAACATCAATATTTAATCCTCTGCTAATATCCCTCTCATATTCGGTTTTTAAAGTTAAGGCATCATATTCCGGATGACCGGTAATGAAAAGTTGCCGACCGTCTTTGCGGGCAACCATGAAAATTCCCGCCTCTTGGGACACGGCCAGAATTTCCAGTTCCTTATGCTTTTTGATATCCTCAGCTCTCACTTCAGTGTAGCGAGAATGAGGTGCATAAAAAACATCATCAAATCCACGTAAAAAACTGTTGTTTCTTTTATTGTAAATCCGATGGCTAAATATGCCAAACATTTTTTGGGGCAAAATATATTTAGGAATCCCATAATGATAATAAAGGCCTGCTTGCGCGCCCCAGCAAACATACATGGTGGAATAGACGTTAGACAGACTCCAGGATAAAATATCCTTGAGTTCTTCCCAGTAATCGACTTCTTCAAATTCCATTATTTCTACAGGCGCTCCTGTAATAATTAAACCGTCAAATTTTTGGTCTTTGACTTCTTCAAAAGAGTAATAGAATCTTCTTAAATACTCCGGTGAAGTATGAGTGGGTTTATGAGTTTTAGTATACAGTAAAGTGATTTCTATTTGCAGAGGCGAGTTACTTAACAGACGCAGGTACTGGGCCTCAGTGACAATTTTAGTCGGCATCAGGTTTAATAAGGCAATTCTTAAGGGCCTGATATCCTGGTGCAGAGCCCTATCCTCATCCATAATAAATATATTTTCATTCTCCAATATTCCCTTGGCCGGAAGATCGTCAGGTATTTTTATAGGCATTGATTTCTCCCCCTTGTGCTTTGTGAATATAATTTTTTTGTTGGGATATTTATCATTTTATGTTAAGCTTAAAGCATTACTAATTTTGTAAAGGAAGTTTTAGATGATAAAAATCGTAACCGATAGTGTTGCTGAACTACCGCAAGAAATCATTGATAAATATGATATTACCGTACTACCCCTTTATGTCAACATTATGGACCAAAGTTTTATTGACGGGGTGGAAATTAACGCTCAAACAGTATGCCAATATATAGATAAAGGCCATTATCCCCAAACATCCCAGATTCCTCCCCACCATTTTTATACAGTCTTTGACAGTTTAACCCGCAATGGGGATGAAGTTATAGCAATTACCATGTCCTCTCAATTAAGTGGGACTTTTCGAGCAGCCTTAACGGCTAAAGAACAACTGCCAGATAGAAAGATTACAGTCCTGGACAGTATGGGGGTTTCCCTGGGACAGGGGCTTCAGGTTATCGAGGCAGCCAAAATGGCCCTTTTCGGCAAATTACCTGAAGAAATAGTTCCCTGTTTACATCGGGTCCGCAGCAAGATGAATTATGCAATTATTATAGATACCCTGGAATATGTCTTTAAGGGAGGGCGAATCAGTAAGGCCCAATATATTGCAGGAAATCTTCTTAATCTTAATATAGTATGCGGGTCAGATGGCACAGGCAAAATCAGCCTTGCTGAAAAATTCATAGGCAAGGAAAAAAGCATCCTGCGCTGGATTTCCAAACATCTGAACAATCTCAATATTAAAGACAAAACCGTGGGCTTATGCACTTTTAGCAATGAAAAGCTTCTGAACGAGGTTAAGGCTCTGGTGGAAAAACATAACCCTAAAGAAGTTATTGTATCACAGTTCAGCTCAGTTGTCGCCTGCTATTCCGGGCCTAATGCAATTGGTATATTTGCTACAAAATAACTGCTGCCTTTTTAAAGAATTACCTAGTTATTATACAGGATATTTATTGATTAGTAAAAGCCAGGCTAAACCTGGCTTTTACTGGTTATACTTTATTAGCAAATTCAATAAAATCATTGTTCTGGTTGCCCTCTTAAAGAATCCAATAAATGATAAAATGCCAAAATCGGATGTTTTAATACCATCTTTGGTCCAGCATAGCGCATAACGTTCTTTATTTCTTCCCGCATTTGAGGCCGATAACAATGAATTTTACATTTAGCGCAAACCGGCTTATCTTTTCCGTAGATACATTTTCCAATTCTTTGGGTCGAGTATTGGAGCAACTGTTCACACTTTTCACATCTGACCTTGTCTGGTTGATGCATCGCTTTACAGTAGATATCAATCATTTTTTCAACTGTATGTTTTTCTCTTTGCTGCTTATTCATAATCCTAACAATACCCTTTCTTTCAAACCCTATTCCACTTTTTGTATTATATAATCAAGAAATCTTTATTAATTTATATTATAAAAAGAGCAGACAGCAATTACGCCGCCGGCTCATTTTTTTGCTGTATTATTATTTTGCATAACTATTCAATAATAATACATTCCACCGGACAGGAATCCCTAGCCTCTTCGGCACTTGCCAGCACATCCCCTTGTAATTCCTGGTCTGCGGCCTGAGCAATATCATCATCCCCCATGGAAAATATTTCAGGGCATAGAGCTGCACATAGTCCGCAACCAATACATTCTTCCCGTTCAATTTTTGCCTTCACAACTTATCCCTCCTTAGAGCAACATAATTATTTTATAATTTAATATTAAAACTTATCCCTATTTTTTGCAGTAACATTTGTTACCGAGCAGGTTGACTTTTGTAAGGAGCACTATTTATAGTAAAATGGTACTGATTAGATGCAGCCCTTAAAAACGCAACTGTGAATTATTTAATTATTCTAGGATCGGAGAAATTCAATGCCAATTAAAAAATCAAAACTATGGACCAAGGATTTTATTGTTTTGTTCCTTACAACTTTTTGCGTTTTTTTAATTCTCCACCTCTTACTTACAACCTTAGCCATTTATACTGTAGAAGAATTTGCTGCTCCCAAGAGCATGGCTGGCCTCGTTGCCGGTATTTTCATTATCGGCGAACTTATTGGCCGCCTGATTACAGGCAGATATTTGGAAATATGGGGAAGGAAAAAGACACTTTTCACCGGACTTATTTTGTTTTTACTTATTATGCTTTTGTATTTTCCAGCTCAAAGCTTAACTATTCTGCTAATTATCCGCTTTGTTCACGGACTGGCATTTGGAGTTGTGGTAACTGTTTTGGCCGTAGCCGTGGTCGAAGTTATTCCTTCCGATCGCCGGGGAGAAGGAATTAGTTACTATTCCATGAGTATGACCTTAGCTATGGGCTTCGGCCCTTCTGTTGGTTCCTATTTAACTATTCATGCCAACTTCACCGTACTGTTTATGTTTTGTGTCCTATTGGCCGCCATTAGTATTTTAATTGCTTTACCGGCCAAAATTTCTGAAATAACAGCTCCGGAACTGCCTGGGAATCGAAAAAGCTGGACCTCAGTTGGCTTTGATTTCAAAAACTTTTTTGAGATCAAAGCTCTCCCCATTTCCATCTTTATCTTCCTTATGACCTATACTTTCTCAGGTGTTCTGACGTTCCTGACTTCCTATGCCCGGGAAATAAATTTGGTACATCCGGCAACCTACTTTTTTATAGTGTACGCTGTTTCTATCATAATATCCAGGTTAATCACCGGTCCCTTATTTGATAAAAAAGGGGAGAATATTGTAATTTTCCCCTCCATAGCCTCCTTTGCCTTAGGTATGTTATTATTCAGTCAGGCCCGGCATGGTTTTATCCTTCTTATAGCAGCGGCCTTTATCGGTTTAGGTTTTGGCTCCCTAAACTCTTGCTGTCAGGCTATAGCTGTTAAAGTTTCGCCTAAACACCGGGTAGGGCTCGCCACTTCAACTTATTTTGTTTTATTAGACGGCGGTTTGGGGATCGGCCCCTCTTTGCATGGTCTGGTAATTCCCCTTTCGGGATTTCGCGGTTTATATCTAATTCTGACTGTTATATTATTTGCCGCTATCCCCCTGTACTACTTGCTGCATGGAAAAAAGGCCATGACATATAATACTAAATCCTTATAATGAATCAGCCAGTCTATATAATTCCTTTTCTTCCAGGTCAATTCTTTTCCCTAAGGTCCTAAACAATTCCACAGTTTCCTTGATGAATTCCTCAGGTTTGTTTTTAATCAGGGGAGCTACTGCCCACTTGCTGCAATATGCAGAAAACCGTTCTTTAATATCTCCGAGTTCTTGCAAATATTTTTGTGCAGTCTGCACTACCTTACCATCATCATGCCTGAGAAGTTCGGGATATAGCACCTCATCTTCCGCAGCTAGATGAACCGTCAATTTCCCCATTAGTTTGGATAAGTTTTTTCGAATAAGCTCTGAATTATTCACTACCAATTCCGGTTGCAATAAAGCCTTGATCATAGCGACGTAACATAGGATACCAGAGTGAAAAGGAGGAAATTTTGTTATCAAACGAAGTAGCATGCAAACATTATTGACATATGTCAATAATGTTTTATAATAGAATTGTGATAACAAAAATAAACATAAATACATTAAAATTGCATCTATGGAGGTATTAAACTGCGATGAAAATTGCCTTACCGTCTCGAGAAAATCAGGTCGACAGCCATTTTGGCCATTGCGAGTATTTTACAATTTTTACTATCGATGATAACAACAAACAAATCCTAAACCAGGAAACCATCCCCTCCTCTGAAGGATGCGGCTGTAAGTCAAATATTGCTCAGACACTGGCCGATATGGGTGTAAGTATTATGCTGGCAGGTAACATGGGGCAAGGGGCAGTAAATGTCCTAAACAAGGTCGGAATCCAAGTAGTACGCGGCTGCTCAGGGAATGTGAAAGAAGTAACTCTTCAATATTTGCAAGGTACTCTTGTTGACTCCGGTGATTCTTGTGAGGCCCATGAACACGGATGTCATCATTAATAAGGAAAACAAAGCTAAATAACAAGGTAGAGCAAGATATTTTTTATCATCTGCTCTACCTTTGTTATTTTCATAATTTGAAGATATAAAGTTTAGTTAGCCCTGCTAAATTTTTTTTGTTTTATCTTGAATCTGGCAACCTAAGACCAATAAGCTATCAATTAGGTGAATATTTTCCACTGTAACATCATTATCAGTTATGAGTTTCATGGGCACAAAGTTCCAAATAGCTTTTATACCTAGGCCCGTAATATATTCCACTACTCTTTTGGCATGATTTTCAGGAACTGCTAAAGCTGCTATATCTACCTTATTTTGGGCTAAAAATTCCGTTATAGTGTCAAAATGTCTAATCTTAAGATTACCGATTTCCTCTCCAATTAGCTCTGATCTGGTATCGAAAATACCAATTACTTTAAATCCTCTTTTTTCAAATTCAGTATGCCTAGCCAGAGCGTGCCCCAAACTTCCTGCTCCAATAATAATCATATGGCGCGTTGTGTCAAGCCCAAGAATTTCACCAATTCTATCATGTAGAAAATCCACATCATAACCATAACCTTGAAGACCATAACATCCAAAGGTGGAAAAGTCTTGTTTGACCTGAGATGCGGTTATGTTCATTCTCTTAGCAAGATCTTTAGAAGATATATTGCTAATACCTATCTCCCTTAAGGAAGTAAGATGTCGGTAATATTTGGGAAGTCTTCTGATTACTGTGCTGGATACAGGTTTTTGAGCCATAATTATTATTCCTCCCAGGTAGGCCAGTTATCTTCATATAGTGTACTACAGTTTATACTAGAGTGATAGAACTATGAATTTTATTTTATCTCCTATGATAAAAGTTTTCAAGTAAACGGCTTTGCTTAGCTTTTATCAATCAGGCTGTTTTAGCTTCTTTAATTAGTAATCTATTGACCTTCATTATATTATATAGTAATCTTTTTGATATGCGAAATATAATTCTGTAAAAGTCCATAAGCGGAGGATAAAATATGGCAATTGTGTTTGATAATACTGATAGGGCCATTTTACGAGAATTGCAGCTTGACGCTTCCATTTCCAATCTGGAATTATCCAAGAAAATAGGACTTTCCCCCTCGGCCTGCCTGGCCAGAACCAAAAATTTAGTAGAAACGGGAATTATTAAAAAATTCACTACTATTGTTGATGAAAAAAAATTAGGCATGGAAGTCACTGCTTTTGCTCTTGTAAACCTATCCCCTTTAAACAGAGAAACAATTCATTCCTTTTTAGAGGATGTCCAAAAATTCCCTCAAGTGCAAGAATGTTACACTCTTACGGGCAGTCATGATTATCTGCTTAAGATTGTAGCCAAGGATATGGATAGCTACAGGAATTTTATTATTGATTCTTTAATGAGAAATTCCAGCATTAGCAGGGTAGAGACGAGCGTGGTTATGAGTACAGAAAAAAGAACTGTTTATGTGCCAGTTGACGAAGTTTAGGAGTGAAATTATTTGAAAAAAAACGATCTAAAAATAGCACTAAAAGCAGCCTTTCCCCACACCATCCCTGTACTTACGGGATTTACTTTTTTAGGGATTGCCTATGGTGTTTTAATGAACACTAAAGGTTATGGCGTAGGGTGGACGGCCTTAGCCAGTTTATTAGTTTTTGCCGGTTCCGCCCAGTATGTAGCAATTACTTTTCTCACCTCGGTTTTTAATCCCATTTACGCCTTACTAATGACCTTAATGATTAATGCCCGCCATTTGTTTTATGGCATTTCCTTACTCGATAAATATAAAAATACGGGTAAACTAAAACCTTACTTAATCTTCGGATTGTGTGATGAAACCTTTTCTATTGTCTGCTCTACAGAACCGCCTCCGGGTGTCAACCGCAAATGGTTTATATTTTTTATTACTTTGCTTGACCATTGTTATTGGGTACTAGGCTCAATTCTGGGCGGATTGTTGGGTTCAATGATTTCTTTTAATACCCAAGGCCTTGACTTTGTGCTAACTGCGCTTTTTGTTGTCATCTTCCTAGGGCAGTGGAAAGCTCAAAAAAATCATAAACCCGCAATTATTGGGATTTTATGTTCCGTTGGCTGTTTAATTCTTTTCGGACCAAGTAATTTTATTATTCCTTCCATGGCTGCTATTATGGTAATTCTGACAGTATTTCGCAAAAATTTGGCTAAGGAGGAAGCAAAATGACTTTAACAGCCGGGCAAACTTTCATTATTATTTGCATGCTAACCCTGGGTACTGTTATCACCAGATTTTTACCTTTTGTGTTATTTCGTAATAATAAAAAAAGTAGTAGCTATATAACTTATTTGGGTAAAGTTCTGCCTTATGCCTCTATCGCTATGCTGGTAGTTTATTGCCTTAAGGAAGTAAATTTCACCAGCCCGGCCAATTATGCTCCCGAGGTTATTGCTATTATTTTTATTGTGGTGCTCCACCATTGGAAAAACAATACCCTGCTCAGCATCGGAGCAGGAACTGCAGTTTATATGTTCTTAGTACAGACGGTATTTTAAAGTGTTATTGAGGGAGTGGCAATTTTGCGTTTTTGTATTTTAATGGGGAGTCCGCGTAAGAACGGAAATACTAACAAGATTTTAAAAGTTTTTAGGGACGAACTTGAACAAAAACAAGTTCAGTATGATTTGATTTGGCTATACGATAAACAAATCGAGCCCTGTATAGCATGCCGGAGTTGCCAAACAGACTGGTCTTCCTTCGGATGCCGCTTCCAAGATGATACTTACGATATTTTCAATAAAATCCTTGCCTGTGAGGTCATAGTTTTGGCTACACCTATTTATTCTTGGTACTGTACCCCACCAATGAAATCTTTGCTGGATCGCTTAGTATATGGGATGAACAAATATTATGGGGAAGAGAAAGGGCCTGCGCTCTGGGCCGGCAAAAAAATGGCACTTATTGCAAGCTGTGGTTATAAACCGGAAAAAGGGGCCGACTTATGGGAAGAAGGTATGAAAAGGTACTGCAAACACTCCCAGTTAGTGTATGCCGGAATGCTAGTTGAAAGGGATTTAGGATATAAGTCCACATATACTTTTAATGAAAAAGAAACCCGGGCCTTTGCCCGTAGGTTATGTTCTTAACACTCATATAGCCCTTTTTTCCACAAATTCCTTAATTTTCATTTGATAAAGTAATTACAGTTACTTCGGGCCTATTAAAAATACGAATTCCAAATTTGCCGTTTCCTAATCCTCTATTTACTATCATTTTTCGTTCTTTAATAGAGTAAAGGCCTCCATAATATTCAGGAAAAAAGTCTCTCTCCGGAGAAAGCAGACCACCTTTAAATGGTATTATTACTACTCCTCCGTGAACATGACCTGATAAGGTTAAATCAGCACCCCACTGCGCATAAGTAGGA
>JAAYOJ010000090.1 GCA_012520405.1 Peptococcaceae bacterium
AGGCTGTAGATTTGGCAGTGACAATGGGTGAGAATGGTGATCTGGGGGTTGCGGTTCCGGATTATGTTGATGAGAATGTGAGTACCAAGGTTGTGAAGATTATTCAGAGCTACACCGGGATAGTTAACCGGATGGTGTGGAGGAAGTCATAAACTTAGTTGAAGACATAGTGCGAGTGCCAGGCGAAAGGCATGGAAAGGAAACAAAATGGCTAGTATTGGGATGATAAAGATAGGCGGAAGAGACAGAATAACCAATATTTTTGAATTTAAAAGCGCCGTTATGTTTTCCCTAAAAACTGTTTGTAAAGTGAACGAGGTATTTAATTTCCAAGACAATCAATGGGAAGTTGAGGTTAGGGAAAACCACAATTATATAGTCGCCCGCAGCCGTTTTGAACTATCAATAGATAACATATTAAAGAGAGGCTTGGAGTTATGCCAGCAAGCATTAGATTTGCTTTCTATTACCCGAAAGGGAGAAATGCAAATTGAGGCTCCTGGTGATGAACATATTGTTTTATTTACTGAAACAAACAGAATCATACTCAGAGAAGTGTCTATTTCAAACTTGGGTATTGGAGTGGATTCCTCATATGAAATAATAGATAAGGACGGCAATATCGTTTCGAAACCGCCGCCGCCTCAGATAAACTGGATTCCGGCTTTTCGTTTTTACCGTTTATCCCAGGGGAGCAACGATTTGTTTGAAGCGTACCGCAATTTGTTTTTGGGTCTGGAAGCCTTGCTAAATCAGATTTGTCCTAAAACAGTTAAAGAAGGCGAGAAACAATGGCTAAAAAGAGCACTGCTGTTGGTTGGTGGTAATATTCAGCTTTCGGAGCTTATGCCTGAAGGTAACAATAATGCAGTGGAGTACTTCCTAAAAACACAATACGATGCCATAAGATGCAAACTGTTTCATGCTAAGGGAGATAGGGCAATTCTGCCCCATCAGGATCTTAATCCCATTGAAGTATCCGGCGCTTATGATAGTTTGTTAAGTCTATGGCGTAAGATAGCTGTTATTTATTTTAATATCCCCGGAGGGGGAGGAGTAATTACAAACCAAGGCTTTAAATCATTTATGAATGAAGCTTTTTCGGATGGATTTACTTTTGTTGCGAGTAATGATAAAACCCCGCCAAACGAAAAGGATAATGAGATAAATCCTCTAAAAAAAGATAAATACATTTATAAAAATACCGATTATAAAAATAACTTAAAAGGCGGGCGGGTTTTATTAACCGGTAGTTTGGAGGAACCTGAGCTGTCGAAGGTTAAGGTTATTCACAGGATAGGTGTTGTGATAAAAGATGTTTTATTTTCGATTAAATATATACAGGATGGGCTATATGTAAATGGTGTCGATAAATTCGAAAGTTACCAAACCGTTAGGCTAATAAATACAAGTAGCCCTAGGACGGTTTTTTCAACTTAGATGGTGTGAGGGAATTGAAATGCGCATTGGGGTATTGACAGGGGCGGTGTCGGTGGAGACGGAATTAAGACCTCCATTCCCGTTGAGATTACTAGATAATTGAGCAAATTGCATAATTACACTTTTGAATAAC
>JAAYOJ010000148.1 GCA_012520405.1 Peptococcaceae bacterium
CTAACACAAACCAACATTACCAAGCATAATCATTATAATACAATCACAAAGAGCATGCAATAACCATTTTTTCAAACTAACAAGAATCAAGTGCTACTAATTCTGCTTGGTTGCTGCTTCTAATTAGACTGTGTTATAATTTATAATTAGTATTACAAAAATTTGAAGGTGAAGACTTTGTCCGATAACGCTACTTATACACCGGAAGAAGTAGCTCAAAAACTAAAAATATCTAAATATACTGTTTATGAGCTAATTAAAAGAGGAGAATTGGCCGCTTACAGAATTGGCCGCAACGTTAGAGTGGAGGAAAAAGATATCGAGGCTTACAAACAGCGGAATAAGAGTCCCGTTGTTTCTGCCGAACCTGTTTCTTCCCCTTCGATTAGGGTTGCTGCCGAACCGGCTCCAACCCTGGCCACAGATATTCCCGGCCATGATAGTATTGTTATTTGCGGCCAAGATATTATTTTGGATATGTTAACCGGTCGGCTGACCAAACAATTCCCCAATGTGAAGTTTCTTCGCCATAATATAGGCAGTATTGACGGCCTTATGGCTTTATACAAGGGACAGGCCAACATAGTGGCTGCCCATCTTTGGGACAGCGATACGGATGATTACAATATCCCTTATGTCAGGCGCCTGCTGCCCGGCCACCAGGCAGTTATTATTAATTTAGTCTACCGTTGGGAAGGTTTTTATGTTCTTAAAGGTAATCCTAAGAAAATAATGACTTGGAAAGACCTGGCCAAACCGGATGTAAGTTTTATTAATCGGGAACACGGATCAGGTGCTAGAGTGTTGTTGGATGAAAAATTACGCATAGAAAGTATCCCTCATAATTTGATAAACGGTTACTATAATGAGGAAAACAGTCATATTGCTGTAGCCGGTAAAGTTGCCAGAGGAGAGGCAGATGTGGGGCTTGGTATTGAAAAAGTTGCGCAACAAGTATCAAACCTCGATTTCGTACCTTTGCAAAAAGAAAGGTATGACTTGGTAATACGGCAAGAGGATTTTGACAAACCTCTATTTAAGGCTTTGCTGGAGATAATACAATCCAGCACCTTCCGAAGCGAAGTCGAAGGATTAGGTGGCTACGATGTTTCTCACATGGGAGAAGTAATGGAGTAAAATATGAGTAATAACATCAAAAAACCGGTTGCCAACATACGAAAGTCCGTAAGTTCCGACAACCGGAAATTTTATGCTCTTATTATCTTAGCATTCATTCTTTGGTTTGTTTCTTTCGGTCTTAGGTGGTTTAATTTTTGGGTTTCTATGCCAACTTCCGTGGCTATTATTGCCCTTCTGGCCTGGGACTCAAGCAAGCCCTTAATTCCGGCCCAAGAACGGTTATGGCAAGAGGCTCTATGGGGGCTTGGCTGTGCTGCTTTTCTTTACTTAACCTTTTTCATCGGTAATCAAGTGGCCGGACTGTTATTTGATTTTGCCCCGGCCCAAGTGAAAAGTATTTATGCTTTGCAGGAACAAGTTCCTACCTGGCTCATTGTTTTAATTTTAATCTTTGTCACCAGTCCCGGGGAAGAGATATTTTGGCGAGGCTTTGTACAGCGTAACCTAACGGCCCGACTCGGAAACATCAAAGGTTGGCTGCTGGCGGCAATTTTATATGCCGCAGTGCATATTGCTTCGCTTAATTTCATTCTGGTTATGGCGGCTTTGGTGGCAGGGCTTATTTGGGGTTTGTTGTTTATGTACAGGAAGTCACTAAGTGCAGTGATAATCTCTCATATTGTTTGGGTGATCTTAGTTTTTATAATCGCCCCAATTACTTAAACCCCGGCACGTTTACAATTACCATAAATCTCAATAAAAGCTTCGGCCAAGAAAGGATCGAATTGGGTACCCGAACACCTTCGCAGCTCATCCAAGGCATATTCCATGGAGCGGGCCATTCTGTAAGTGCGTTGAGAAGTAATAGC
>JAAYOJ010000068.1 GCA_012520405.1 Peptococcaceae bacterium
ACGGCCACAAATATTATGAGGATCAGCTTCACAAACGCATCAAAGCGCGCAACCCTCGGATCGAACATGCCACATACTCCACTCTCACTGCTGTGAAAGAGTCGCTGCCGGTGGTCTCAAAGCCTGAATCCAATAATGTGATAGATTGGACTGTAGCTCTTTATATCAATCAGATGAGAGCAAAAGTGCTGACCCTGGATCAGAAGGAAGTGGATAGCGCATCGGTGGAGAATTTCCGTAATGAGGCGATAACAGCACTTTCGAAATTTCACAATTCCGATGGAGGCTTTGCCTGGTTTGACGGTATGCCCTCTTCCGAGCGGATTACGCTCTTTTTCCTCGAAAAACTGGCCCAGTTGCGCGATTTCGGCGCGATAGAGTTTAGTGAGGCGGAGAAAAAACTTGTGGAAAGTGCAGTAGGTTATATCGATGAGAGGATCCGTGAAACCTATAGTCGCACCGGATATAATTCCTTTAACTTCATCGACCGCTTCTATGTGCGCAGTTACTATTTGGAGCATCAGATGAAGGGGAAAGCATCTACTGCTTTTAAGGAATTCCTGTCGGAAACTGCCGATGGTTGGCAAAAGATTGTAATTCTCAATAAGGCTCGCCTTGCCCACATATTACTCAACTGCAAGGAGACCGATTATTGGAATAAAAAGTTTGAATCGAGAATTGCCGATCTCAATGCTTCGCTCAAGGACTATGCGGTGGTAAATCCTACAATCGGATGTTATTTCCCAAATGCGGTAATGCCTTTCAGAGGTCTTATGAATAGCGAGATTTACGCTCACGCTAAGCTGATGACACTTTTCGCCAGACTTGGCGAGAAAGATATGGTGGATTCGCTGGCATTGTGGATGCTGCTTCAGAAGCACAACCAGGCCTGGGAAAACACGGTCGCTACTACTGACGCCGTGCATGCGCTGGTCTCCAGTGGGGCAAAAGATCTCAAACTGGGTGCAGTTTATTACACTTATGATACCGTGATCGATGATGTTAAGCCTGCGGCAAATGAGATCGAGGTTGCCTGTGAATTTGTAAGAGCTTCCGATTCGAAAACGATAAAGGATGGTGATAAACTCAATGTCGGAGATGAAATTATTGCCCGATATTATATCAAGAATAGCGAAAACCGCAGTTTTGTGAGAATGAAAGCGATGCGCCCCGCCTGCTTCTATCCTTTGGATGAGAGATCATTCTTCTTCACGGGATTTTGGGGAGAATTTTATAAGGAGCAGCATGAGTCGCTTACCAATTACTATTTTGAGCTGTTGCCCGAAGGAAATCTGACCATCGAAGAACGCTTCTATATCACGCAGGAGGGCACTTTCTCGACCTCACTTGTGGAGATAGAGTCGCTCTACGCAAATGAATACAGAGGGCATACAGGCTCTATGAAGATCATTTCGAAGTAAAACCGATGTGCCGCGATGCCTTTAGGCGTTTTTTCGCTTCGGCTATCGCGGCCATTTCCGAAGCATCTATTGCATAATCGCAAAATCGATCAAAGATGTAACGGATACTTTGGTCGGTAGGATGCGTCATATTTTCCGTGTAAAAGCGGTAATCACGCAATTCATCCATCATAATCTCATAAGCCGGAAAATATTCCACCTCCGGATGAAGTTGTTGCAGGCGGTCGATTGCAAGCAAAAGGATCGATTTGCTGAGCTGATTGCCGTGAGCGGTATCTTTTAGGTGCCTTATCGGACTTACGGTAAATATCCACTTTTTGTCGGGGTGTGCCTCCACTATCTCGCACAACATACCTGTCACTTCTTCGGTCTCAAGACGCTCCCTGCGAAATTGCGCCGGATGTATCTTATGGCAATTGGAAACAATTATATCGCGCTCCAAATGTTTGAATACCCAGGCAGTTCCAAGAGTCACTACGCAGGTATCGGCAGTGGCAAACCTTGCGCTATCCCTCTCCAGAGAAGCATTGGCGTTAGCCAGAAACTCCTCTGCACTCTCCCTTGTAAAAGTGCTGTGATGGAAAAAGGAGGTGTAGCGCCCATTATCCGTGATGATATCCTTTTCTGTAAATGGGATACCCGAAGAGAGTCTTTTTATGGAAGAATAGATAGAGGCGGGGTTGTAGAGTACTCCAAAGGGGTTAAGAAGCACATCAAATTCGAGTTCCATCATTATGGAACCAATTTCGGCTGCAAAGCAGGAGCCGATAAATAAATATTTATTCTTATATCCGAGTCGCTCTTTCAAAGGAGCGCACTCTACCGGGGTCTGTAGCTTCATCATAAATTGTTCTTTATTTTATCAAGGCCGGCGCGGCTTAAAGGTGTATCGCCAAACCGTTCCTTAAATTCTTTTTCATCCATGTCCTGCCAATCCTGTGGACTCTTGGAAACTATTTCTTCAGCATTGGTACGCAATTCTTTCCATCCTTCGGACTCGCGGTCGTAGGGGCAGGCGCGGAGACATATCTCGCAGCCGAAGATCTGACCTTTGTACTCCACAGGGCGGGCGGAATAGAGCTCATGCGACTCAATGGTGTGGTAGGAGATACATTTGCGCGCATCCAGCCGGAAGGGGGCATAGAGTGCACCTTCAGGACAGGCATCTATACAGCGCCGGCACTCCCCACAACCCTCTGCAATCTTCTCCTTTCTCTCTCCAAGCCACTCCGGTGGAATATTGCAGATAATCACTCCGATCAGGGTGCGCAATCCATATTTCGGGGATATTAGAAAGTTGTTTTTGCCGATAAAACCCAGTCCTGCCTCAGCGGCCCAATGGCGCTCCATTACCGGTGCGCTGTCGGTAAAACAGCGTCCCTGATACTCCAGACCATGCTTGGCGCATTCTTGCGACAGATGCAGCGAGATTCTATGGAGTTTATCTTTTATCACATCGTGATAATCTTCCCCAAGGGCAAATGCAGCCACTGAGCTTTTTATGCTGCTGTAAGGGGCTAGAAAACAGATAATCGAACGGGCACCCGGAACTAACAACGAGGGATCCTTCCTTTTCTCCATATTTCTTGCAAGATATCCCATATCGGCATTTTCTCCGCGGGAGATATAATCACTGAATCGACTATAGCTCTCTCCAATTTCCGCTACCGGCGCAAATCCCCAGTCAACGAATCCCTCTTTCTCGGATAATAACGAAATTGTAATTAAAATGCTCATTTTGCTGCAAAATCATTATCTTTGTATAATAATTCCGTTTAAAATTGATATGAAAAGAATACTTGTTGTAGGCGCAGGAGGTCAAATAGGTACTGAACTTGTGCCTCATCTCCAAAAAAACTATGGTAAAGATAATGTAATTGCCTCGGATTTGAAAGATGAAATGGTGGAAAAGCTACGAGGCTTCGCTATTACCGAACAATTTGATGCCCTTGATGAGAAGCGTTTTGCGGAAATAGTGAAAAAATATAATATAGACACTATCTTTAATCTTGTGGCCCTGCTAAGTGCAACGGGAGAGGCAAGACCTCTGACTGCGTGGCGTCTCAATATGGGAGCTCTGCTCAATTCCCTCAATATCGCCAATGAATATAAATGCGCGGTATTTACTCCGAGTTCCATCGGCGTTTTCGGTGAGAGTACTCCTCAGGACATGACTCCGCAAGATACCATTATGCGGCCCAATACCATTTATGGTGTATGCAAGGTTGCAGGCGAGTTGCTAAGTGATTACTATTTCACCCGTTTCGGCGTTGATACCCGCAGTGTGCGATTCCCCGGAATTATTTCCAGCGGAGCGCTGCCCGGCGGTGGCACTACAGACTATGCCGTTGAGGTATTTTACGAAGTACTGAAAAACGGCCGTTATACCTGCGAGGTGCCGGAAGAGACCTATATGGACATGCTTTATATGCCGGATGCTCTGGATGCCGTTATACAACTTATGGAGGCCGATCCTGCCAAATTGATTCACCGCAACAGCTTCAACATCACTTCTATGAGTTTCAATCCCCGTGAACTATTTGCATCAATAGCCAAACGCATTCCGGATGCCGTTTTCGACTATAATGTTGACCCTGTTAAAGCGACCATTTCCGCTTCATGGCCCAACAAAATGGATGATTCCTGTGCCCGTGCAGAATGGGGTTGGAATCCCAAATGGGATATGGAGGCTATGATTGACGATATGCTTGCCGCTATCGGCAAAAAATTAGGGATTTCGTAAGTACGATAATTCTAACTTATATCATTGACTTGCATATCAAATAGTTCCTTTGTTGATATATTTATTTTGATATGCCAATGGTTGCTTCCCCCGCCAAAAACTGCTATTATCTCTTCCGATAATTTGTTTTTATCGGTTTCGATACCTTTGTTTAAATAAATATGAATGATAATTTCGCCCTCTTTCGTTACATATCCGACATATTGACGCACATATTTTTTAAGCGTCTTATTATTTATGGGCGGTTTCCTATATGCTTGTTGATTCGATTTCACATAATCGGTTCCGATACTGTCTCGCAAAATTTTTTCCGCTAGCGCAATATCCTCTAAATTTGGCGTATAGCGATTTTGTTCGGGCGGAAAACCCCAAATTGAATGTTCCTTTGGAAAAATATAACCCTCATATCCTTTCCCCTCTACATATACCGCTTCCTGTGCATAAATGTAACTAGTTATAAACAAGATGGTTATAATTGCAAATATCTTTCTCATTGCTCCAACGGTAATTAATGTTTTTATTCACGCAAAACTGCGGGGCTTTCACTGCCTATTTCTTCCGCTTCAAAACGGTATTGCCCAATTTTAATTTGTTTTTACTCAAAACTATTATTTTAAGAGTTCCTTCGATATAACTTCCTCCCTGCAATGCTTTTTCAATATCGCTCAAAACGGGATTATTATTACACCTTATCTCTATTACATCATCATTTATGGCCCATTCGCCTCTATCCACTCTTTGCCGTTGTATCTATGCTACTGTAGGTTGGCATTATCTTTAAACGAATTTAACATGTCTAAGAAATACTTATATTCTTTTCTTTTGATATTAAAAATAAGTATTTTATAGCCGTCTTTCATGTACAAACTACTTACTCGCCTTTTATTTATAAAACTTTTACTTTGAACAATCTTGTTCATTCTTTTATAAAAACGATTATTCCCACAATTGTTTGTAAATCTTGATATCATTAAACAAATATCATCATAGTTATGAATAGTTGTGTCTTTTGTAACACTCTTTGAATTATGGTTAAATACTTTTTCTATTAATAGACTTTGGTTTTTAGGAAACACAAACAGAACTTTATTAGGAGTTTCGCAATAAAATTTTATTGATTTGGGTAAAGATATTGTGAACACTCCTGATTCACATAGTGTGTCATTTCCCACAACACCAATAGAGTTAAAAGAAGTAAACACCCAACAACTATCCTTATCTATCCATTTTTTATTCACAGAGATTTCTTGAGAAAAGGCAAAATATGGAACTACCAGCAATATGAAAACTATTATTCTTTTCATAATCTACTTTTTCTTATTGATTTTAAACTTAGATTTTATTGATAAGGATGTATTCCTCAGATGTTAAACTTTATAATAATCCGTCCGGAGTTTTACCGGACACGTATGATTTCCCTATTTTTCTCAATCTATCTTCCCATTTTTTAGTGTCTGAATAGTAATATATCCCCTCGCCAAGTGTAGTGCCAAACCAAACCATATAATTAATACTATCTAATCTCCGATAACAAAACACTTCTCCATTAATTTCTAATACCGATGTCCCAGCTTCTGCTATTTCATATTCACTTACAGATGAACTATCGATTTGAAAATCTAAAAAATCGGATTCTAAGCCTATGTATAGCCGATTAGGAGGATGTCCGCTAACCTTTTTGAACTTCTCTATCTTTTCTATTATCAAATTTCCTATTTTCTTATTTCTTTCTATATAAGATGAACAAGAAGTAATAATAATAAATAATATTAAAAATCCCAGTAAGTTATATTTATTCTTTTTCGTTAATTTCATGGATTATCTATTACGTAAACAGGTTTTATTGTTTTGTTAGTTCGTGTAGGTTTATCTGGATATTCATTTGGCAAACTGTTATAATTTGGAGCGTTTTGAGGGGAAGTTGCTTTTAATACCTTATCAAAATAATTTTGTATTTGCTCTGAAAATGTTTGTTTGCTATTCGGGTCAAAATAATTTGCACCAAAATCAGCACCGAACTTATCACTTGGCAAATCTTCATAACTATATGCAGAATGTGGGGCTGTAAATTTATCACCGAACTCTTGAAAATAGCCGTCTTGGACAGCTTCGCCCACTGGATTCATTCCTGCTTGCTTTAACCACCGCATTTGTGCTTCGGAGGATATAAAGGCAAATCCAATACTATTTACAAATTCTTGTGCCTGTTGTTTTTGTTGTTTGTAGTTATATGCTCTACCTGCATAAAACATAAAATGAGACATATCTATCCAACCTCCATTTTCTGTATAAATGTATCTATTCCCTCCAGATTCATTAAATGGTCCTGTGTTTGCTGGTTTTATTCCATTCGTCATTCCCATTCTCAATATTGCAGCGTGAGCTACTGCCCCTGTTGATGTACCAATACCTGTTGATAAACCATTCATAAATCTTACAAATCCACTAACAGTTCCTGCGAAAGGTTTTATAGGCTCTCTTCCATCAGGGTCAATTAACCTTACCGGATTATTCGCACAATAGGCGTAGGGAGTTAAGTTTGGGTATTTGTCGCTCATCGGGTCTACGCTAAGCCAGATGCTTAGGTCGGGGTGGGAAAAGTAACTGAGCGTTTCCATAATCTTTGAGGATTGATACGGCAAAGGTAAATAAAAAAATGAAAGAATAGGCTAATAATTAAACAATTCTCATTTCTTCATAAAAACCAAATTAATTATATTTTTTAAACTATAATTCTGTTCGATGAATTAGGGGGCTAAAATAGTACGTCCTAATTTGATACGCTACCTTGCTAAGGACAAGTTTCCCATTTATAGATTGAAGTATTTAATATTCTTTTTATCTTTTGCCTCTTTCGTAGCTCTTCTTTTGAAAATTGTTTATTTTCTTCCCACCATTCTAAATATATTTTTTTAATATTCTTCAGG
>JAAYOJ010000018.1 GCA_012520405.1 Peptococcaceae bacterium
TAATAACCTGCAATTGGTTCCAAGCTACCGGATTAAGTTGTTTTTGCCAAAATGACCAGTCAGGCCTTGGTAAGAAGATATCAGGAATAAGGCTAGAATTTAAATATTCAGTTTCCTGAACGGGATAAAGACTGGGAGTAAGCTTTTCCCGCCAATAAACGGCCTTGGCTGAAATGTTGCCGCCAAGTTTAGCAAGAGCATTGAGAAAAACCGGCGAGAAATTTTGGGCTACAAAATAAAGTACAGTCCGAGCTCCATTGCCAATATAATTACCCCAGGAAATACCCTCAAATAAAAAATCTTCGTCTTTATATTCGTTCCGACAAGCAATAATACCAACACGAAGATTTATGTCCCCTGTACTAAAATAGCCGAAGTGAGAAGATAAACGCCAACTCTTCCTTTTTTCTTCCGTACATTCTTCGAAGCCTGACATAATAAAAATGTCCTGATTAGCTTTCCAAATATCGTTCCAAGAAATATTCAAAACACATCCTCCCCTGCAAGCTGTTTGCTAATAGATACGCTTCAAAAGGGATGGAAATGCCTACTTTTCTATATTTCTTCCAATTAAGGCTATTTGTTTAAGTCTTCCCGGATACCTAAAGTTATGTAAATAACTTCTTCACCTATATTTGTACAGTAATCGCCGATCCGTTCAATATAACGAGTTGTCAGGAGCAAGTAAATACCTTGGGAAGCAACTGTGGGGTCTTTAACAATTAAGTCCACAATTTCATCAAAAATCAGTTTATAGAAATGGTCCACTTTATGGTCGGTTTCAGCCAAGGATCTAGCCAGTTCCACATCTTCGTTGGTGAATGCTTTCAGAGCGGTGTGCATCATACTAATAACAAGTTCCGCCATTGCCGGCAAATCAATTAAGGGTTTTATTAAGGGGACAGGCCCAATTCTCAGAGAAATTTTTGCTATATCAACTGCTAAGTCCCCCATACGCTCCAAAGATGAGATAATTTTATAACTACTGACAATTCTTCTTAAATCAGAGGCAATCGGCTGCTGGGTAGCTACAAGATGGGTACAGAGCTGTTCAATTTCGGCTTCAAAATTATTAATTATTTTATCGTCAGCAATAATTTTTTTAGCTAATTCCAGGTCTCTTTCTTTAAGACTCTGGATGGTCTGCTGAATTGCAACATGAACCAGGTCTCCCATTTCCACAATCTTTTTCTTTAAATCTGTTAGCAAATAATCAAATCTATAGCTCATAAAATCCCCTCTAGAATTAACTCCTCAAATTGTCTGCTAAGATAAAAGGCCTTAAAGTACTAAACTAAGAAAAGATATACAAAAATAATAAAGGCGCCCAAAACAATCCTATATCCTACAAAAACATTTAAACTGTGCCGTTTAATAATTTTTAACAGAACTGAGATGGACAACATTCCCACTAGGCAGGACACAACAATTCCACCAATAAAGGGCAAGTTGATTTCTCCCGGCTTTAAATCCGTTATACTTAACAGCGTTGCACCAAAAATAACCGGAGTGGATAGGAGGAAGGAAAAACGGGCGGCATCATCTCTGGTATAAGAAAACAATCTGGCCGCAGTTATAGTAACCCCTGAACGCGACACTCCGGGGATAAGTGCTAGCGCCTGAGCTATACCGATGAATAGAGCTTCCCCTACAGTCATGGTGTCCAGCTTGCGATTTTGCTTATGTTTATCGGCAAAATAAAGGAATAGACCGAAAACGACCAGCATAAGGCCAATCAGAACCGGTGATCTGGCTTTACTTTCAATAATATCATTAAACAAAAACCCGCAAGCTGCAGCTGGTATAGTAGCAAGCACCAGAAACCAAAATATCTTTCTTTTTTTATGGTCCTTATTGCTGAAAGCCGCCCGTAATAAACTCAGCCAGTCTTTATGAAAATAAATAATAACTGCCAGCAAAGTACCCGCATGCAAAGCAATATCAAAGGTTAGACCGGGATCTTGCCATTCAAAAAACCAAGGAGCCAGAACAAGATGCCCGGAACTGGAAATTGGCAGAAATTCACCTAAACCCTGAATTATTCCCATAATAACAGCTTGCCATAATGTCACCTTACTCCCCCTTATAGATAATTGTTTTAGGCGTTCTTTTATATTTACACAATTATCTTCCGGGATATGCTACTTATTAGCTGTAATTGGGAGCTTCTTTGGTAATCATGACATCATGAGGATGACTTTCAGCTAATCCTCCGGGAGTCATTTGAATAAACTTGGTATCTTTTCGCAGGGACTCAATGTCGGGTGTCCCGCAGTAACCCATACCTGCCCTTAGTCCCCCGATCATTTGATAAACTGTTTCCGATAGGGGGCCTTTATATGGTACCCTTCCTTCAATTCCCTCTGGCACTAATTTTTGGTCTTTTTCCTGGAAATAACGTTCACTACTTCCGGCTTTCATAGCCCCGATGGAGCCCATTCCTCGATAAACTTTGTAGCTTCTTCCCTGATATATTTCTATATCCCCAGGGCTCTCTTCTGTACCCGCAAAGAGACTGCCGATCATTACGCTTCTGGCCCCCGCGGCGATCGCTTTCACAATGTCGCCGGAAAATTTAATTCCCCCGTCGGCTATAATTGGAATGTTGTATTTATCCGCTTCTTTGGCACAGTCGAAAATAGCCGTGATTTGCGGTACCCCAATACCAGCCACAACTCTTGTGGTACAAATAGAACCAGGGCCTATACCGACTTTAACAGCATTTGCTCCCGCTTCTATTAATTCCCTGGTAGCTTCAGCCGTGGCCACATTGCCGGCAATAATTTGCAGCTCAGGGAATTCCCGCCTTAGGTTTTTAACCGTGTTAATTACGCCCAACGAATGCCCATGAGCAGTGTCAACAACCAACACATCCACGCCTACTTCATATAAAGCCTTTGTTCTCTCCAATGTTTCGTCACCAACAGTAACGGCTGCTCCGACTCTTAGCCTGCCCCGTTCGTCCTTGGCCGAGTTAGGATATTGTCTTGCTTTTTCAATATCCTTAATGGTAATCAACCCTTTAAGCATCATGTGATCGTCCACCAGGGGGAGCTTTTCAATCTTATGCTTAACAAGAATTTCTTTTGCTTTTTCTAAAGTAGTGCCCACCGGTGCGGTAATCAAATTGTCCTTAGTCATAACCTCACTGATTAAACGCTCGGTCTCAGTCTCAAAACGCAAATCGCGGTTAGTAACAATTCCAACTAGTTTGCCTTGCACTGTAATAGGGACCCCGGATATTCTATAGCGAGCCATGATCTCCAAGGCATCTTTAATGCGGTTCGAAGGGCCCAAATATATTGGATTGGTAATTACTCCATGCTCCGACCGTTTTACCTTGTCAACTTCTAAGGCCTGTTCTTCAATCGTCATATTTTTATGGATAATACCTATCCCTCCCTCACGTGCTATGGCTATGGCCATCCGGGAGGTAGTAACAGTATCCATACCGGCACTTAATAATGGGATATTTAGTTTGATGGTCGGTGTAAGATAAGTGCTGACATCGACATCTTTTGGCAAGACGTTGGACTTACCTGGTATAAGTAGTACATCATCGAAAGTCAAACCCTTCTTCTCAAATCTCTCGTAAGTCATGACGAACCCCTTTCCCAATACTTTTCTAACAAGTATAACAGAAACCACTAGGGTTTAGTAGCTTTCAGCTCAAGAATTTATTAAAATAGAAAGACAATACACGGATAAAGGAAGTTAACATGTTATATCGCTTTTGTCAGCTTTTCAACGCAGCTTACGCTCGCATAGACCCTAAAGAATACCTGTGGGTGAAGAGAATATTACCGGAAAAAGAATATAGGCTCTTCCTCCAACAGGCCTTGCCCGACCGAAGACATGCTTTGGATGTTGCTCGGGAGATTGAGGAAAACTCTGAAAGAATAACCGCAATACACGGAAAGACAGCCTATTGTAACCTCTTACACGCAGCCCTTTTACATGATTGCGGAAAATCCGTAGCTCCGCTCCGTATTTGGCAAAGAATTTTTATAGTAATTATAAATACCCTACCTGCCCGCTGTATTCAAAAGCTTAGCTCTTGTTCCCCTATTTTAGGGCAAACTATAACCCTTCACCAACAACATCCTTATCTAGGCAAAAAGCTAGCCGCCTTGGCAGGTTGTGAAGATCAGGTTCTTTCCCTTATAGAAAATCATCATTCTCCAACCACTGGTTTGGAAAAGATTTTATACGAAATTGATAGTAAACACTAAATTTAAACTCAGCGTCCTTCACAGTTTAGCAAGCAGGAACACTGAGTTTGAATACTCCGCTCTTATCCTAGAACTATTTTTTCAGATTATTTTTTAAATAATCATGAAAGTCATAAAGCTCAAAGTCGGAAGAATAAGCTTTTTTGGTGGGAATCTTCTTCCGTCTCACAAAATCCTTGGACCTTTTTTGTAATTGAGAACTAAGCATGTTTTTTTCTTTTTCTATTTGTTCTAAAAGATCCATCAAGACCCTTCTACTTAAGCGTAGATTGTCGAGTTGCTTCTCTAATTCATTGATTCTGTTCTTCAGACCAATGATTTCTTCATCCCTTGTGTTCACTGTTTCATCTCCCAAGAATAGAATTCCCCTCTTCTATTCTATACTTGAAAGTCTTTTTTTAATCCTCATTAAGCAAAAAAGTCTTAATTCTATTTACAGCCTCCTTTAACAAGGCTTCCTTTTGGACCAAACCTATTCTAACATATCCTTCACCATGTTCGCCGAATGCTACCCCCGGTACCAATAAAACTCCGGATTTCCGGGCCAAATCCATTACAAAAGAAAGAGAATCCTGCTTAGTGGGAACCGGAGCCCAGACAAACATAGTGGCCCTTGGCCTGGTAATGTCCCATCCTGCCTCCTCACAGCCTTTAAACCAAATTTCACTTCTCCTCTTATAAGTCTGCTGGTTTGTTTCTATGGTCTTCTGGCAACTGCTAAGGGCCATCGTCCCGGCTTTAAGAAATGGCCGGAAACTGCCATAGTCTATATTTGTTTTAATAGTTTCCAGAGCTTTTATCACTCGAGCATTCCCCACCACAAAACCTAGCCTTAGGCCGGCTAAATTAAAGGACTTAGAAAGAGAATGAAACTCTACACCTACCTCTTTAGCCCCTTCAGCCTGAAGAAAACTTACCGGCTTGGTACCGGCATAGGCTAATTCGGTATAGGCAGCGTCATGACAAACTATAATCTTGTATTTGGAGGCAAACTCAACTACCTGATCAAAAAACTCCGGACCGGCCGTAGCTGTCGTGGGGTTATTAGGATAATTTAGAATCATAAGTTTAGCCTTTTGGGCCTGCTGGGGACTAAGTTGTGAAAAATCCGGCAAAAAGTCATTGGTGGAGAGCAACGGCAGTGGGATTTTTTCCCCCTCGACCAAAGCCAAGCCATCTGTGTAGATTGGGTAGCCTGGATCAGGTATTAAGGCTGCATCCCCTTTGTCAATAAAAGCCCAGAAAATATGAGCCAGACCATCTTGAGATCCCATTACGGGCAGAACCTCAGTTTCCGGATCTAAATCCACATTGAATCTTTGCTTATACCAATTGGCACAAGCCTCCCTAAACTCTGCCGTGCCCCGAGTCAAGGTATAATCATAGACCCTATCATCTAAAGCCTGTTCGCTAATTAGCTCTTGAACCTCCCGCGGCGGTGAAAGATCCGGACTTCCGATACTTAAGTCAATTAAAGTTTTTCCCGTATGCTTAATTTCTTCTTTTAGTGCTGCTAGTTCGGAATAAATAGAAATTTGTAATTTGTTTAGTCTCGATGCCAACTTCACCTTTGCTAGTCCTCCCTATTTAATCTTAGCTTTTTCTATAATCTCTATAGTTTCTAAACCTGTTCCCCACTGGCCCAATTTTACTTCCGGCTTTATACTCGGACCGTGATAGTCTGAACCTCCGGTAGCTATTAGATTTAATTTTTTGGCTATTATTCTATATTCTTCAGTTTGTTGAGGGGAATGATCAGGATGGCTAACCTCAATTCCCTGTAATCCTTCTTTTTTCCACTGCACTATTTCCTGCTGACTAATATTGCTGCCTGGGTGGGCTAAAACTGCTACCCCTCCAGCCTGGCGAATAATATTAATAGCTAAAACCGGAGTAATCTTTTCCCTGGGAACATAAGCCGGAGCACCGATCTTAAGATATTTAGTAAATGCTTCTTTAAAGCTGGGCGCTAAGCCATACTCGACCATAGCTTGAGCAATATGAGGACGCCCAACAGAATCACCCCGAGCAACAGTTATTACTTGCTGAAAAGAGATTTCCAAGCCTAATTTTCTTAATTTATGCAAAATTTGTTTTACCCTATCAATTCTTTTTTCCCGTAGTTCCTGCAATTTTTGTTTTAAATAATAATTATTCTCATCTAAGCCATAACCTAAAATATGAACCTCTTTACCTTCACCGTCGGTATTGATCTCGATTCCCGGAAGCAAATATAAGCCTGCCTGTTTAGCTTTTTGGGCAGCTCGGGCTAAGCTTCCTATAGTATCATGATCAGTAATAGCCAAGGCCTTAAGTCCAACCTCATGAGCAAGTTCCACCACTTCTTCCGGTGAAAGTTCCCCGTCGGAAGCGATGGTGTGACAATGCAAATCGGCCTCGAATTTAGAAATAGGCATTAGTCATTCACCTTTTACAATTATGTATTGACTTATACAGCTTATTTTAACACATTGTTTAAAACTCTGACAAAATTCCCGTTACATATTTTTTCGATTTCTTGATTATTAAAACCCGCCCTGGCTAGTTTATCGATCAATAAGGGAAATTGGGCAGCATCTTCCAAACCGTCCGGCGGTGCGGGAATACCGTCAAAATCAGATCCAAAAGCAACAGTATCCACCCCCGCAACTTCTGAGATATAGCAAATATGATTGACCACGTCATCAATAGACCCTTGGCCGTTAACATCCAAAAAATCGCGGCAAAAATTTACTCCTACTAAACCTTTAACATCTGCCAAAGCCCGTAATTGCTCATCTTTCAAATTGCGAGGATGGTTACATAACCCATAGGCACAGGAATGAGAAGCAATAATAGGGCTGCTAGTATTATATATCACATCCCAAAAACCAGCTTCGTTTAGGTGGGAGACATCAATGACCATACCCAAGTCATTCATTCTCGCAATCACTTTTAATCCGAAGCGGGACAGCCCGCCTTTGCTTCCTGACTCCCCAACTCCATCGGCAATTGCATTACGCCCGTTCCAGGTAAGCCCCATGCTTCTAACCCCCAGACGGTAAATTAAATTGAGCATAAACAGTGATTCCCCCAGGATTTCCCCACCCTCAATATTAATCAATAAACCTATTGGCTTAGCTAAACCCAGTTTATCTAAATCTTGCTTACTCCTGACTAAAAATACATCGTCAAGATTTTCATCTATAAATCTTAATGCTTGTTCCAAGTGTTGAAGCCCGCGCTGGCTAGCCAGAAAAGGTTTATATTCTTCTTCAATATAGGCTGCAAAAAACTGCAAACCGATGCTGGCCTGCTTGGCTTTTTTTAAATCCCAATGCCCAAAATCCGCTGTTCCTGTTAGATCTCTTTTACCGTTGGTGAGATCTCCTAAACTGTCACAATGACCATCTGCAATCCATAAACTATTCATTATTTTATCCTCCCAACCATATAAACAAACTTTAGACTCTAGCCAGGATCATGGCCTAAAAAAAACCTGTCTTTGTAAGACAGGTTATTGAGGAGATCTATTACCTTGGTTCTACAATCAATTTTATTGCTGTCCTCTCTTCTCCTTCGATCTGGATATCGGTAAAGGCTGGAATACAGACTAAGTCTAGACCACTAGGAGCTACAAAACCTCTGGCGATGGCAACCGCTTTGACAGCCTGATTCAAGGCACCAGCTCCAATCGCTTGTAATTCAGCCCCGCCTTTTTCCCTCAATACTCCAGCGAGAGCTCCGGCCACAGAATTAGGGCTTGATTTAGCTGAGACTTTTAACACATCCATTATCTAATACCTCCCAATTCATCCAGTTCCTATGTATTTGCCAAATGTACTATATAATATTCGAGTAGCAACATAAAAATCCTCTTTTGATTTAGATACTTTTACCTTTTTTTTATAATTTTAGTACTTTTTTGTAAATTTTATTGGCAAACAAGTTGAATTGGTGTAATATTTCTGCTCTTACCTGTTTTTTCATCTATATCTATAAGGACTGCATTGAGCTGTTTTAGGCCGGAGGCAACTTCAAACCTGGCAGGCATCTGAGTTAAAAAGCCATTAATCACAATTTCTTTCTTGATGCCTAATACTGAATCCCTTGGTCCAGTCATCCCTACATCAGTTATATAGGCTGTGCCCCGATCGAGTATTCTGGCATCAGCAGTCTGAATATGAGTATGAGTTCCAACTACGGCACTCACTTTACCATCTAAAAACCAACCCATAGCAACTTTTTCGGAAGTTGCTTCGGCATGAAAATCAACAATTATAATAGGAGTTTCCGACGCTATATTATTTATAAGGGACATAACCATAGAAAACGGATTTTCTAAGGGGGCTAAAAATATTCGACCTAAAAGATTAATTATTCCTATCTTGAAACCATTGCAGTAAACAAAACCATAACCCTTTCCGGGTGCCCCTTTCGGGTAATTAGCCGGTCTAATAAGCCGTTGCTCATTGTCAATAAATTTTGTAATTTCTTTTTGATCCCAAACATGATTGCCCATAGTTAAAAAATCCAAGCCATTGGCAAATAATTCCTCAGCCACGTCTTTGGTTAAACCTCTGCCGCCGGAAGCATTTTCAGCATTGGCTACAATCAAAGCCGGCTTATATTCTTTTTTTATAGCAGGCAACAAGCTTTTGATTGCTTCCCTTCCAGGTCTACCTACTATATCCCCTATGAAAAGTATTTGCATATAAGAGATTCACCTCAATTAAGCATTAGCCGTTAAATACTAAGACCCTTCCATCCTCCCGGAGAGCAGTAAAACTTTTATCGGTCCCATTGGTTCTGATAGCGGTAAGCAAATGATTAATTACTTCTTCTTGTAAAACTATTTCCTCTTCAGGTAAACTGTCCTGATCGATTATTAAATTTTGCCCAATGCTATTCTTAATTATTTCTACTATGAGATTAATTTCATTTTGCGTAATACTCTTTAAATCCCTCGTGATAGCTATTAAATCAACTTCTTGTTGTAAGTGTTGTTCAATATTGCAAAAGGCAATTTTTCTTCCTTCGATTTTATGAAACAGTTCCAAAGCTAAGGTAAGTTTGCTTTTCAAAGGCTCGAACTCGTATTCTTTGGAAACCAAAAATTTTAAAACTAAAGTCTGCTGTTCGTTACAGCAACTAATTGTCCCTATTTCCGGATAGCGTAGCAGAATTGAAACTAGTAATCCTGTACCATAGTTCAAATAATTAGAGTCGAAATCAGCAACTTCTAAAGCAGTCATCTCTCTATCCTTTCACCAAAAGATATATTTTATTCATAAATCAATTATAAACGCTTTGTAATAATAATTCTTCAATCTTTAAGAAAAGTCCTTCATGTAAAACCTAGTAATAATACTCTATTTTGGGAGAGACAAAAATCTTGTGCAAATATATACACCTTAATCTACCTAATAAAAAAGAGAGCCCGCTTAGGGACTCCCCTTTTCAAAAAATGTTATCATCATTTAGCATAATCTACGGCTCTGGTTTCTCTTATGACTACAACTTTAATTTGTCCGGGGTATTCCAATTCTTCTTCAATACGTTTAGAAATATCATGAGCAATTCTAGGAGCTAAAACATCATCTATTTTTTCAGGATTAACAATGATTCGGATTTCTCTGCCCGCTTGAATGGCATAAGATTTCTCTACACCTTCAAACTCTTCAGCAATTTCCTCCAATTTTTGTAGTCGCTTAATATATGTTTCTAAGGTTTCTCTGCGAGCACCTGGTCTAGCGGCAGAAACCGCATCGGCCGCAGCGACCAAGACAGCAACAATGGTTTTAGCTTCTAGATCACCATGGTGAACTTCAATAGCATGAATAACGTCCCAAGATTCTTTATATTTTTTGCAGACATCAACACCGATTTGAACATGGGTGCCCTCAGTATCATGATCAACAGCTTTGCCAATGTCATGTAAGAGGCCTGCCCTTTTTGCTGTTTGGACATCAACACCCAGCTCGGCGGCCATTAAGCCTGCCAGGTGGGAGACTTCAATCGAGTGTTTTAAGACGTTCTGTCCGTAGCTGGTACGGAATCGCAAACGCCCCAATAATTTAATTAATTCTGGATGTAATCCATGAACACCGGTCTCGAAAGTAGCCTGTTCTCCCTCTTCCCGAATTTTTTGATCAACTTCCTTTTGAGCCTTTTCTACCATTTCTTCAATGCGTGCCGGATGAATGCGTCCATCCAAAATCAGCTTTTCCAGGGCTAGCCTGGCAACTTCTCTTCTTATCGGATCAAAACCCGATAGAATAACTGCTTCTGGGGTATCATCAATTATCAGGTCAATACCGGTTAAAGTCTCCAGCGCTCTAATATTACGTCCTTCCCTACCAATAATTCTTCCTTTCATCTCATCATTAGGCAGGGCTACCACTGAAACTGTGCTTTCCGCAACATGGTCGGCGGCGCAACGATGAATAGCCAGGGAAATAATATCCTTAGCCCGTTTTTCAGCCTCTTCTTTGGCTCGGGTCTGAATTTCTTTAATCATTATGGCCGATTCATAACGAACTTCATTTTCTACGTTCTTAAGCAGGATCTGTTTGGCTTCTTCAGGTGTCAGCCCCGAAAGCCTTTCCAGTTCCTGAACCTGCTTCGTTATCAGGTCATTTAGTTCTGTTTTGAGTTTTTCAACATCCGCTTCTTTTTTCTGTATGTTCTCTTCTTTTCGTTCTAAGGTTTCCCCTTTTCTCTCCAATACTTCCTCTTTTTGAAGTACACGTCTTTCTAAGCGCTGGATTTCATTTCTTCTCTCTCTGGTCTCTTTATCAATTTCATTGCGGATTTGCATAACTTCTTCTTTGGCAGCAACAACAGCTTCTCTCTTTTTCGCTTCAGCTTCCATCTCCGCACTTTGTAAAAGCCTTTTGGCTTCGATCTCAGCTGATCCAATTGTTTTCTCCGCAACCATCTTTCTTAATATCCAGCCAACTAAGGCGCCAATAGCTAATCCAACTAATACTGTAACAATTGCAACTATTGTGGATGTCTCCAAATAATTCACCTCCTTATTAATTTAGGTATCCGAGATCTAACCTAATTGGTTACATAACAAAAAAACTGGTTTGGACCAGTCCTGATAAAGATAACCCCATAAGTTCAATTTTTCTCCCTAAAAATAGCTACACTCATGCCAAATAACACTGTGTATTTTATTTGCCAATTTATATAAGAGAAAACCATTGAAGGTTAATATTTACTAGAAACAGCTCCAATATTAGTTTAATGAAATGTGTAAATAATGTCAAGTTAGGTTTATAATGATTCCTTAATAGTTCTCTCTTTCAAATACTTGAGCCAGTGCAGACTGTACCGTATTTAGGCTGTATCCCTTAAGAATCAGCTTAGCACGTAATTTCTGGTAAATAATTATTTCGGATTCTTTCCCCCGTGGGACAGTGGATTTGTGGACTTTCCTTTGCCATTTTTGGCGTTCCAGTGGTAATAATTTTTGAGCCAATATCAGACAGCTTTCCAGTTCCCTTTCATCCGGATAATAGCTTTCCAGGAGGCTGTCAGCCAGTTTTTGATCTATCCCGGCACTAATAAGGTCATAAAAAACTTTCTTCCTGGACTGTTTCTTGCTCTTACTCTTGATCAAAGTCACAGCAAAGGAGTGGTCATCCAGGTAGTTCCACTCTTTCAGCCTATCAATAGCTGATTCTATCTCCTCGGCAGCAAAACCCTTAGCCTTTAATCTTTTTCTAATGTTACAAGTAGTCATTGGTCTTCTGCTTAAAAGATTTAAGGCCACACTGAGGCAAGTTTTTCCGGAATTACTCTTCGTAATAATCATCGGCCGAACCTATGTTTTCGCCTTGCGGCTCTTTATTTTTGTGTATGTTAAAAACAAGTTCCCTGACCTTATCTTCAATTTCTTGTGCTATCTCAGGATGCTGCCGCAAAAACTCTTTAACGTTTTCTCTTCCCTGGCCGAGTCTTTCTCCATTATAAGAGTACCAGGATCCCGATTTATTTAAGATACCGGTCTCAGCCCCCATATCAAGAATACTGCCCTCTCTGGAAATACCCTCCCCGTAAACTAAATCAAATTCAGCAAAATTAAACGGAGGAGCCACTTTATTCTTAACAACTTTAACTCTTGTGCGGTTGCCAATAATATCCTGGCCCTGTTTAATTGTGTCCTGTTTTCTTACTTCCAGCCGAACAGAAGCATAGAACTTTAAAGCTCTACCGCCGGTCGTTGTTTCCGGGTTGCCGAACATAATACCAACTTTTTCCCTTATTTGATTAATAAAAATAACACAAGTACGGCTTTTGCTAATGGCACCGGTGAGTTTGCGCAAAGCCTGGGACATGAGACGGGCATGCAACCCCACATGGGAATCTCCCATTTCACCCTCAATCTCGGCTCGCGGAACAAGGGCTGCTACTGAATCTATAACAATAACATCAATAGCACCGCTGCGAACAAGAGCTTCGCAGATTTCCAGAGCCTGTTCACCTGTATCCGGCTGAGATACAAGCAAATCATCCACGTTAACCCCTAAAGCCCGGGCGTATACCGGATCCAGAGCATGCTCCGCATCAATAAAAGCCGCTACTCCTCCTGTTTTCTGAGCCTCCGCAATAATATGGAGGGCCACAGTGGTTTTCCCGGAAGATTCCGGACCATAGATTTCGACCACTCTACCCCGTGGAACTCCACCAACACCTAACGCCAAGTCCAAAGCTAATGATCCGGTAGGAATCGTCTCCACTGATAACCTGGCAGAAGCTTCACCTAATTTCATAATCGCTCCTTTGCCAAATTGTTTTTCTATTTGGCCTAGAGCAATATCCAACGCCTTTAATTTATCTGGAGTAGCCACAATTCTTCCTCCTCATCTTCTTTAAAAATTATTCTATCAGTAAAATCTAACTGACAAAACGTATGTTCGATTACTATTATACTTTTCTAAACTATCTTTTGTCAATTGGCTAATTGTAAATTAATAGAAATTCCCTCAACATATTTAAAGCAGTTTCCACTGTCATATTTCTAATAGAATCTCTATGACCGGCAAACTGAAATTTTTCTACTTTAATTCCTTGAGGATGGGCGAGCCCGATATAAACCAAACCAACCGGTTTTTGGGCTGATCCCCCTCCGGGACCGGCGATCCCTGTTGTGGCTAAGGCTAAGTCCGCAGCCAGAGTTCTCCGCACTCCCTCAGCCATTTGGCCGGCAACTTCTGCGCTGACCGCTCCCTCCTTAAGTAAGCTGCTTTTCGAGACACTCAGCAGCTTTTCTTTGGCCGAATTAGCGTAGCTTATCACTCCGCCAAGATAATAATCCGAACTTCCGGCTTCAGCAGTAATTTTTTCTCCTAAAAGCCCTCCTGTACAAGACTCGGCTGTTGCTAAAGTCAGCTTATAAGACCTTAAAAGATTGCCCACAACCTGAGAATGGGTTTCCTCATCGACCCCAAACACTTTGCTGCCAAGTCTTTGCCGGATAAGACTTTCAGTCTCATTTATTTTCTGCCACGCCAAGTCCTGATCAGAACTGCGCATGGTTATTCTGACGTCCATATAGGTATGTTTGTCCAGAAGAGTTAAAAAAGGTGTGGCCCGCTGCATAAGATCCGGCAATTCCTGTTCCAGTTCCGATTCTCCCAGGCCAAAAACTTTTAACACTCTAACGTACATTCTTTCCTTGACCTTATTCATGATAGTATTCAATTCCGGGATAACATAACGTTCAAACATAGGTTCCATCTCGGAAGGGGGCCCCGGCAAAATAATACAATACTTGCCGTCTTTCTCCATCAAAGCACCTGGAGCCGTGCCCACATCGTTAGGGAGTATCTTTGCTCCCTTAGGAAAGAAAGCTTGATTCTCTGAACCCGGGGGCAGATCGGACTCATGGGCATAGAATTTTTCAATATTGGCCATGCTCTGACGATCAAAATCCATTGTTAGTCCTAGAACTAGGGCAATAACTTCTTTCGTCAAATCATCAACAGTAGGACCCAGCCCCCCGGTTAATATCACCAATTGAGAACGATCAAGGGCTTGATTAACGGCTAAAAGCAGTCTTTCCTTATTATCGCCTACCGTATGATGATAACTAACTTCTATGCCCATTCCTGAAAGCTGACCTGTAAGATAAAAAGCGCTTGTATTTAAAGTTTTACCTAACAACAACTCGGTTCCTGTAGAAATAATTTCGGCTTTCATGATTTCCACCCCTCGCCTTTATGTTCCATACTCCTTCATTATTTCACCATCCCAAGATTGGCATACAAAGAAAGAGTCTTCTTAGACAGAAAACTCTATGGTCTGAATAGCCGCCTTTATCAGAACAAGGTAGCTTTATATTCTCGGGACTTACTTGGTGGCTTTTAGAAGAAAATGTCGGGATTTAAGTAGATAATCGATACCAGAGATTATTGTAAGTACTAAGGCAATATAAAGCATTGGTTTTCCTATGTAGATATGCAGGTAGGATAAAGGCCAATCTTGCAAAATTAAGGCCGTAATAGCAATTATCTGGGACACCGTTTTTAATTTACCAAGCTTGCTGGCACTGATAACCGTACCTTCTGCGGCGGCAATAGCCCTTAAACCGGTAACAGCAAATTCCCTGGCTAAAATGATCCAAACAATCCAAGCCGATACTATGTTCAGTTCTACCAGAGAGATAAGGGCGGCCGATACAAGCAGTTTATCTGCCAAAGGATCGAGAAATTTACCCAAATTAGTAACTTGCCCTAACTTACGGGCTGCATAGCCGTCCACCCCGTCCGTAGCTGCCGCTAAAACAAAAATCAAGGCCGCTACAACATCCTGGTAAGCAAAATATGTTTTCCCCCCGGGAAGTTTTAACAACAGAATTACCATAAAAAAAGGTATCATTATTATTCTGACCAATGTCAAGATGTTGGGCAGATTCACGAAAGCTCCTCCCCCTTAAAATCAAAGCTGTCTGCCTCTAATATGCGTGCTTTAATAATATCACCGACAAGATGCTTATTATTAACTTTCAAATAAACCTGACCATCTATTTCAGGGGCATCCCCCTCAGTCCTAGCTAACCATTCTTGGGAGGATATTTCTTCCTCCAAAATTACTCTAACAACCTTACCAATTCTTTTTTGTTGCAGTTCTAAGGCAATTTCCTCCTGCAAGGCTAAAAGCTCCTCTTTCCGGGCTTCTTTTATCTCTTGCGCAATTTGATTTTCCATTTTAGCTGCCGGTGTCCCTTCTTCCTGAGAGTAAGCAAATACTCCTACCCGGTCTAGCTTCGCAAAACGGACAAAATCAAGCAATTCTTGGAATTGTTCTCGGGTTTCTCCCGGAAATCCGGTAATAAAGGTGGAACGGATAAAAATATCCGGCATTTTTTGACGCAAGCGAGTAATCAAATCCGCTGCTTCTTCCACAGTATTGCGTCTTTTCATTTTTTGTAGTATGGCGTTGGAAGCATGCTGCAAAGGGAGATCAATGTACTTGCATATTTTGGGTTCTGTGACCATTATTTCTATTAGTTCATCTGAAAATACGTCTGGATAACAATACATCAATCTAATCCATTCCACACCCTCTATCTCTGCAATTTTTGGCAAGAGATGCGTCAAAACAGGTTTTCCATACCTATCAAGTCCGTACCGGGTGGTATCCTGGGCTACTAAGGCAATTTCCTTGACTCCTTCCCGAGCCAAACTTCTTATTTCCTCTACAATAGAATCCATTGGTCTACTTCTGTATCTTCCTTTAATTTGGGGAATAGCACAATAACTACAGCAATTATCACAACCGTCGGCTATTTTAACATAGGCAAAATAAGAAGGGCTTAAACGGATTCTGGGCATGTCATGCGAATAAAGAAAATCCTGGCATTTTTTATGAGTATATATTCTGTCTGAACCGGCATTTTCCAAAACATAAGGTATGGTATGCAGGTCACCGTCACCTAAAACACCGTCCAATTCCGGTATTTCCTGCAACAATTCCTTACCGTACCTTTGGGCCAGACATCCTGCAGCCAAAAGCATTTCACAAAGCCCGTCATTCTTGAGCTCCGCCATCTCTAAAATGGCTTCAATCGACTCTTCCTTAGCATCTTGAATAAAACCGCAGGTATTAACTATAATAATATTCGCTTCCGCTGGATCAGAAGTTATAAAATATTTATCTGCCAGGAAACCTGTAATAACCTCACTGTCAACTTGGTTTTTCGGGCATCCTAGGTTTATTACTGCTGCTTTTTTCACTTATACCTCGTATAATTTCTAAATATATTTCATTTCAGTATATAACAATTTGTTGCTTGGTGTCAAAACCAAAGTTTTTCACGATTCCAAAGCTTAAATACGTATCAATCTCTGGGAAGTATATTCCTATCCTTAGATAGATTGTCAATAGTATCTCGATTAATAACCAGATTAAATACAGGCTGCTTTGAAGTTCCTAACGGCTCGATTTCTACGCCGTTTAACTTTAAGTTTAGCCCTCCCGGATTGCCGATAGAAACAAATTCAATTTCCCGTGACGCCTGTAATACCTTAGTTTCTCCTTCATAATTCATACTGTCTACTGCAGCCCCCCCATCTATCTTAACTCTCATCCAGCACCTGCCCGTAAAATTTATTTCAGCAACAATACCTGAGTATTCTTCAGCCGGGGTGAAGGGCTGCGAGGAATCAGATGGCTGTTCATTTTCACCGCTAGGTTCTTCAACCTCAGGAGCAACGGGTAAAGGTGTCGGACTATAACCGGTATTTGGGGGCTTGTTATTCTTGTTTCCGAAATAAGAAATACCAAAAATTATGCCTATAGCAATAAGTATTACGAGAATAACAGCTAATAATTTAAACCAGACAGTGGTTTTGTGGACCGGTTCGGGCGGTGTCTGTACTTTCTCTTCAACTTCTATTTTTCTAGAGCTATTATAGAGACTGATAATCTCTTCTGGATCAAGGCCAAGATATTTAGCATAGCTCCGTAGGAAACCCTTAGTATAAGTTTCTCCAGGAAGAGCACCGTACTCTTCTTGTTCTAAAGCCTGCAGATATCTGACACGTATTTTTATTACACTCTCTATATCCTGGTAACTCCATCCTTTTTCTTCTCTGGCCTTTTTCAGCATTGCTCCTTCTCCGGCCATGTAGACACCACCTATCTTCCACTCTTTATTATCTATAGCTTAGCGAAAGCCGTCCCATTCTTCATTAGGGTATCCATATAGTTTGATCTAGTATGCGCTTATAAATTATCGATTTTGCCGAATTTAGATTCAAACTGTCCTTTACTGATTAATATTTCTCTGGGCTTTGATCCTTCATATTGTCCTACAATACCTTTCTCTTCTAGAATATCCATTAAGCGCGCCGCCCGGGTATAACCAATTCTCAATCTTCTTTGCAAAAGGGAAACGGACGCCGTATTGTTCTCAAAAAATACATTGGCTGCCTTATAAAAGAGTTCGTCTTCAGGTTCCATATCGGGGGATGTTTCCAAATTTACCGTTGGTATTTCACAGTATTCCGGTTTGGCTTGTTCCTTCAGATAATCTACAATATTCCGTACCTCTTTATCGGCTAAATAACACCCTTGGACCCTTACCGGTTTGTTAACGCCAATAGGATGATAGAGCATGTCCCCTCGGCCTAATAGTTTTTCGGCCCCTCCCATATCCAATATTGTCCGAGAATCAACCTGGGAAGAAACCGCAAAAGCTATTCTGGAAGGAATATTAGCTTTGATAAGTCCGGTAATTACATCGACCGATGGTCTTTGGGTGGCCACAATGAGGTGAATTCCGGCTGCTCTAGCCATTTGAGCCAAACGGCATATAGCCTCTTCAACTTCAACCGGAGCTACCATCATGAGGTCAGCCAACTCATCAATAATCACAACCACATAGGGAAGGGTTTTTTGCTCATTTTCTTTTTTCTCGGCAATAATAAAATTATAACGTACAATGTCCCTAACCCCTGCTGCGGCAAATAACTCATATCTTGTTTCCATTTCCGTAACAATCCACTTTAAAGCTCCGGCTGCTTTTTGTGGTTCAGTTACCACAGGAGAAATTAAATGCGGAATACCGTTGTAAGTAGTTAGTTCCACCATTTTCGGGTCAATAAGCAGCAGTTTCACTTCATCAGGTTTAGCCTTATAGACAATACTCGCTATCAAGGTATTAATACAAACAGACTTACCGGCTCCAGTGGCCCCGGCAATCAAGAGGTGAGGCATTCTAGTCAGATCCCCGATTATCGGCAAACCGGCAATATCTTTTCCTAAAGCAAAGGCCAGTTTGCTCGGGGAGTCCTGAAACTCTTCTGACTCCAATACCTCTCGGAAATGCACGATAGATATTTCTTTATTCGGGACTTCAATCCCCACTGCCGATTTTCCAGGAATGGGAGCCTCCATCCGGACATCAGGCGCAGCCAGGCTTAAAGCTATATCGTCAGCTAAACTGGTTATCTTGCTAACCTTTACTCCTGGTGCCGGCTGAACTTCAAACCGGGTTATGGTAGGGCCCTGAGTTACTCTTGTTACCTTAACTTTCACTCCAAAACTGTTTAGGGTGTCCTCTAATAATTTCACCTGCTCAGCAAGATCTTTATTCGTTCTCTGGCCTTTCCTCATAGGTTTATGGACTAAATGCAGCGGCGGCAATCTATAATCTCGTGAGTTTTCCGTTTTTCGGGACAAAGGTGTACCCGTCAATTTTATGACTGACGACTGCCCTGTTTTTTCTGAATTCTGACTAACTGCTTCCGCTACCGGTCTATCAGGGCTTTTATCTATAAAATAGTCCTCATCGGGCAGAGAGATAGAATCTGCTTCCGATTTGCCTTTATTATCTTCAAGTAAATCATCTTCATAATACACATAACGCGTATTATCCGTCGCTGTTTCAACAGGATAGGGCAAAGGGCTTGGGGCCTTTTTGCGGCGTGGTTTTTTTTCACTGTTCGTTTCACTATTCCTTTGTTTAGTATTTCTTTTTCTTTCACTGGCAGCTAATACTTGGACAAAATCAGAAATATGAGACTTTAAAATTCCGCTTAATTTTCCTATAAGCGATGACAAATCAGTAAAAGTCTGGACCAAGGATCTATTAAAAAACAAAATAGCCCCAATAACAGTTACCACCACTAAGACAATATACCCAGCAGTGACCCCTAAAATTTTCACCAAGAACATGCTTAAAACAGCACCAATAATTCCTCCACCAAAACCCGCTCTGCCAATTTGTAATAACTCGGCTGTATCATAGCTATAAGCCACACTGAGATGAGCAAAACCTTCAAAGGCCAGCCAAAGCAGCATAATGCCGACTATTCTCTTTTTTATATTTTTTTTATTTTGAGCCATTAAACTAAGACCAAAAACAGCCAGTATTATAAAAATTCCAGCGCTGCCAATGCCTGCTAAAATAGTTAGTCCTTTAGCAATAAGGGTCGCAACCACACTGCCATTGTTAGCATACAAAACCACAAAACCCAAGCAGGCAATGCCTACAATAATTATCCCTATTATTTCATTTTTAAGAACATCAAATTTATCCTGTTTTTTTCTGACTTTTCTTCTTGGCTTTCTCGAGGCCACGTTCAATCCCCCAACATTATTTGATCACAAGAGTCTAGATATATTTCCACATAACCAACTTAAATCCTTTAATTCCACCCTTATTACTGATTTATAGGATTTTTACTAATCGCTATTTGGTTAGTGAAAGATGGATAATAGCAGGAATATAATCCCTGCTATTAAGAAGAAGAATATACTAGGCTTCAAAATAGTACATAGCCCATACTATAATTCTTAATTTCTCTTTAAGGATTCTGGGATTCTTTCTCCAGGTCACGCAGTATTTGCTCAAACTCAGCATAATAATGTTCTTTATCTATATGAGAGGGTAACTCAATTTTCATTTCTTGTAAGTTATTGGTTACAGTTGGTAGCCACTGATGAGGGATAGAAATAATAACAGTGTCATCGTTATACAGTTTCCTTCCACTGAGGCCATGAACTAAAGTGGGCATAAGATAGTTGACTTTTCCGGTTTTAAAAGGATAAATCAAAAACCAGGAACATCCTAATACCGGTGTTGTTAAGGAGGTGTACATTTCCCCGGTTGAATAGGTTACTGCCCGTAGTACTATCTCTGCTTGATGGGGGTTAGCGGTAATAACTAATACATCCGGATCATAACTTAGTTTATCAACGGGTGAAAAGGCAACATAATTTACAACGCCTTTTTCCATTTTCTGTACGTATTTATAAAGATTATAGTTATTGCGAGCTTCCTTAAAAACCCCTAGTCTAACGCCTATCTGACCGCTTCGGCCAACTGGAGCCATATCATTCATACCCAATATAACCTTGCCGACACAAGTTTCATTATTTTCAGCAGAAAAATAAAAGGGCGTGCCGGTCAGCTGGGCTTCTTTAAAAATCTCACAAAGAGACAGATTTTTATCCATGGATAATTGCTCAATCCCATCCGGTCTGAAAAATGAGAACTTGACCCCAATGGGAGGATGTTCAAAGCCAAGCTTATTAAATATTGATAAATCTTGAGTCAACGGACTTAATTTCATTTTTCTCCCAACTCCTATTACTATATTATCTCTATATAATTATAACACAGCTTGCCAAATAAATTATTTTCTTTTATTTGGCGTTTTTTAGATGTATTCCAGTACGTCTAATTATACATTTATTTCCATTTAGGCGGCAAGCAGCTAAAGGGATTTCTTGTACAAATTATTCAACAAAAATAAATTGACAGACTAGTTTTTTACCCTTCTAAAGTCTGTCAAATAAATAATACCTTTATTTATACTTCTTTATGACCCCAAGGAGTGAAAATCGTGTTCTTAGCCTGAATTCCTCGGACACAACTATTCTCCAGAATCAGTGAGTTCTCCAATTTGGAGTTCTTAACTAAGGCATTGCGGCCAATAATTACGTTAGGGCCGATAACAGAATTTAAAACCACCGCTGTCTTATCGATTAAAACCGGAGGATTAACACGGGACAATATTGTTCTATACGGTAATTTCATTATATTTTGACTTTCCAGCTTTAATAAATCAATATTTGTTTCCAATAAATCTCTAGAGCTTTTAATTTCCCGGCAGTAACCTTCCAGGAACCACGCTTTTACGCTTCTTCCACTGCCAATAACATATTGGAGCCAATAAAGTATTTCATCTTCCTCACAAGCTTTCCCTAGCTGACTTGATAGTATTTCATGAATTGAGGGCTGAAAAATATAAAATCCGGTCAAGGCCCAATTGTTTTTGGATAACTTTGCTTCTTCATTAATGGATTTAATCTCGTTATGGTATGAAACAGTAACAGTATAATTTAAAACATCTTTTGTTTCTTTTAAGGCCACAAGTGATTGAGCCTTACTTTCAGTAAAAAATTTAATGGCTTCTTTAAGATTAATCTGACAATAGTGATTTTCTACGATCATCACGAAATCATCTTCCGCCAAAAATGGCCTGCTGCGTAATACCACCCTGCTTAGACATTTTATCTCCGGCACTTCTATCAAAGCAATACTTGCTTTCTTAAAGTATTGTAAACTTATAAGTTCCTCCCTCACATATCCCTTCTTACTTGACTCTACAACTATTCCTATTTCCGTTACACCCGCTTTTAATAGTAAATCTATATTGTAAAATAGATTTGGTTTATTCAAAACAGACAAAAGTTGGTCATCAGGGTACCATGAGGAGTGATTTATCCAAGACTCCTGATCTCCTAGCAAGATTAAACCTTTCATCTCTTATTAACACCTCAAATGCTTGTATCTCCATATATGGTATTACAAGCTCTTTGATAGTGTGATGGGTTTTTATGTATAATGTTTTTAATTTCATATTTTGTGATTTTCTAATCTATTATTAATCAATTATTAATCAAAAGTTTCTTTATTTTTAATACTTGTCTTTCATAATGGAAATATCAATTAAAATTAACAAATAACGAGGACAAGTAATGCAGGAACAAGAATATTGTCTATACCTAGTTCTTACAAGGCCTAAAACAACCATATCTAGGTTAATCCAACTTATCACAAAGGATGAGTATACCCATGCAGCTATTTCTTTAGATAATAAGCTTAAAAATATGTATAGTTTTGGAAGGAAAACTTTTTATAACCCTTTTTATGGCGGTTTTGTGCAGGAAAGATTGGACCAAGGCCTCTATAAACGTCATAAAACATTACCCGGCATAATAATGGAAATTGAAGTATCCAAGAAACAATACATGCATGCTAAGTATCTATTGAAGCATTTTATTTCTCAACGCAATTCTTATAAATATAATTATAAGGGACTACTATATAATTTACTCCAAAAGGAATCATGCTGCCGCAGCCGTTTTTTATGCTCGGAATTTGTATATTTTTTTTTGCA
>JAAYOJ010000041.1 GCA_012520405.1 Peptococcaceae bacterium
GGGATATTATTGCTATCAATATGAACACACGCATCACCTAATAGGTATATATAGTTCCAAAAATGCTCGACTGTATTTTCAGTCGGGCATTTTTGCGTTTAATTTAAAGTTTTTAAAAAAAGTTTCTCAAAAGTTTGGCAGTTTTGTAATTCCCACCGTAGTAGTGGTGAAAGGGGAACAAGAAAGTCACCACCCGAAAGGAGGTGAGAATATGAAACCTAGTAACCATGATCAAAGTAAAAGGCACGCCTTTGATAGCTTTTGCAAAAAAATCCTAAAGAATGAGGCACGAGATTATTACGATGAATTGAAACGTCAACGTAAAAAGGAAAAAAGCTTTTCAGATTTATCTTTAAAGGAAATGGATCAGCTTTATACAGTAGACAAATACTTTGTTACTGAACAAATTTTCAATGTCTTAGGTCTTGATGTCATTGTTACAGATGACGTTATTGCAGGGGCATTAGATAATTTACCAGAACAGAAACGAGATATTATCCTACTCTCCTATTTTCTTGAACTATCTGACAGAGAAATAGGGGACAAGCTAAATATGTTGCGTTCAACCGTACAGTACCAAAGGACAAGAACTTTACAACAGATAAAAACTTTTATGGGGGGAGATGTCCATGAGTAAAAAGGCAGGAAAAAATAATCATCTACTTTCCTATCCGCTTATCGTATTAGCCTCTAGTGGGGATGTGGAAGCTATTAACGCCGTTCTGAAACATTATGAAGGGTATATTGCTGTACTATCTACAAGGCAGCTATACGATGAAAGTGGTAATCCGCATTTTTGTGTAGATGAAGTATTACGCCGTAGGCTAGAAACTAAGTTGATTACAAAAATTTTAACCTTTAATGTAGCTTGATAGGCAAAATCCATAGTAAGAAATATGCACCCCTTTCCATATTTCTCTCATGGTTCTATCCATACATTAGACATTTGAACATTGACAAAGAAAGCACAGAAGATAACGCTGTTGCAGTAGAAAATAAAACGGATACATTCATTTATATTGAGCCAAGGGGCTGATACGCCAAGACCTCTATTTAGGGAGAGCGAACAATATCAAACCTCAAAGCAAATATGGCAGTTTGTAGGCGATAACATATAAATGTGATAATGATACTCCCCTATAGCCACCGTCCGAGCGTTAAGAGCGTCGCAGGCAATGGGTAGGGTTTCGGCAGAATGCTGGAAGGGCAAAATCCCGTGGAGCTGTGCCAACAGCCGTCCGTTTTATTTGAAATTTAATTAAAACAGGTAGAAGGCTACCCAGCCCTCATCATTCAAAAAATAGTAATAATTATTTTAGTCCGTTGAAGATGAAAGGGGGATTTTTATGAAAGATAGGTTGATTCGATATAGTATGCAAATTGCCATGTTAGGACAACTATTGTCTTTGGCTCTTATAACAGAAAAAGAATTTACAATGATTAAAAATAGACTTATGCAAGATTATGGTGTTCTTTCAGACCTAACATCATAATCCATATGATTGTCATATATAAGATAAATTATTATACTGATTCCGTAATGATTAATAGCTGAAGGGAGGACTTTATAATGCGTGAAGTTGAAGTAATTAGGGCAAATAGAAAAATTTCTGAACGTACAGCAGGAAAAATAGATGATATTTTGCGTGTTGCCCCCTATGCAAGGGTCAGTACGGATTCAGAAGAACAGTTAAGTAGTTATAAATCACAGGTTATGTATTATAAGGACTTAGTAAATAGTCGTAAAGAATGGGTACTGGTAGATATTTATGCTGATGAGTCTATAACTGGAACTCAAGTAGCAAGGCGTGAAAATTTCCAGAGGATGATTAATGATTGTATGGATGGAAAAATCGATATGATTATTACTAAGTCCATATCAAGGTTCGCAAGAAATACTTTGGATACACTGAAATATGTACGCATGTTAAAAGAAAGAAATATTGCTGTATTTTTTGAAGAAGAAAATATAAATACAATGACAATGGATGGTGAGTTATTGCTTGTCATACTAAGTTCTGTTGCTCAGCAAGAAGTGGAAAATATTTCAGCCAATGTTAAAAAGGGATTGAAGATGAAAATGAAGCGTGGTGAACTGGTTGGGTTTGCAAGTTGCTTGGGGTATGATTATGACCCTATTGATAAGAGCATATCTATTAATGAAGCAGAGGCAGATATTGTAAGGTATATATTTGATAGATATATAGAAGGTGCTGGCGGTTATGTAATTGCAAAAGAGTTAACAAAGCTTGGATATAAAACTAAATATGGAAACAGCCAATGGCATGATACAGGGGTTCTGGGAATCATTAAAAATGAAAAATATAAAGGTGATGTCTTACAAGGCAAAACCTTTACAGTTGACCCTATTTCAAAAAGAAGACTAGATAATTATGGTGAGGAGGATCAATTCTATATAAAAAATCATCATGAGCCTATTGTTAGTGAAGAAATATTTGAAAAGGCACAAGCAATACTAAATAAAAGAGGTGCTAAGCGTCGAGGTGTTCAGAATGGAAAGCGAGAAAAATATAGTAGAAAATATGCCTTTAGTAGTATGCTAGAATGTGCCTCTTGTGGTAGCAATTTATCTAGGCGAAACTGGCATAGTGGCACTAAACATGAAAAAGTAATCTGGCAGTGTGTAACAGCTACAAAGAAAGGCAGAAAATATTGCCCTGATAGCAAGGCTATTGAAGAAAGAATTCTTGAAGATGCCTTTATAGAATCATA
>JAAYOJ010000039.1 GCA_012520405.1 Peptococcaceae bacterium
AAAAACAGGATTTATTATGGCAAACCATTTTGTTACCGCATCCGAAAGGCGGTCACATGCATGCATATACAGTGCTATGCATGATTTTCTGATTATCCTATAAATGATATTGTAAAAGTGTGCCACTTAAAGGTCTTTTGATACTGAATTAGTTTACCACCTATCATCAAACCTCTTGTAAAATGTAACCGAGTTTTACAAGGGGGAGTGAAAGGTGTGATTATCGGAATGGACATGTACTCAGAAATAAGAACCCGTTATGCAAACGGCGAATCAATGCGGTCCATTGCCAGAAGATTGGGTATTGCCCGGCAGACCGTTAAAAAATATTGTGAGGGTGCCACCCATCCCGAGTTCCGCAAGGAATATCAACGGGACGCTAATGTTATAACGAATCAGGTAAAACAATTCATCCTTAGCTGCTTCAAAGAGGATGAGGATGAGAACCTGCAAAAACAGAAGCATACGGCCAAGCGGATATTCGAACGCCTGGTTAAAGAATTAGGCTTTCAGGGTTCCTATTCAACCGTCCGCAAGGCAGTTCGTGTTCTGAAAGCGGAGCGGACAGTTCCACCCCAGAGTTGTGTTCCCCTGTCATATGCTCCCGGTGAAGCAGTCCAGATTGACTGGGGCGAAGCAACTATCTATCTGGATGGACAGAAAACAAAGGTATACATATTCTGCGGCAGGCTGTGTTACAGCTGCGATATCTTTGTACAAGCTTACCGTGCCGCCAATTCTGAAACCTTTTTAGAAGCCCAGCAACTGATGTTTGATTTCTTTGGGGGCGTTCCCAAACGTGTGCTTTTTGACAATGCCAAAGTAGCGGTAAAAGAAGGTTTTGGGCTCTATGCTAAGCCACAAGATAAATACCTGGCCTTTAGTGCTCACTATGCTTTTGCTACCGACTTTTGTAATCCGGCTAGAGGGAACGAAAAAGGCCTGGTTGAAAATCTCGTTGGCTACTCACGAAGGAACTTCTTTGTTCCGGTACCCAGGGTTGCAGACATAGAGGAACTGAACAACCGGCTCCGGAACGAATGCCTCTCTTACCGGCAGAATCATCACGTGGAAAACCGCCAACACCCGGTTATGTATTTGTATCAGGAAGAATGCAAGCTGCTCACCCCGATTCCAGGTTATCGCTATGATACGAGCAAAACAGTTATTGCCAAAGTAGATGACTTTTCTACGGTGTGCGTTTTGAGAAAAACAACTACTCGGTGCCAACCCGGTACCTCCGCAAAGAAGTCACTGTAAAAGGCTATGCCAACTCTATCAGTATCTTAAATGCTGGCCAGGTCATAGCCACCTACCCCAGGATTTACGGCTCCGGAAAAACCCAATATCAGTTAGAACATTACATCGATCTTTTGGAACGCAAGCCGAGATCTGTGTTCCAGGCTAAACCGGTAAAAGAAAATGTGACTCAGGAGTTGTTAGAATGGGGCAGACGACTACCTGGTGGCAACAAGGAGATGGTCAAACTTCTACGGCTGTGTGTTGATTATGGCGAAGAATATATCCTTGCCATAAAACATTCACTTCCCGGTGGCATTGTTCCTACTGTGGATATGATCCGGAGTTATCTCCATGAGTCGCTCCCGGCTCATGATATTCACCTTGAAAAGGAGATTGCCGTGACCCCAACTGACTTAACTAAGTATGATAAAAGATTTGGGGTGGCATGACAATGAATGTAAATGCACAGACGATAGAGCTATACGCTAAACAGTTACGCACCCCGACCTTTAACCGTTATGAAGATGTACTGCGGCAGTTGGGACCTGACCGGGGATATGAGGATTTTCTGATTGCCCTTATGAAAATGGAACTTGACTCCCGCATGGAGAGCAGCCAGCGGCGCAAGATCCGTACAGCCGGCTTCCCCTACATCAAGACTATGGACGAGCTGGACTTTAGTCGTTTTGAACACATAAATGAGGCCTTTATTCGGGAACTTGCCAGCTGTGATTTTGTTAGTAAACGACAAAATATTGTAATGATTGGTAATCCGGGAACCGGGAAGACGCATTTATCAATTGCTTTAGGTATCAAAGCCTGTATGCAGGGGATGAATGTGAAGTTCTATACGGCCGCCAATCTTTCCAACGAATTAATTGAAGCTCAGGAATACAAGAAGCTATTAAAGCTGGAAAAGCAAATATCCAAGGCAGAACTGCTCATTATCGATGAACTGAGTTATTTGACTTTTAATCGCCACCAGTCCGAGCTATTATTCAAGGTCATTGCTGACCGGTCAGAACGTCAGAGTGTTATTGTGTCAACAAACCTGAAATTCTCGGATTGGGTCACAATGTTTGAGAATACTACCATGCTAACGGCTTTAATCGACAGGCTGACCTTCAGGTCCCATGTCTTGAATATGAATTCGGAGCGCCCATACAGAGCCGATCCTGGGAGCTTATCTTCCAACTAATTATCACAATGGGGAAATGCTTTTCTGTTAGTGTTTTCCCGTTTTTAAGCCCCCTGTGGTAAACAAATTCAGTATCACTGGTGGTAAACTTTTTGAGTATCATTGGTGGTAAACAAATTCAATATCATATGGTAAACTTTTTCGTTGACATTCAGACGTCCTTTTGATGACCAGACCCAAGAGAGGATCCGGCTTGAATCTGAAGCTGTTTTGTCAATTCTTTCTGCTTGTGAAGCAGGAAAATGGTAT
>JAAYOJ010000108.1 GCA_012520405.1 Peptococcaceae bacterium
AGGACTGGGTAAAGAGAAGTGTGTCGTCAACATAAACCTGAGGCTCAGCGGCCTCCCATTCTGCTTTAAGTTTCTGCAGCCTGGGTGTTAATACTTGGACATTTCTAATTTCTTCAGGGTTTACTTTGGCGGGTGTTACCACTTTAATCCTTCCTTTCTTTAGAATTTTATTATTAGTTTTATATAAATTTTTTGTAATTGTTTATATACATATATTGCAAGTTTAATGCCAACTTGATTATGAAACAGGCCGCCATAAACACCGTTCTAAAGGTATTTCCTTGTCGCAAGCTTGAAACAAAAAGTCGTTATCTCGAAACAAAATCGTTATTTTGAAACAGGGCCTATAAATAACAAGCGCTCTGTGCCGGTGCTACCGGCGACAGGCGCTTTATTGCAACTCATTATCTCTCTATATATTTAATCTATCTACCTATTCTATCTATGCTGGCTACTGGCTATGCTGACTATACTATTATTAAAGGTTAATTTTAGTAAACTCCAAGGTTCTCAGATCTATAAGCAGAAGCTTATCAAGAAGGGTGGATGGTTTACCGCACAAAAGCTTAACTGCTTCCGTAGCCTGAATAGAGGCACAAACTGCAGGAGTGAAAGACGGATTCCCCTTATTAGGCACCTGGGCCTTAGGCGGATAGAGTTTATCGAGGACTCCGGAGCCGGGTGCAACCACCGTTATCTGAGCAAACCAGCCGCCTATGGCACCATGGACCAGAAAAAGATCTTTCTTAGCACACACGGCAGCCAAAATACGTCTTGAATCAATGTTGTCCAAAGCATCGATGACCAGATCACAGTCTTCCAGCAGCTGGGATCCATTCTCCATGGTTAAGAATTCTGTTACTGCTTTTATCTTCACATCAGAGTTGATTTTGGAAACGCGCGCTGCTGCTGCCTCGGCTTTTTTGGTTCCAAGAAGCGTCTCCTCGCATAAGAGCTGGCGGTTGAGATTGGTAACATCAAAGACATCCCCGTCAACCACTGTCATGGCACCTACTCCTATACGGGCTAAGATCTCAATGAGAAAGCCGCCCAGGCCACCGCAGCCTACTACGCAGACATGTTTTTGGCCCAAAACCGCGCATTCCTCTGCTGAAAGAGCGGGCATGTTGCGAGAATATCTGCCATTCATAGATTAACCCCCGTCCATGGGACGGATTATGCTCACCGTGTCCCCGTCAGCAACTGGATCGTCAGCATCAGACCATTTATTGTTGACCATGACAGTAGCGGTTTTTAACTCATTGACATCCATAGTAACATTTCTTTGTTCTAACAGATCAAGACAGGCATCCAAAACATCCTTTACAACCGAACCCTCAGGGAGTTCCAGTTCGGCATCTGCAAAGCCGGGCGGTAGATCGAAAACAAAAAATTTAACGAGGACTTTCATTAGGATTCTCCTTTATAATTTTCTTATTTCTTCTTCCACTCTGGCTATTTCTTCTCCGCTAGAACTATTTTTTCTCCTCAGGCGGGTACAGATCATTAATAACGCATTCCAAACCGCCTGTAATTTCAAGCATATCAAGGTAAGGAGTTCCATCCTGATAGTAACCGATAGCATTATAGAAGTTATCACCAAGGCGCACTTCGTCCAGAGTAATTCCCTTAGTCGGGCCGCCCTTAAGCGGTGGTCTTCCGGCCATACGGTCCGTAATCGTGAAATCTTCTCTTCTTAAGCCTTCCCGCAAATTAAAGGCATGACGCATAGTGAAAGCCCGTATGCCAAAGAAGCGGAGGTCGCGCTTATTCATTTCATTACCGGTAACATATTTATAAGCATCATAGATGGAAGTGCCGGGGAATACACGAGCTGTAAATACACAAAGGCCGGAAGCGTTAATATACTCTGTAACACATGTTTCCTGCACATCGTGGTAGCCGGTAATACGATAATTGTAACGAAGTTCGCGGGTCATACGGTCATTGGCCTTAGCCAAACCACCCTTAACATGACGTCCGGGGCTGGGATCAAGCTGGTAAGTACGGATATACCCAGGAGCCCGACGTGGATCATGAGCGGCTATCTCCATACCGCTGGCAACAAAGAGATATTCATGGCCTTTGCCGTAATAATCAGCTGCTTTACTGGAACCCTGGGCCAATATCTTGCCGCATCCTTCCATATCGCATATTTTTTTGGTTAACTCCACAGCGGCATCGCCGTCGCCCCAGAAAGGTTCTATACCATCAAGCTCTTCCTTGGTAAGCACACCATTATTGAAACATTCAAATACCCAACCTAAGGTACCACCGGTGGATATGGTATCAAGTCCGTATTGGTCACAGAGATGGTTACAGGTAATCACGACCTCGGGATCCTCATTCATTATTCCAGGGCCGAACCAACCCAAACTCTCGTACTCAGGTCTAGCTACCTTGGAGTTTTCATCTGTTTTGTACTTACCTTCCCTAACCTGGACTTCGGCACCGCAACGCATAGGACAGGCTGCACAAGAATAACTTTCAGTTTTATATTCGTCGCTGAGTTTAGGAGCACCGATACGCTCAAAATCTTGAACGGTCTTACCGGTTTCCTCCAGGGAAACGGAGTAATTTTTAACACATGTATCCCCGCTCATAAGATTGGGCAAAAAGGCGCCGCTTGAACCGGCCGTACGCATGTTAGCCAACATAGGATGATCCTTCAAAAACTCAGCAATAGATTTATTAAGGGCAGTAAGTCCGGCCTTATCAGCTATCTGGATAGGAAGTCTGCCGGTGCACACAACGCCCTTAAGCTTTTTGGAGCCAATAACGGCTCCCGTGCCACCTCTGCCTGCTGCCCGGGAATAGTCGTTCAACACACAGGCCATTGGTGACATCCGTTCACCGCCAGGGCCTATATAAGAAGCACTGTATTTACATCCAAGATCAGCAGCTAGAGCTTTTTCAAATTCTACACTGGTCAAACCCCAGTACTTTTCAGCATCTCGGATCTCTGCTTTGCCGCTGTCAATGAAGATATAAACGGGTTTTGGAGAAATACCTTTGACAAATACGCCGTCATAACCGGCAGCCTTAATAGAAGGACCAAAATCGCCGCCGGAACTGGCATCGTTCCATCCATTATAGACCGGGGACTTGGAAACTACAGAATAACGTCCTCCACAAAAGAAATTGGAACCGTTGAAGGGACCGGAAATGAAACCAACCATACTGTCTTCTCCGAATACATCGCATTTGGCAGGCATGTATTCATAGAGAATGCGTGCGCCGAGGGCAGGTCCACCGATAAAATCACGGTACCACTGCTCGGGTATGTGTTTGTCCTCTAATTCGCCGGTCGTCAGGTTAACGAACAGCATCTTTCCCGTGTAACCATACATAATTTCTCTACCTCTTTCCAATATTATATTTCTTCAGTAACAGGGAAGATTCTATATAACCACAGGTCATAACAACATAACAAAAAGTAATATAAAATCTCGAATTGCAATCTCTATGCCAAGCATACATACAAAACACCAAAGGCTACCAGTCAGGAGAAATGCCAAGCAGCAAAGGCTAAGTAATTTTTTTGTTAAGTTGCACCTCAGCTACATTTTCTCTATATTGCGACGCATTTTGTTTCTCTGCTGCAACAAACAGTTTGCAATATCTTTATGATTCCCTGGGTTAATCCTCACCTCCGGTAAAGTATATGTGTTGAGTACTCAATATTTCGCCTATAGCGAATATTTTTCCATTTTTCTGTATAAAACCGAGCGATGGATTCCTAAAAGCTTAGCCGCCTCCGCCACTTTCCCCCCGCATTGTTCTAATATTTGTTTAATATAATCCTCTTCCACTTGAGCTAAAACGCTTTTCAGCGGGCCCCTATAAACCATCTTCTCTTCAGGGGGGCTAGAATCCGAAGTGCTATCGCTAGACTGTGCTTTTTCCAGGAAGCTATCTTCAAGATATAAGTTATCTCCTTCAGAGGTAACTACCATTCTTTCAATAACGTTGCGGAGTTCTCGAACATTTCCGGGCCAGGAATGATTAAAGAAAGCTTCTATGGCTTGATTGGTAAATTTTTTATTCAAACCGTACTTAAGATTCAATTCTTTCAAAGTACTGTAGGCCAAAGGCAGAATATCGTCAGGTCTGTTGCGCAGAGGAGGTAAAGTGATTGGAATAACATTCAGGCGAAAATACAGGTCACTGCGGAATAATTTCTGATTGATCATTTCTTTCAAGTCCCTGTTGGTGGCTGCGATTAGGCGGACATTTACTTTTTTTGTTTTAGTATCGCCTAATCTTTTTATTTCTCCGCTCTCTAAGACCCGCAACAGTTTGGACTGCATATTTAGCGGCAATTCAGCGATCTCATCTAAAAATAAAGTTCCCTGGTCGGCTATCTCAAATAGTCCTGCTTTGCCCTGCATATTAGCACCGGTAAAAGCCCCTTTAACATAGCCGAAAAATTCAGATTCCATAAGTTCCTGAGGAATGGCAGCGCAGTTCACGGGAATAAAGGGTCTCTGAGCGCGTAAGCTATTGCGGTGAATATACCTGGCAATTACTTCTTTACCGGTGCCTGATTCCCCAATAAGCATTACAGTGCTGTCAGTTTTAGCCACAGTTTTACTAGTTTCCAGAACTTTGACCATTTGCGGACTTTCAGCGATTATCCCTTTGTTGGAATAATTAGGTTCACTCAAGTAATCGATTGTGACCTTTAGGCTTTCATCCAAAGAATTTTCTATATCTTTATTAAGTATCTCTTTGTAGCGATCTAGCAGCTCCTTATCTAAAGCAGTAACAACAACTAGACTGACTTCCCCTTTTTCATCCAAAAGCGGGGTGGCGTTTACTATTTGCTGTCGACCATATTTTGTGCCGACAATGCCTGTAACTGCGGTACGGGTTTGAACAGCCTTTTGACTGGGGGACCAGTCATATTCATTGGACAATTCTTTGGCATTTAAACCAACAAGGTTGCTAACCTTAACTCCCAGGAAATTTAATAATATATTTCCATATTTATCATGCAATGAAATGGAATTGCTGTGTTCAGTAACGATCCTCTCTAGTTCTTTATGCCCTATATTTTTTCTGGATTTTCTTCTCATGCTTTCACCTTCCTGAACAATATCCCATAATATCTCTATGTAAATTATAATATATCTTTTTCGCTTTTGATAGGACATAATAATAGAGGGCTTACACCCTCTATTAATTCACAGAAAGAAAAAACACTATTGAATTTAAGCCTCGTAGGCTTTTTCCAGAATGGCTAAAACATCTTCAGCGTTCACAGGCCGGGCTGAAAAATGGAAGGGTGAATAGTCCATAATTTGGGGGACTGCAGCAGCCAGCTCCTCTTTTGATTTAACCAAATCTTTAAGTTTAGGCATACCAATATCATCATAAAGATTGCGTACGGTGGTATAAGCGATTTGACCGATCTCCTCTGAGCCGGCATTTTCGGGGATGTCGGCCCCTAATAATTGAGCCACTGTTTTAATTCTGTCGGGGATTGCCGGCGCCAGGTATTGCAAAGCTTCAGGCAAAGTAATACCGCAGGCGATGCCATGAGGTAGATGGAATATCATGCCCAGCATTAGGCCAATTTCGTGGGGAATATTGCAAAAGGGACCCATGATGGATAAACCCGCTAGGGTAGCGGCCAGCTGTACACCTTCCCTGGCTTTTAAATCGGAACCATCTTTAATCACCTTCCTTAAATTCCGGCCAATTAAGGATATGGCTTCCTTGGCAATAACATCGCTGATTTGGTTGGCTTCTTTTGAAGTATAAGCCTCTACGCAATGACAAAGAGCATCAACTGCAGTTGTAACTGTAACAGACTGAGGAAGCCCAAGGGTTAGCTCCGGATCAACGATACCAAGATTAGTGGCACAAGGAACATTTTGTTTGCAATTGTTTTTAGTGTCGGTGATCACCCCACCGGGGGTGGCTTCACTACCGGTCCCCGCCGTCGTCGGAATCACTATAATGGGTTTCATATTACTTTCATCAGGCACGAGATCTTCATGTTTCAAGTAATATCTGCTAATGGGCGGAGGGTTGGTTAACAGTACTTTAGCAGCTTTGCCGGTATCCAAAGAACTACCACCGCCAATAGCTACAACCCCGTCTACCTTTTCAGCGACGCCAAGGGCGCCTGCTTCTTCACAAATATAATCGGGCGGATCAGGAAGTACCTTATCAAAACAGACGGTTTCTATCCCGGCCTTATGAATATATCCCAGTATTTTATCGACAATCCCTGCCTCTTTGACGCCCTTATCATGAACCACCAATACTTTTTTACAACCAAACTCTTTTAGTTTTTCACCCGTCTGCTTGGATACACCGCAGCCAAAAAGGATTGGATTTCTGCTGGCCAAAAATACACTAGGCATTTATTTCTCCTCCATTTGCATCTTTTGTATTTTATTGTATATCGATAATTTTGTTATTATTTTCAAAATCAGTTTAGCCCTCAGCAGTATTTTTGTAAAATACTATTTTCAATTGGCATCATAGGCTAAGCCTATAACAATTTAGTAAAGCATAACTTAATCTTTGAGCTTAAAAAGCTTCCCCTGGACAAGCCGGGGGAAGCTTTTTTATTGCTAGATATTACAACTATAATCATAAGCGGTAAGATTGGCTCTCTTTATGTTTTTAACCTCGTAAGCATCGCCAACCACATAGACATCGGGCAGCAAATCCTTAAGTTTTTCTGCCAGAGCATTATTGCTCTTCATTCCCAAAGCTTCGACTACATAGTCTGCTTCTAAAGTCTCATACTTCCAGTCTTTGCCTTCGACTACCACGCCTTGATCATCAATGGAGCGTACCAGCCGCTCACCGACGAGTTTAACCTTGTACTCCTTTAAGAGATGGAACAAGTTTTTACGGGTTAGATCCATTACGTCGGAGGCAAACTCACTGACGGGAATCATATCCACAATAGTGACCTCGCAGCCTTCCATAGCCAGCGCCAACCCTGATTCACAACCGCTAACGCCGCCACCGCAAACTAGGACTTTACCGGAGAGCTTCTTCCTGCCGGAGTCTACATCCAGGACATTGACTACCTTGGGATTATCAATCCCGGGAATAGGTGGGCGAGCCGGCGAGGAACCGCTAGCAACCACAATTACATCCGGATTTTCAGCCATTACATTTTCAACCGTTGCCTCTGTATTGAGCCGGATATCAGCACCACATTTCATGGTAGTATTGATAAGCCAATTAGTATAATTGAGCAAGTCTTCCTTAAAAGGCAGTTTGTTTATATCATTTAAGAGGCCACCCAAAGTAGAGTTCTTTTCGAACAAAATAACATCATGTCCTCTTTGCACCAAGGTACGTGCTGCTTGGGTCCCGGCAACTCCGCCCCCAATAACTACAACTTTCTTTTTCTCATCAGCTTTTTGAACTTTAGCATACCTGCCAATCCGACCAAGAGCCGGATTGACGGCACATTGTACATGGCTGGCATAATTACCTGCACAACCCCAGCAACGTAAGCAAGGACGAACTTCCTCGGATTTACCGCGGTAACATTTTTTGAGCATATCGAGATCCGCTAAAAGACCCCGGGCTATAGCAACCATATCGGCGCTTCCTTCAGCAATTATTTGTTCAGCCATATCCACAGTAAGCCCGCCTACCACGCTTACAGGAATATGAATATCCGGGCATTGTTTAATTGCTCGGGCATAGGGTACGTTAGCCCCCCGCGGACGGAAATAGGGCGGCATGGCATAGAACTGAGCACGCGGATCTACGATTAAACCGGCCGAAACTGTAACCAGGTCAATATATTCCTGGGCAATTTTCAGAAATTCAATTACTTCATCGACTCTCATGCCTTCCGGCAAAATTTCGTCGCCACTAATACGTAATTCCACAATAAAGTCGGGACGAACTGCTTCCCGTACAGCTTTTAAGAGCATGAGCGGAAAACGGCAACGATTTTCAAAAGAACCACCGTAAATATCGTGGCGATGATTAGTCATGGGAGAAAGGAACTGGGCTATTAAATTCCCATGGGCACCATGAATCAGAACCCCATCAAAGCCGCAACGGTCAAGGCGGGCAGCACAATCAACATAATCATTGATAACTTTTTCGATGTCCTTTTGATCCATTTCTTTAATATAAGGGTGGGATCCAGGGATTGGTATACTGCTGGCGGAAAGGCCCCATTCCCCTTTTAGATATCTAGGATGCACGCCCCGGCCGGCATGAACCAACTCTACTGATAGCTTTGCACCATGCCGATGAGCCGCTTCAGCTAATAATCCGAGACTGTTAATCTTCAACTCGTCGGTAACATCCAGTTCGGAAGGATAATCAACCGCATTTTCCCAGTTGACAGGGGTCGCTCCTAGATGAATAAGAGCCACTCCGGATTCGGCCTGGGATTCAACAAAGTCAATATAATTTTGGGTCGCTTCACCAAGGCAATTAGTGAAATCACAAACCATGGGGGCAAACTCTATTCTGTTTTTTAAGGTGGTACGGCCGACTTTAAGCGGCGTAAAAACATGCTTGTAATTATTGAAAGATGGCATAGTAAAACCCCTTTCAGCCGCTGCGCGACGGCTTTTTTTTATAGACAGGCGCAGTAAGATTTTATTAATCTCCCTAGGGGAAAACTTGGTTTGACGAAGAACAATATTTGCTGTTGAAAAGGGCGTGTCTTAGCGGATATTATCATCCGGTCTAGACACGCCTTAGTGGTCGAAACCGGACGGCTAAATCTGAACCAAATACTTCTTAATAATTCTAAAGGCTTTGGCGGGATTGCTTTGGGCAAGCAGACCGATAGCAAAAAGAATATATTTCTGGTCAATATAAAACTTTGGTTCCTTTGGTTTGAGTATATTAGGTAGCTCCTGCTGGAAAGTGGCTCCTTCCAGTACTTGACGCGAGTTGCTGGAAAATACTACCGGACCCCCGGCACCGATTACGTTCTTTACTTTGGTAAGGTCCTTTCCTCGCTGGAACCAGACTTCACCGTTGTGAGTAACCACCAACTGCAAGCGTCCTACATGCCGGTCCACAGCTGTTTTGATTGCCAGCCTGGATAGCAGAAGCTGGTACTGGGTCTGTTCCTCCCCTTGGGGTACACTCAATACCGATCTTAGTTCTTGTACTTTTTGACTAAACTCCTTCTTGCTTTGCTCAGCCAGTGTATTTTCCTGTTCTGCTATGTCCGAGAGGGTATCCAGGTTATGATATAAACCTAAATCCCCTTCCACGGTCCTTTTAGCGTAGGGTTCCGGCAGCCCGATAGTATTAACTCCATCTTTGGTCGGAACCCCCGTTGCTATGGAGTAAACATCAGTGGTGGCACCGCCCACATCAACCAGTAAAAGCTCTCCCAGGCCCATATGGGCGCCCGGTACCCCCTCAGCGATGAGCCTGGCTGCTTCCAGGACTGCGGAAGGAGTCGGCATTATAACATCCTGAATGACTTCTTTGACCCGGGCAATGCCCTTTGCCTGGGTAATATGGTTAATAAACAGTTCGCGAATTTTTTCATTAACCGGGTCCAGGTCAAGTTTACCAAATTCGGGCATAACATTTTTCGTATAGACGATGTTGGTACTTATACCGGCAAATATTTCTTCGATTTTATCCTGAGCTGATTTATTACCCGCAACAATAATATTTTTTATTCTATCTCCGATTGCAAACAACATTTCGGCGTTGTGACAGATAATTTTCTGATTACCGCCATCCGTACCGCCGGTAAGAAGTATGATATCCGGAGATATTTCGGCTATTTCTTCCAGTTCTTTCTTCGTCAATTCGTAGGAATAAGTTCCGACTATTTTAGCACCTGCTCCCAGGGCGGCCAGTCTCCCCGCTTCAGTGGTATACTCAGGGACCAAGCCAATACAAACCATACGCAAGCCACCGGCTGCACTGCTGCAGGCTATAGCCTGCTTAACATCAGAATCTGTATAAGGAACTGTTTCCGCCAGTTTGGAAAGTGCCTGTTTAAGCCCGATAATAACATCGGTATCTACGCTCGAGGGTGCCTGAACCCTAGCCATAAGTTCTTCTTTATCGAGATCAAAAGCTACTACTTTAGTAAAGGTACTCCCGAAATCGATAAATAACCGGATGTTGTTCATTTGGTTTTTCCCCTTAGATTTTGCCTTTTGCTTTAAGGTCTTCGCTTAAATCCACAATAGCTTTTTTAATGTCGGAATCGGGTGGATAAACCCGGTCAAAACCAATCTTTTTAAACTTGATTTCATCTTCCTTGAAATCATGTTTACCTACGCCCAGAATACCGCCGATGTAAAGCAGGATATCTTCCAAACCTGCTTCAACACATTTATCACGGAAACCTTGAAGGTCGAATTCAGCCATACCATACATGGAAGAAATCAACATGGCGTCAGCAGCTGTTTCCTGGGCGGCTTTAATAAATTCGTCAGCTGAGGTTTGAGCACCCAAGGCCACAACTTTAAAGCCTTCCTCTTTAAGAACTCTGCTAATGATTTTAGTACCGATAACATGAGCGTCCACGCCGACGGTACCGGTAATTATGGTGGGCTGTTTGGCCAGAACATCAGCTTTATATTTGTTCTCCGGAGCTTCTTCTTCGTAGACTATTTCTTCTTTAGGATCAATTAAGGTCCCTTTGCTTAAGGTCCAAAAATCAGCCAGGGATACTTTATAATCCATACGACGGCCTTCATAGGCTTCGCGTTCAGCGATTCTTTCCCGTTCAAACCGGCGTACTTCTTCGGGAATGGGCAGGTTGCCGTATTCCAGATGACGAACGGCACCTTTTAAGTCTCTCACACCTAAGCAGTTATCTTTAACATGAATATTGATGGAGAAGGGACCGTCGAGTACCCCGGCCTCTAGAGCCTTGACAATACCGACGCAAACATCACCGTCACCCATTTCCATAACTTTATCCACAATAGCACTAACTGCCAAAGTACACATTTTTTCTTCAATATCGATTTCTTCAGATTCAATTTCGAACTTCTGTTGACGGACCACGTTATAAATCCAGTTAGCAGAACGATAGGTCTGCTGGTGAGCTTCGATACTGGGTATGCCAATAGCTTCATCCACGGTTTTAACAGAGCAGGCCGGCAGATTAGCCAAGGCACCGATCATGGCTGTATAGTTAATATAACCGTAAGCCCTACCGATATCCTGCGGGAAGGAATAGAGGAAGGACTGGTTGCCGATAAGGCCGGGAATCATAACATCAGAATGTCCGAATTTATCCAGATATTTACGGAAAAGTTTCTCGGCAGCCCGGAATTCTCCAAGGTCCTGGGCCATATTGCCGTTAAAGTTAACCATGGGGGATACGCTCTTGATGCCTTGCCCGGCAGAAACCAGGGCTTCCAGAATCATGCAGGCTATACCGACATAAGTGGGAATGACACCGTTGGCCAGCCAGCCGTGGGTAGCATGGTTAATAATATGGCCCCGATCGGCATAGTAACCCGACAGGCGGGCGCTATATTGGGCTGTCTGAATACACTCTTCAGGAGTGGCGCGTTTATCAAAGCCGGAAATCCAACCGAATAAACTCTGTGGAATCGCACTAATACCGGAAGCAAAGGCAATTTCAGCAATAATGGCTTGACCTTCGCGGGAACTGCGAATGTCAAAGGCACCGTAGCAGGATTCGATAACTTTACGGGTAGTTTTAACCCCGTGGTTTACAATGGGGTAACCGTTCAGTTTTGCTTTTCCGGTCTTAATACTTTCTTCCAAACCTTTTTGGGCCAAATCAAATTTGACGTTGCGGGAATAAGAGTCGGTAGTAAAGGGGAATAAACACACACCGGCTTCGTTCAGGCCTTTAAGGAGTTTGATTTCCTCTTCAACTACCGGGGTCCCGGAGCGGGGATAAAGGCTGGTCTTACCTTCAGCTTTGAGCTTAGCCAGCATTTTGGCCATATTCTTGTCTTCGGGTAAGCTTTTATTATATTCTACAGCTTCCTCAAGATCTACTTCCTTCCCTGTCGGCCATATGGACAGTACTTCTTCGTGCATCTTAAGAAATTCTTCTTCAGGAATGCGCACATTTTTAACCTTAATCATGTCTCTCCTCCATCATATGTTTTTATGATTTTTGATTTATGATTTAACCCGATCTATTTCGAAATCTCACACTTTAACCCATAGGATTCAATAATGCCTTTAGCCTTTTCCAACTCCTCTGGGGTAGGTTCTTTAACATCTTCCAGTGGATATTTCAAATCCAACATTCTGTATTTATTAGTCCCGTACCTGTGATAGGGCAAAATGTTAACGGGAGCGTCTTTAGTTAAATCGGCCACTGTTTTGGCCAATGCATTTAAATTTTCTTCCGAATCATTATAACCGGGTATAAGAGGAACACGAATAACTACCGGTACACCTTTGGCCACCACGAGAGCTAGGTTACTTAAAACTAATTCGTTAGACTGGCCGCACATTTTGATATGCTCTTCTGCATCCATATGTTTGAGGTCAAAATAGATTAGATCGCTGTACTCTAAAATCTTGGCCATATCTTCTTCCCTGCCGTAACCGGAAGTATCTGCACAGGTATGAATACCCAGTTCCCGACAGCGTTTAAACAGTTCAGCGACAAAATCGGCCTGTCCTAAAATTTCTCCGCCGGAAGCCGTAACCCCGCCTCCCGACGCTTCATAGTAATCCGCATCTCTTTTAACTACTTTTAGAACTTCGTCAACAGTCATTTTTTTACCGGACATTTGAAGAGCTTCATGCACACATACTTCAATACATTTTCCACAATTAGTACATGCTTTTCTGTCTATATGCACGCCTTCTTCGTCGAGAGTCATAGCATGTTCGGGACATACGGTTATACAAGTGCCACATTTTTTGCACGATGTATACCTGTAGGTAACCTCCGGTATGTACTTTTGTGACTCGGGGTTGGAACACCAGAGGCAAGTCAAAGGGCAACCTTTCAAAAAAACAGTTGTTCTCACTCCGGGTCCGTCATCAATACTGTATCTTTGGATATTAAATACTATCCCTTCCATGTTATTCAATTCCTCTCCCTTAAGTAGGCTGCGGGGACGAAGGGACAGTTCTTGGTGTCCCCACCGGGTCATGAGATCCGCCCCCTCTTCCCTTGGCCTTGTTTTAAATGTTCTGGATACTTAACTTTATACTATTTCGCGCCTTCTACACTATTTCGTGCATGGTACGGTTGACTATTTCAGTCTGGAGCTCAGGCGGCAAATCTATAAAGTAAGCGCTGTAACCGCCGACCCTGACCAACAGGTTTTTGTGCTTCTCAGGATTCTTCTGAGCATCGAGAAGTTCTTCTCTGCTGTGGATGTTAAATTGAATATGCCAGCCGCCTCTCTTCATAAAGGCTTTAATCAGCCAGGCCATTTTCTGCAGTTTATCGTCGGTGTTGAGAATGGATTTGGAGAATTTCATATTCATGGCATAACCCACAAATTCTTTAGCGTATGGGCCGTTAGTAGCAGAGTTTATGGCCGCTGTCGGTCCGTTGACGTCCATTCCGGGCATGACGGAACAGGCAGCATCGCAGGTGGGGGAACCGGCCAGTCTGCCGTTAGGCAGTGCCCCAATGGCTTTACCGATCGCGATATGACCGGCGGCAGCGCCGATAAAGAGCATCGGTTTTTTGCCGGTGATGGGGTCAATCCATCTTTGCATAATTTCCGGAACCTTGGTGGAAAGCTCATCATAGATTTCATCTACATATTCATCGTCGTTACCATATTTGGGTGACTTCAGGCACATCTGCTGCAGCTCCTCATAGCCTTCCCAGTTCTTGGCACAAGCTTCCAGTAGTTCATCCATAGTAACTTTCTTCTCGTCAAAGACCAGTTTCTTGATAGCCGCCATACTGTCTGCAGTATCAACCATGCCGCGGCTTCCCAACCAGGAGGTCCTGCCTTCCGGATAACGTGCGCCGCCTTCTTTGGGAGTAAGTCCTTCGCGGATGCAGTCTTCAAACTGCATAGCACATCTTAAGCCGCTCATGGGGCCATCAGTGATCTCGGTAGCCAGAGAAATCATCTTGACTTTATGCATGAGAGGCACAAAGTATTCCAGTTGTTTATAGTAAGCTTCCATTACTTGTTCAAATGAAGTAAAGGTTCTGGGATCGCCGGTCTTAGGTCCAAGCTGTTTCTGGGTTCTGGGGTCATAACCGTTGTTTAAAGCCAGTTCAAACAGTTTGGTCTGGTTAATGTTATGGCCGCCACCCAAGTGTTCCATACAGTCCAGATGGTAACCCAAGCAGCCACTGGCACTCCAGTTGCAAGCGTCTTCAATCGGTACATCCCGGTCCAAATAACGCTGGGTGCCAAGTTTGTCGTTTAAGAAGGCCGGGTTACCGCCGCCGAATTCGCGGTTGCATCTTAGAGCATGAAGGACAAATTCGGGATCCATATCCGGGTTATAGCGTATATAGATGGCGGGTTCGGATAGTTTTATTTGGGCCATAGCTTCCAGGACGAGCCAGGAGATCTCGTTAGTTAAGTCATTACCGTCTTTGTCTGTACCGCAAAGAGTAATGTTCGGTAAGAGAGAGCCGGGGGCAGCCCGCTGTTCGCGCGGAATTGTGACGAGATTCTCACATTCTCTGATTTTCAGCCACAAAGCGCCCAACAGTTCGGCAGCTTGCTGAGCAGTGATTTTGCCTTCTTCTTTGTCTTTCTTGTAATAAGGGTATAACAGCTGGTCCAAACGGCCGATCGGTACTTCCGGACGGTCCGAGCTTTCTTTCCAGCAAACCAAGTGATAGAGTCGGATGCACTGCACAGCTTCAAAGAAATCCCGCGGGGGTTCGGCCGGTACCCGTTCACAGGCTTCGGCAATTCTAAGCAGTTCAGCTTTGCGCTCAGGACGGCTTTCTTTGGCCGCCATTTCCCTGGCCAGATCCGCATGCCGTTTAGCATAGGCGATAAAGGCTTTGCAGGAGATAATGCAGGCTTCCAGCA
>JAAYOJ010000034.1 GCA_012520405.1 Peptococcaceae bacterium
CGACTTCTTTGATTAATGATTCATAGCCAAAATTGTATTTACGCTTCAGGAACATGAGTCTCAAATATTTTTCGATTGGGTATGTTTTACGCCCCATGTTAGTTTTATTCGGATGCCTCTCAATATAAGGCTTCATGAATCGTTCATCATCCAGCATTTCGTCGATGAGTGCCAGTTCTTCAGGTAATCTAAGCAACTCCGGCGGTAAAATGCTATCCCAAATGTTTAATTGTTCATCTTTAAGTTTTAACATTTTCTTCACCTCAAAAAGGATTTTTCTGAGGCGATGTGGAACCTTTATTTCAAAGGAATTCTATCGCCTCTGGAAATGTTTTTTGGGCAACTACTATTTCCATTTTGAGGTATCGAATTCCTTTTATTTTGTTCAAGGTCCTGACTTTTTCAGGAGAAACTAGTTATATTGCTTTAGGGGTGACATTTTTGCTGATTATTGACACATTAATTATTCGTTATAAAATTTTAAGTTTTAACAAATAAAACATTTTTCCCCTGTTCTTTGATGTTAAGTGTCTTGATAAAAATATTCTTGCCCAATGTATTGAACAAAAGATTCTCCTAAGCTAGCAACTTTTACAGCATAAGATGATTTGTAATGGCCATTTCTCTTATAGAATTGATTTTTCCCGCCAATGCCCAAGTTATAGGCCGAGTATGATTCATATTTATTATTATTATAAGTATCATTAAGGTATCTAAGATAACCCCCGGCTAATAGAGTTGCGTAGTACTCATCGTTTTTTAGCAGTTCATCAGTGGGGTAGGGTATTTCCATATTGTAATATTCCGTAATAGCTTTGTAGGCTGTAATGGCCGCCGGTAATTTCATTTGAGTTGTGCTGTAGGACAAGGAGCCTCCGTCCATACGGGTTTGAGGCTTAAAGCCTGATTCCTGAGCAATTAACGCTAAAAGGTCACAGGGTTGTAGATCGAAAATTTTTTCTACTTTAATAATATAGTTTAAATACTCAGAGTTAGCATTATACTTAGCTGCTAGATTTTTAATTTTCTCTGAGGAATATGTTTGGGTTCCCATTAGTTCCCAATTATCTTTTAAGTTATTTATCGTCATAGGTTTAGTAGCATTTTCAACTTGTCTATAGCTACTCGGGCTAAGAAAATTAGTAATGCCTTCTAAATTTTCCACAACAATATAGGACAAAGCTATTTGTACAGCAAATAACAAAATTATCAATGGTGTTATAGTTTTAAATAAATTTTCCCTGAGCGGGAACATTTTTGTTTCCCCCTATCTTGTTTAAATAATCACAAAGTGTAAATAATGGATATAAAATATTTTGTTTATTATTATTTCCATATTGTGAAAAATTAAACATTTGAAAGTCCCAGCATAAGAGCAAAAAATACGAGATCACGATTTCTATGTCGTGACCTCGTATTCATGTTTAAAAAACCAAATATTCCTTTTTTCCTTGAAAATCTGTAAACAGTTCTCAAAGAACTGATTCCTTAAATTCTTTTGAGTAACTTTTTCTTGTTGAGGTTCTTTCTAACATTTCTATTCTCCTTAGGAGTTATCATATTTATTGTGTACACTATTTCCTCTATACGACAACTATCCTTACACATAGGGAAAACATGGTCTCTTTTCAAGTGCATAATTATTCATCGTCCATAAAAGCGATAATTTCTTCGTACCTATCTACCCAACTTGATTTATCTTTTTTTTGCTTTACGGCTACTCTTGTCTTTGTCTTGCCCCCTAAGAGACTGTATATGCCGTAAAAGGGCAATATGAGTATGCTTAAGGGTATAGATATAAGTATTACAAATATCCGCCCTAACAGCTTGAAAAAGGCTTTAAATGCCCATACCATACAATCACCTTCCTTACATAAACCGCTCTATTAACTCGACATTAGTGGCTTGTGCAAGTTGCTTAGCAGCGGGAGTAAAAGTAGCGGTCGTTAGAACAACTGCCTTTTTGCAATCATAATAGTGCCGGGCGGCTATAACTTCCTGTACCGCTGAAACACCTACGCTACCCTCATATTTCTTACATTGGAAGCAAGTTTTATGTCCTTTTATGTCATAAGCGATAATATCTGCCCCATAATCACCGCTACCTGGGGTTACCTCAATACGGCTATAGCCGGACTTAATGAGCTTTTTTGCACAATGTTGCTCATATTCGAGACCCGTCATATCTTTATTAAAAGGTTCCGTTGAGATTCCCTGTGCCATTGGAACAAGGATAGGTTTTGCGAACCAATAAAGGAGCGGGGTCTGCTTTACCCACCATTCAATTCTACCTTGCACATCCTCTTTAGTAACAAAAGGCACACTATCAAGGTCTCCCAAGAATATTCGATTGCCAAAATACTGTTCATATTTACCGTCAGTTGAGGAAAAACCGATTACTCGTACATTGGCTACACGACCATTTAGCAGAACCCTCAAAAGGCAA
>JAAYOJ010000050.1 GCA_012520405.1 Peptococcaceae bacterium
AGGGAACAACCGGGAATAATAACCTCAGCTCCATCAGCAATTAGTTCGCGGGCCGTAGTTATAAAAGCTTCAATAGTTGATGTTGAGTCTGTCAGCCCGTCTTGGGCACCGGTGTCGGCCCAGTCGGCAATGGCCCGCATACCGACACAGCGGTCTTTTAGTCCATACCTTATTACATGCTCTTCCGTTTCAGGGATATTATAAGGAGAGATATGCACAATACCGAACTTGTGCCCCATAAGAGCAGAAAGAAGCATGCTGGACTCCCCAATGCCAATTACCGGGATATTTAAAGCCTGACGTACTTCCCAGAGCATTGGATCCCCGAAACAGTTAATAACCACGGCATCGAATCCTTCTTTTTCAGCGTTGGCCGCCGCGTAATAGACCATTTTGGAGGCTAAGTGATCCAAATACCGATAAAAGGCAACATCAATCGGACCCATACCCCACTCGCAAAAACGGAACACAATTTCCGTATCCTTTTGTTTGGCTAAATCCAGATTTTTCTTTAACAAAGGAACATAGGCATTTTTAACAAAGTGTTCAAATTCGCCACTTTCCGGTCCGCTGGGAATGTTAACAAACAAAACTTTCATTATTATTGACCCCCTCTAGATTATAATCCCCTCTAGAAAGTATAAATCCCAAACAATTGCTTTTTGAATAAATAACCTCAAACTTGCTCAAACTTGCGCCAGGAAGCCTTATTATTTCTTACTTGGGGGAAGTTTGCCCAAAGATTCCAGCTCATCAGCCACTTCCTTTAGGTCATATTTTTCATAAGTTTCTCTTGTCGGCCATCCGGTTTCTTTGTCCCACCCGCGAGCTTCATAATACATATCTGTTAAGTCATTCCACTCTTCCCAGCTTACAGTTTCATTGTTGGGGTCCGGGTAAGTCATAATGGGAAAGATGGCATTAACCTCCAAATCCCTGTCACGACCGTAATTACGGATGAGAATAGCTCGGAAAAGGAGTCTGGAACGGACAGCGACCTTATCCAATTCTTCTTCTGTCATCTCTATTCCTGTTGCCGCCTCAAACAATTGGGCTTCCATCTCTGTCCAAAAAACGTTGGGGCTTTGCCACTCGCAGGTAGTAACGGAGTCTTTCAATTCTGATCTGTTTTCATCGAAGATAACTCCTTGCACGGTAAGGGGACTATGACAAGGATCGTCCTTCATTTTCAGATAGTTTTCATAGGTATCATGATGATGGGCTGCCGTCATTGCATCGCGGGTAGAAAGCATTTGCAGTAAATTATGACAAACCCAGCCGGGTTTATTAATAGTTGCTTCAAAACCCCGTCCCTGCCAGTGAACTGAGTGACCCCAGGCAGCTTCGAGACTTATGGGAATATCTAACCTTAATCCCGGGATTTTTTGGGAATAACGGCCTTTATAAATAGTATCGCCAAACTTTTCTTTCCCTAAGGCCCGTATGGCTCTGGCCATTCCTTCTGCCAGCAAATTACCATAGTAAGTTTTTCTATATACAATTATATCAAAAAGATATCTGATAAATTCTTCTGATTCTACGTCTATTTCCATGCCAAAATCAATATCGTCAAAGACACCTTCTTTTTTGCCCATAGACAGCCACGGAAGCAACCAGACAATGACATCCCATTTATCAATGCCATATTCATTGCATAGGTCATTAATAATACTTCCTTTATCAAAGTCGGGTTTCCAGAAGTTAACAATATCACCTTTTTGGGTATTGTAAAGCTCTTCAAAGTAAGGATCACTGGGATCAGGCGGTAAGGGTTCCTTACTAAACATTTTACAAGCCAAACTATGATTTTTCTCCGTGCCGAAGACCTCAACCGGCGTCCAAGGACAGTCCTCCTTAAAACCAAAGGCAAAGATGCTGACGCACTTCTCCACATGGTTAACCTTTTCATCCTTAAAAGCGGACTTCATACCGATCATCATAGTGTTGCAGTGCTGATTACAGCCGTGGCTACAGGCAACCTGCCCCCTAAGCCAACCGCCTTCAACCGGAATTTCATTGCCCATCATGCCAATGGTATTTTCTTTGACAACAGGGTTGGGGCGCATGTAAGGATAGCCCATTTTCATGCGTAATTCCATCACTTTTTGAATATCGGCCGGGATTACAACTCCTGTACCGCGGACTGCAATCGCTTTAAGGTTCTTAGAACCAAACACGGCACCAAAACCGCTTTTGGCAGCTACATTATCGTTACTGGTGGTAATACTGGCATTACGGATAAGATTTTCGCCGGCCGGACCAATTACAATACTCTTGACTTTTTTACCATGGAGTTCTTCCAGCTTATGTTGAGTATCGTGTACTAATTTCCCCCACAAGTTTTTAGCGGAGAGAAATTTGATTTCACTATCTTCTATTAGGATATAAGTAGGTTCCGGGGCTTTGCCCTCCAAAATAAAACCGTCATAACCGGCAAATTTTAATTCGGCTCCAAACCATCCTCCAATACCGCTCCAGGAATACTGTTCCGGATAACTATTAGGTGAAATACCTGTAAATACCGTCCTGCCCCCGGTAGGAATCCCGGTAGCCGTAGTTGGCCCGGTCATAAATATCAACTTGTTTTCCGGATCGAAAGCCTTAACCTCGGGACCAACTTCATCCCAGAAGATCTTATGGCACACACTACGTCCACCAATATACTTAGGTACATAATTAGAAGTAGGTATTATGGAAACTGTGCTATCCGTCAAATTAATACGGGCTATTTTCCCCACGTATCCGTATAGCTTATCCATGTTGTCTGCCCCCTTCTTTCGCTTGGAAACCAAGCTGCTTATTTGCCGGTATCTGATTATCGCTCAAGCCTATACATCTTACTTGACAATATTCAATGCAGGCAGGGCCTTCCGGACGAGTTCGGCAGAGGTCACATTTTTTTGCTTTTCTTTTAGTCTTATCTTTGCTCCAAACATAATTAATGCGTGGTGGGTCAAAGACACAGGCTTTGATACATTTTTTGCAACCTATACAATAGTCCTCGTTAATATAAACAATACCATTCTCATCCAGGCACATGGCTTTCTCTTTAAGGGGGCAAGCGTCATAGCAAGGATGATCAACACAATGCTGGCAAGCCAGAATGGTATGAACCATAGAGGAAGTTCCTCTTTCCACAAAAATTCGGTTGTAACTCGGGCTAACTACTCCGTCATGAGTAAGGGCACACATTATTTCGCAGGCTGTGCAACCGGCACAAAGAGAGTATTCCATTGGATACTGCACAATATGCCGTCCGTATTTTCTCGTTGTTTCACCTTGTTTTTTCATAATTCCCTCCTCAAGCAATCAATAAGCTCCTCATCAATTTAGTAACATTAATTCAGTCAGCTAGCTTCATAGAATGCTATGAAAAATTGTTAAAATTTTTCATAGGAAACTACTATAAAATTGGTAAAAGACTAGGAGGAAAGGTTAACAAGGGGCCTGCTTTAAAAGGTGTAAAGGGAGTATTGGGGCAAAAAAAGATGCCTTCGAGTTTTATATACGAAGACATCTTCTGCAAGCATTTGCTTTGTTATTTAATTTCTACGCTGGCACCGGCTTCTTCAAGTTTAGCCTTGATTGCTTCAGCATCTTCCTTAGAAATTTTTTCTTTAACGGGCTTCGGTGCACCATCAACGAGTTCTTTAGCATCTTTCAAGCCAAGGCCTGTGATTTCGCGAACGATTTTAATAACATTGATTTTAGCTTGGCCTGCGCCGGTCAGAACTACATCGAATTCGGTTTGTTCTTCGCCAGCAGGAGCGGCAGCGCCACCATCAGCGGCAGGTGCAGCAACAACAGCGGCAGGTGCAGCAGCGCTTACACCAAATTCTTCTTCGAAAGCTTTTACGAGCTCAGAGAGCTCCAGAACAGTCATGCCTTTAACGGCTTCCAGAATTTCATTAATTTTGGACATTATAGGTATCCTCCTTAATTTTTCATACTACTTTAATAATCATTAAATTCAGTAACAATTGCGGCTCTCTTAGCGATTGCCGGAATTATGATACATAGTGCTTTTAACTTCGAGCTTAAAACTAAGCTTGGGCCTCCTTGAGCTTCCGCACCTCTTCTAAAGCATAACCAAACTTGCGGATTGGTCCCTGCAGGACATTGACCATACCTTGGAGCGGAGCCTGCATTCCCGCAAGTACCTGAGCGAGAAGTACTTCTCTCGAAGGAAGATTAGCAAGGTCTTTCACTCTTTCAGAATCAATTACTTTGCCCTCGACAACTCCAGCTTTAATTTTCAGATTCTTATTTTTCTTACTATAATCTGAAAGAATCTTAGCCGGGGCGACCGGGTCAGCTGAAAAAGCTATGGCCGTAGGACCTTTCAAGAACTCATCCAGTCCCTCCAGACCAATTTCATCAGCTGCTCTGCGAACCATTGTGTTTTTCAGAACTCTGTATTCCACGCCGGCTTGACGCAGATCCACTCTAAGACTCGTAACTTGGGAAACAGTTAAACCTCTATAATCGGCAAGTACAACTCCGTTAGCGTCCTGAAACTTTTGCTTGATTTCATCAACTATTTTTTGCTTCTCCTCAAAATTAGGCATTGATGCACCTCCTTTCGACGATGCGCCGTTAATATCCAGTAAAGTAAGTAAGACTGGGGTATAAGTAAAATAACCTCCGCGAAGACACGGAGGTTACAAATACTAGTCATTTATCAGACTTATATAACTTATCCTCCACCTCGGCAGGAAATTAAGCTTAAGAAGCACCTGCTGTCTACAGCGGTATTTTGGTTATTAACTTTTATTTATCTCAACCTTGAACAGTATCCAGATGTTATCTTTAGACTACTTTCAAAGGATTGATTTTCACACCCGGTCCCATGGTTGATGATATGGTTACGCTCTTGACATACTGTCCTTTAGCGGCGGCAGGTTTTGCTTTCATTACGGTTTCAGCAATAAGTTTATAGTTTTCTTCCAGCTTTTGCTGATCAAAAGAAACCTTACCAATCGGTACGTGAATAATACCAGCCTTGTCAGCTCTGTACTCAACTTTACCGGCTTTGATTTCATTAATGGCTTTCTCCACCTCAAATGTTACCGTACCGGTCTTGGGGTTAGGCATTAACCCTTTAGGTCCTAACAGTTTACCAAGTTTGCCGACGACACTCATCATATCCGGGGTAGCTACCGCTACATCAAAACCGAACCAACCCTGCTGGATTTTTTCAACCATATCTTCGGCTCCAACAAAGTCAGCACCTGCTGCCTCTGCTTCTTTAGCCTTATCACCTTTAGCAAAAACCAGTACACTACGGGTTTTGCCTGTTCCATGGGGAAGTACAACCGCCCCGCGGATTTGTTGATCTGCATGACGGGTATCAATACCCAGTCTGAAAGCTACTTCGACTGTTTCATCAAATTTAGCTTTGGCATTGTTTTTTACAATACCTATAGCTTCTTGCGGTTCATACAGCGCATGAGTATCAAACGCTTTTTGAGCATTAAGATAATTTTTACCTCTTTTAGCCATTAAATATTACCTCCTTGTGGTAGACGGGATTAACCCTCCCACATAAATAAGGAATCTAAATTATACAACTTCAATTCCCATACTGCGCGCCGTGCCTTCCACCATACGCATAGCGGCTTCAATGCTGGCGGCATTTAAATCCTTCATTTTGATTTCAGCGATTTCTTTGACCTGATCTTTTGTCACCTTGGCAACCTTTTGTTTATTAGGAACAGCCGAACCGGACTGAATATTAGCTGCTTTTTTCAGTAATACTGATGCCGGTGGAGTCTTCAAAACAAAAGTAAACGAACGGTCTTCGTAGATTGTTATTTCTACCGGAATAATTAAACCAGCTTGATCTTTGGTTTTTTCGTTATATTCTTTGCAGAAACCCATAATATTTACACCATGCTGGCCAAGGGCAGGACCAACAGGAGGCGCCGGATTCGCTTTACCAGCGGGAATTGCTAATTTTACCAAGCCGATAACTTTTTTTGCCATAAATACACCTCCTTATAAATATTATCTATTTAGTCAAATCTTTCAATTTGCCCAAATTCTAACTCCACGGGAGTCTCTCTACCGAACATAGATACCGAAACCCTTACTTTTTGCTTCTCTTCCAGTATTTCCTTCACAACCCCTATAAAATCTTTAAAAGGGCCGGAATTAACACGGACCGATTGTCCGACAACAACATCAATCTTAGCACGTACTTTTTCCATACCCATCTGGCTAAGAATACTGGAAACTTCATGTTCCAACAGTGGAATAGGCTTGCTACCACTACCGACAAAACCGGTTACGCCAGGAGTATTACGTACCACATACCAAGAGTCATCAGTCATATCCATTTCAACCAACACATACCCGGGAAAAACCTTGCGTTTAGTGATCTTTTTTTTGCCGTTTTTTATTTCTATCTCGTCCTCCATGGGTACCAAGACACGAAATATTTTATCTTCCATATTCATGGACTCAACGCGTTTTTCCAGATTTGTTTTCACCTTGTTCTCGTAACCGGAATAAGTGTGAATAACATACCAATTCTTAGTCATTAACTAAAGGCCTCCTAATAAAGAATCAGCCCTCTATCAGCGTCCAAGCAAAGCTGTCATCCCATAAGTCAGACCGCTGTCTACTATCCAGACGAGTACAGCACAAATACCTACTGCTACCAAAACCACTCCCGTATAAGTCAAAAGCTGATTGCGGCTGGGCCAATGCACTTTTTTTAGTTCAAGCCAAACCTCTCGGAAATAGTTGGATCTTCTGCTGGGCCGCTGTTTAACTCTTTTCAGAAAGCCACCGTCGCCTTTCGAACGATCGGATTTTTTGGTCAGCGCCATTCAATCACATCCTTAGCGGTATAATACACTTTTGTCCTGATTATTTCGTTTCTTTATGAACGGTATGGGTTTTGCAAGTTTTGCAATACTTTTTCATCTCTATACGATCAGGATTATTTTTTCTATTTTTATTAGTTTGATAGTTCCTGTTTTTACATTCCGTACAAGCTAATGTGATTGCAACACGCATTTTCCAAACACCTCCCCAGCAGTGGCTTTACTTCTTATTTTGCAGTCGCACAGAATAATTTAACACAATAATAAACTTTTTGTCAAGGAAGATTGGGCCTAGGCTATATTTTTATCAATATAAACAGTCAATTTGCCTAATAGATTAACATAGCTGCCAAATTCATTATCATACCACCCGCAAATTTTAGCATGAGTTACAGGTATATTAAGGTCTGAAATATTCTCAAGGCCATAATCTCTCAAAGTTTTAGCCGATAGGGGGATGAATCCCGTCCGGGTATGGGTCTCGACCCCTTCAATAACTATAGCTCCTTGGAAACCTATAATATCAGAAGAAACATTTTGTTTTTCACTGAAGATCAATAAATCCTTCTGCGCACCTTGGGCTGCTTTTTTATAAATATCGTTCAAAAAAATACGATTAATTACCGGCATCCCGGTTTCTTTGTTCAGCTTAGAATGAAAAGTAACATTTAAAGTAATCAAAGAAGAAGTACTGACCGGTACTCGTACTGAATCAGCCATAAAACCGATTTGTTTAATTTCCGGCAAAATTTCCTCAAGAGCAATAGCAGCACCTGTGGTTGTAGGAATTATATTATTAAAAACAGACCGGTTTCTTCTTAAGTCGGATTGCCCCTCTTTAGGAGGCGCATCGAGAATATTTTGGTTATTAGTAGCTGCATGGACGGTCGACATAGAAGCTGTAATTATTTCTGACGTTTCCTCGGTCTCCAGAAGCGGTTTAATCATATGAGCCAGGCCGGTAGTGGTACAGCTGGCAGCAGAGATAATATGATGCGCCATCGGGTCGAAACGCATATGGTTTACACCATAGACAAACATACCGCTGTCTTCGGGCATTTTCTTAGAATTATCCTTAATCTTAAATGGAGCACTGACAATAACCTTTTTCGCTCCGGCTTCCAAATGGCCACGGACACTGCCCTTGGGATGATCGGCAGGAATTGTAGGATCAAGATATTTGCCGGTGCAATCAATAACTAATTGCACACCCTCTTTAGCCCAGTTAATATCCCGCGGATTTCTGGCCTGGCTAAGAAACTTAACCTGGACTCCGTTAATAGTAAATAGTCCCTCTTCCCGGTCCACAATCTTAACTTCGCAAGTTTTACCGGAATAACCATAAAGAAAAACATTTAAAGAACCATAAGTTGAATCTTTGATTAAATAATCTATCGTATCCTCAAGGCTTTTACCAACTTTCCTACCGGCATTTAGAACAAATCCGCCAAAATGACCTAACCTTAGTTGATTCCAGAAAGTCAGTTTACCAATTCGGCCTATACCATTAATGCCTAGAATTTTCTTGTTTTTAAATTGCAGATCCATGAATTATCTCCCCCATTAATTGAATTCAAATTTTACTTCATACTAAGCACTTTGAATAGGATATTTTCCTAAAAAAATATTTCCTGCCTTGCCGTCAATTGAAATTAAATCACCTGCTTTTAATACTACCCCATTAATAGTACATTGTTTCAAGTTATCATGCACCACTAATTCTTTACAGTTCAAGATACAGGGCTTACCCAATTTAGTAGCAGTCACCGAAGAATGAGAAGTAACCCCTCCGCGGCTTGTAATTAGCCCGTCACAGAGAAAGATTTTGGAAATATCGTCCGGAAC
>JAAYOJ010000198.1 GCA_012520405.1 Peptococcaceae bacterium
AAAACGATTATTACCCGTTTGGCATGCGCCACCCCAATGCCCAGATGATTGTATCAAACAACAGGTTCCGTTACAATGGTAATGAGGAACAACAAATCGGAGGATTGGATGTGTTGGATTACGGGGCTAGAATGTATGATGCGACTTTGGGACGGTTCCACACTGTTGACCCGCTAGCAGAAAGAGGTCCTGAATGGTCGCCATACGCATATGCATTTAATAATCCAATTAAATTCATAGACCCTGATGGAATGTGGCCTTGGGAGGCTGGATTTTGGAATGGTTTTAGTCAAAAAGCTGAACAGTTTAAGAGTGAAACAATTTCTGCAATTAATGACAGGATTGATAAGCCTAGCTTGCTGATAAATGATGTAGCAAATATAATGGATGGCTTATCCACTCTTGCAGCTGATGTGACAGGCATAAGCACTTTAGTTACAGGAGAAAACAAGACAGCAGAAGCCATAGGCAATGCCATAAATACAGTTAGTGAGTTGCCCTCAATGTCATCAGAAGAGCGGGGGGCGGTGGCAGCGACCGCTACAATTATTGCTGTTGATATGGCAACTACTCGTGGAGGTGGTGCAGTTAAGAGTAGTGTAAAAGCCTTGCCCAAAGGGATGGTCCCAAATGCAGGTGGTAAAATAATATCCCAGACAACTAGAGAAACATCCAAATTCTATCGAGTCTATTCACAGAACCCGAATGGAGGAGCTTTTTTAACAAAAACTGCACCCAAATCAAGTAGTTATGCCAAACAAGGATTGGCTTTGCCTAGCTCGAATGCAGCAACACATATTCAAGAAGTTATTGTTCCTAGGGGTGTTACATTGCAAAGGTCAAGGGCATTACCTGCGTTTGGACAAAGAGGTGGACTAGAGCAGTTCCAGATTTTAAATTTTGAACCGGGAATTCAGTTTTTACCTGGAGCCCCCCTTCCTTAAAAGCAAGAACTATATGAAAATCGTGAAAGATTACGGAAATCAAGAATTATCATTTGACAATCTCACTGTTAAATCGAATATAAAACTTGATTTTTTAGATGATGAAATTTTGGTTGAATTAAACAACATAATTAACACGCAATTCCAAGGAGGTAATATACAAGAAAATGAAATGCTCCAATCCTTAAAGGACTATTTAGGTATCGGATTATACTCTAAAGCACCTTGTGGAGGATTTGTTAATTTCTTCAAGGTGAAATCTATAAAGGGAGAGGATTTTGTTCTTTATTCAGGTGTAAAAGAGGTGTCTAATTCTCATTACTTAATTACTATACACAAAATATTAAAGGAATAGTCCTTTTTTGGATTCAATTATAGCTGAAATAAATAGTGCTACTGTATAAAAAGGCCCGGCCAAGCTCCGGGCATTTTTTATAACAATCCCCAAAGAATACATAGAACGGTGTAAGTTGATGGCGCTGCCGTCCCAATGAATTTTGTGAAGTTTACGTTGTCAATTGTCACCTCATTTTTCTCTTTCGTGAGTGCATAGTTTGCAGAAGCTTTAAGAGCTTTAGTAGCAGCCATTATGGCGAAAAATCCAATAACAAAAGTTTGGCCAACCGGAATCATTGTTAAAAGTTCGATTTTCATAATGCAGCAATATTTTTATTAAAGAAGTCTTTGAATTTACGTTTGGTGAGCATGGTGTCAATAATATTAAAGATTGTATCCTTGTCTTTATCGTCTAGTTCCTGAATAAGCTTTACCTGCTCAATTAACCCTTTATCTTCAATGGTTATTTCCTTGGGGGTGTTTCCTTCAAGGTGAACTACTTGGTCAATGGTTAGGCCATAGAATTTAGCCAGCTTATCCAGAATATCAACCGACGGTTCTACAATCCCTTTTTCAATTTTATTATAGTGGGCTGGTTTTAATCCAATTTCAGCAGCTACTTGCTTTTGCAGGAATCCTTTATCTTCTCTTATCTTCTTAATGTTGTCGGCCAGCTTCATGTTGAAATTATTAGTATTGCATTGCAAAAATAGCTACAAAAGATATTTTTATCAATATTATATCTAAAATGTAGATTTATGATTGCTTAATAGGATATTTATTTTTTACTTTGTGATATCCAAAAAAGATATAAATAGTTTTATCCTATGGAAATCCAAGAAATAAAGCAGCGTTTAAGCATCCAGGCAGTCCTAAAACACTACGGTTTACAGCCCGACCGAAACAACATGCTAAAATGCCCCTTTCACGCCGATGATAAGCCAAGCTTGAAGATTTACTCAACCACCAATACCTTTAATTGCTTCGGTTGTGGCAAAAGCGGCGACCAGATAGAGTTTTGCACCCTGAAAGAAGGTAGCAAGCACATAGGTTTATTAAAGGCAACGGAACTAACCGGAGAGATAGTACCGATAAACAATAAGCCTAAGCAACAAAAGAGCCAGCCAAAAGAGAACAACAGCGAAATACTAACCAGGGTTTTTGAAAGCTTCCGCAACGGCCTGAGCCACCCTGTAAGCGTGAAACCTAAAGAATACCTGAAAGGCCGTAATCTAACGCATGAACTTTTAGAAATTGGTTACAACTCCGGCCAGTTCCATCACCGGGGAAAATTAAGCGAAGCAGACCAGAAAGCCTGCATCAATGCCGGTCTGTTAATACCTTACGGAAGTCCGGTTCCTAATGCCACCGGAAATACTTACAAGGTTTTTGCAAAGGACTGCATAATCTTCCCACTAAAGGACAAGCAAAACCAAATCGTTAGCATTTACGGACGAAGCATTACCAACAATAACCAATCGAAACACTACTATTTAAAAGACCGCTGCGGACTTTATCCAGGCTATCCGAGACCGGCAACCACCAAATTGATTTTAACCGAGGCCATCATAGATGCAGCAACACTTTTACAGATACCGGAAATCACAGCAGAATACAGCGTATTAGCTTGCTACGGAACAAACGGACTTACAGAAGAACATAAACAAGCCATAAAGGAGCTGGAGAACCTGCAAGAAATCATCTTCTTTTTTGATGGCGACAAAGCCGGAAATGAAGCCATAGAAAAGTATCAGACAGAACTGAGCGAATTAATGCCAAGAATAAAACTAAGTTCCATTGAAACGCCCGAAGGCGAAGACGTAAACAGCTTATCACTGGCTTATGATAACGAAGTTTTTACCCACCTTTTAGAAAATCGACTTGTCCTGAGCGGAGTCGAAAGGAAAGACCTTTTTCTTTTAACTGAAAAAACTGAAATTAAGGAAAGAGAACCACAGCCACAACCATTACCGGAAATGCAGACAAGACAGACATTACCACAACAGGGAAAACTAAATACCCGAAACCCCGACTTTATAACCTACACCACCGAAGAACTGCAAATCATCATCCTTGGCGGCATCAACCTGCAGCAAATCGACCGCCTTAGAATCACCGTAAAAATCAGCAGAACCGATACAAACGACCCATTGCACAGCATCCGTCACACCATCGACCTTTACCACTCCGATTATTTAGAAAAGTTTATAGGCAAAACCAGCGAACAATTAGAAACCGGTACCAACGTATTAAAGCGAGCCATTGCAGAACTAACCGAGCAAATAGAGAGCTATAGGTTAAGCAAAATAGAAAGCCAAAAGGAGCAGAAACCACAAGCACGGCAGCTAAGCGAACAGCGATACCGCAAAGCACTAAACTACCTGAAAGCCCCCAAGCTGATGGAACGCACAAACCACGACATCGGCAGAACCGGAATGATAGGGGAAGAAAACAACCGGCTATTAATGTACCTGGTGTTTACATCCAGACTAAGGGAACAACCCTTGCACATCATTAGCCTTGGTGCTTCCGGAACCGGTAAAACCTACCTCCAGGAGAAAATAAGTGAGCTGATACCGGAACAAGAGAAACTGGAAATTACCATACTATCAGAAAATGCCTTTTACTACTTCGACCAAAAAGAATTAAAACATAAACTGGTACTTATTGAAGATATGGACGGAGCAGAAAATGTACTCTACCCTTTACGGGAACTGCAAAGCAAGAAGAAGATAAGCAAAACCATCCCCATCAAAGACAGCAAAGGAAATATGAAAACCATTACCTTAAAAGTAGAAGGGCCGATAAGCCTTGCCGGAACCACCACCAAAGAAAGGCTTTATGAAGACAATGCCAACCGTTCATTACTGGTTTACCTCGATAACAGCCAGCAGCATAAAGAACAGATTATGGAATACCAACGCAGGCTATCGGCAGGTAAGGTAAACGACAAAGAAGAAAACGAGCTGAAAGAGTTTTTTAAGGATATGCAAACAGTACTCAAACCCATCAAAGTCAGAAATCCTTATGCCGAATTACTAAAGCTCCCGGAGTATGTTTTTAAACCATTAAGGACAAACGCCCATTATCTGGCCGTAATCGAAACCATCACCTTTTACCACCAATACCAGCGAGACATCAAAATAGACAGAATAACCGGAGAACACTTTATTGAAACCACTCTGGAAGATATTGAATGGGCCAACAAACTGTTAAAGGAAGTCTTACTGGCCAAGGCCGATGAATTAAACCAGGCAGAACGCAGCTTCTTTGAATCCCTTAAAAAATGGCTTGCAGCAAACAAAAAGACCAGCTTTTACGCCAAGGAAATAAGGGAGGCCTTTAGAATGCACCCGAGCAAGATAAAGCGCTACCTGTACAGCCTAAGCACCTATAATTTTATCAAGATAACAGGTGGCAACCGTTTTAAAACCGGCTTTGAATACGAAGTAATAGCCACAGACGAATATACAACCCTTGAGAATGCAGTAAATACAGTACTTGACAATGTTTTGGAAGAAATAAAACAAAAAGTGAGTGGGTCAGGTGGGTTACAAGTGGTTCACGGACAAAATAGACCACTCAACAGTAAGATTGTCAGCAAGATAAACGCAGTGGTTCAGTAGTCCACGAAAACGCAGGTGCGGGGTAATAAAAAATCATCGTAATGGATATAAACGTTATACTCTCAGAAAGCTTTGAAAAGTGGCTCAAGACCTTAGAATATGCACCAAGTACCGTTTATGCATCTGTACGCTATGTCAATGATTTTTTCTTTTATCTGAAATCTTCTGAAATAACCAACCTTGAAGCCATCCAGCCCCAGACTTTAACCAATTACAACAAATACCTTCAATGCCGCAAAAACAAGCGGCAAAACGGTAGCCTGTCGAATAACTACATAATCAGTAATATCAATGCCATAAAGCGCTTTAGCAGGTACTTACAGGAAACGGGAAAGCCATTTTTTGAAGTAAAAATAAAAACCAGGCCCGACAAGGAAACCAGCAAAATCATACTCTCACAATCAGAAATCAAAGCACTATACAAAGCCTGTGACAACAGTATTTTAGGCATGCGGGACAGAGCCATTTTAAGCATTTACTATGGTTGTGGACTAAGACGAAGCGAAGGGGTAAGTTTAAACGTGAGTGATGTTTTACTGAAAGAAAAACGTATCCACGTCAGACAAGGCAAAGGCTACAAAGAAAGGTACATACCCATGACAGAAGCCGTAAAGGAAGACATAGAGAATTACATCTACGTTGCAAGGGAAAAGATACGCAACTTTAAGAATGCCAAACCAGAAGCACTCTTTTTAAGCATGCAGGTAAGCCGATTGTGTGGAAACGCCATCATCGAAAGAGTTCACAAATTAGCAGAGGCAAGTAAACTGCAAAAAGATATAGGCATCCATACCTTGCGCCACTCCATCGCCACCCACCTTTTACAATCAGGAATGACCCTGGAAGAAGTCAGCCAGTTCTTAGGCCATAGCAGCCTTGAAAGCACCCAAATTTACACCCATTTAGCCAATGCGTAAGAAGCCCGAATATATCTTTAACAAAGAGATTGAAAGCAAACTAACAGGCTTTAAAACCTACCTTCAGGAACTGGGCAACGGAGCAAACACCATCCGCCAGAAATCAAACTATGCCGAGTACTTTTTGAAATGGCTTGAAACCGAACACCTGCAACCAGAAGAAACCCGGTACAACGATTTACTCAGCTTCATTGATTACTGCAAATTGGAAGTCGATGCCCTGAGCGGAGTCGAAGGGAACAGCAAAAAGCACATCAACAGCAAACTACGAAGCATCAGAAACTTTTATGAATACCTCAAGCAATCCAACCCCACTATTATTAACCCAGCTTCAAACCTGAATCTAAAAGGCATCCGGCAAAAACTACCTTCCAATATCATCGACTATAAGGAACTTGAAAACCTTTACCAATCCTTTGAAACCACCACCAACAGAGAAAAACGAAACAAAATCATTTTAGGAATCCTGGTTTATCAAGGCGTAACCACCGAAGAGCTGCATAAGTTAGAACCAAGTCATTTAAAACTCAAAGAAGGCAAAATAGTTGTTCCTGGTAACCGCAGAAGAAACAGCCGGACACTTGAACTAAAACCCGTTCAAATACTGGAACTACACGAATATCTAGCCGAGATAAGACCAACCATCTTAAAAGAAATTACCAAACCGAAACCAGCCCGAAAACCGGAGACAATCAATAAGGCCAAACTTAAGAACCAATTATTTATAAGCATCAACGGTAGCGAAAATATCAAAAATAGCCTATTGCACATGTTTAAAGCCATCCAAAAACTAAACCCTGAAATCCTTCATCCCAAGCAAATCCGGGCAAGCGTGATAACCTACTGGCTAAAAAACCACAATCTAAGACAAGTCCAATACATGGCCGGCCATAAATATGTAAGTTCAACAGAACGGTACCAGTTAAATAATTTGGACAGCTTACAAAGCAAACTTGAAAAGTTCCATCCCCTGAACAACCAATAAACCCCACGCAGCCAAAACGCCACCCCTCAAAAAGTCCAACGCTGTTTTGTCTGCTCCGCACAAAGACCCGGAAAAGCGGTGTTCGTCATCGTCAGTCAGCAAAAAAGCACGCCAAACCGTCCGGCACTTGTCTTTAAAAAGAAAGTTCTATAAGGTAAAAACAAGCGCCGGCCGCCCTTCGGGTACTCGTTCCTCGTAGTTTGTCATGTTTTTTGCCTTCCTTCCTCTTCCTCACTGCA
>JAAYOJ010000118.1 GCA_012520405.1 Peptococcaceae bacterium
AGCCGGTAAGTGAATCATAATATGCCAATTGTTCTAATTGTTTTTGTTGGATTTCAATGCGTCTCTTTTGTGTTATATTGATGTAATTGTAATGCCACATAATAATGCTAAGCAAGAAACCAATTCCAATGGCAGTAATTCCATTGACTCTATTGGAAAGCAGGACCTGCTGTTCAGTTATGGTTAAAGCTATTGAGTAATAATACGCTACATAGGATGCTACATACATCACAAAAGATATTAATGGTCTAATTAAAAAAATAGCGCCGCTGATAATACAAACTAAGATAAAAGGCGTGATATTAGTCGTTACCAATTGATCAAAGGTGACTATAGCAATACCGGAGGCCATAATAACGACCACAACAATGTATTGCAAAACAAACATGGCTGTGTTTGACTCTGTTCTGTTTTTCAGTTTAAGAGTTGTTAAGAAAAAACCGACCATAAGAATTAATAATATAAAATGGGATATAATAATTCCTTGACTCCATGTTTTCAAAACCAAGGTGTCATAGTTTTCCTTGAAAGAAAATAGACAAATATCGATAATACGCAATGGAATGGCAATAATTGATAAATAAAAAATCCTGCGGATATTAATACGGGCACTCTCATCTAATATGCTATTATTATCATAAAACTTTTTTATAATTTTTCTCTTTATGGTCGCAAGTGACCAGGATTTTTTTGGGACGTTATTCATATGTTTCACCACTCGTCAAGTATTTCAATAAGCTATTTAAATAATTTTGTTTTACTTATATTACAACTTTCTTTTGGGTTTCTTTAGTTTATATTATCACAAAAAACTAGATTATGTAGAAAAAGGTATTGCCTTAAAACCTAGAGGCAATACCTTAGTTGTTTTTATAATAATTTTTAAATCATAAAGTTTGAAAGAATAGCTTCGTTAGTCTCGATTGTTAATGGCAGCCTGAGCGGCAGCTAAACGAGCAATCGGTACCCGGAAAGGTGAGCAGGAAACATAATTAAGATTTATTTCCTGACAGAAATCGATAGAAGATGGGTCACCGCCATGTTCGCCGCAAATACCTATTTTTAGGTCAGGGTTAGCTTTGCGCCCTAGCTCCACACAGGTTTTCATAATCTTGCCGACCCCTTCCCTGTCGAGAACAGCAAAGGGATTGACCTCTAATATTTGCTCATTGATGTAAGTGGGCAGGAATTTACCCTCTGCATCATCGCGAGAGAAACCGAAGACGGTTTGGGTCAGATCATTAGTGCCAAAGGAAAAGAAATCGGAGTATTTGGCTATCTCATCAGCAGTCAGCGCGGCTCTGGGCATTTCGATCATGGTACCCACCTTGTAATCAATGGTTACGCCTTGAGCGGCCATAACTTCTTGGGCTATTTCCTCGGTTTGCCGGCGAAGCAGTTCAAGCTCCTTATAATGAATGACCAAAGGTATTTTTACTTGGGGATAAACTTTGTATCCTTCCTTTACCAACCGGGCTGCAGCCAGAAAGATAGCTTTGGCTTGCATAGCATAAATCTCCGGATAAGTGATCCCTAACCGGCAACCCCTAAGTCCGAGCATGGGATTCATTTCCGATAAAGCTTTGACTTTCTTGAGTAAATTCTCTTTGTAAGATAATTCTTCTATTGTTTTATCAGCTTCTAAATCCCCGGTAAGTTTAATAGTAATTATCTCTTCCAACAATTCCTCCGCATCAGGGAGAAATTCATGCAACGGCGGATCAAGCAATCTGATAGTGACCGGCAGATCATGCATAGCTTTGAGAATACCGTAAAAATCTTCTTCCTGCATGGGTAATAACTGATCCAGAGCTGTCTGCCTTTCCTCCAGAGTTTGAGCGAGAATCATTTGTTGGACAATTGGCAGCCTAGCGTTATCCATAAACATATGTTCAGTCCGGCAGAGGCCGATTCCTTGAGCACCGAATTCTCTAGCCTTGGCCGCGTCAACCGGGTTATCGGCATTGGCCAGGACATTTAAAGTTCTAAATTCATCTGCCCAGGACAGAATAGTTTGAAAATCCTCACCGATTTCCGGATCTTTCATTGGTACAATACCGCGGATAACCCTTCCGGTAGATCCGTCAATCGTAATAAAATCTCCTTCCTTATATTCTAGCGTTCCGATGACCATTTTTTTCTCTTCATAATTAATCCTAATTGCTTCACAGCCGCAGACAGCGGGTTTTCCCATATGCCTGGCAACTACTGCAGCGTGGCTGGTCATGCCGCCCCTACTGGTAAGAATTCCTTGCGCCGCAAGCACGCCATGAATATCGTCCGGTGTTGTTTCGTTCCGGACCAGAATAACTTTTTCTCCGCTGGAACCCAATTTCTCTGCATCATCAGCATCGAAGACAATTTGGCCTGAGCCGGCACCTGGTGAAGCCGGTAGACCGGTAGCCACCACATCCAAAACTGCCTCTTCATCAATTCGCCTATGCAAAAGTTTGTCCAATTGCTGAGGGTCGATTCTCTTGACTGCTTCCTCTTTAGTGATCAAGCCTTCTTTACAAAGATCAACGGCTATGCGGATGGCAGCAGAAACAGTGCATTTACCGTTACGTGTTTGCAAGATATATAACTTACCTTTTTCAATGGTAAATTCAATATCCTGCATATCATGATAATGTTTTTCCAAATTGGAGGCGATTTCCTTAAATTGTTTATATATTTCAGGACTTTCTTGTTCCAAGTTTTTAATGGGCATAGGTGTGCGAATGCCTGCTACCACATCCTCACCCTGGGCATTCATTAAAAATTCCCCGTATAAAACCTTTTCTCCTGTTGAGGGATTGCGGGTGAAAGCTACCCCGGTGCCGGAGTCTTTTCCCATATTCCCGAAAACCATGGATTGAACATTAACAGCTGTACCCATGTCGTCCGGAATATTGTTTGCTTTGCGATAAACCTTGGCGCGGGGGGTATTCCAGGATCTGAATACCGCAGTTATAGCTCCCTTTAACTGCACATAGGGGTCGTCCGGAAAGGCTGTGCCGGTGTTTTTCAGAACAACATTCTTAAACTTCTGCACCAATTCTTTCAGACTCTCGGGGCTTAATTCAGAATCATATTCTACGCCCTGTTTTTCTTTTATCATCTCCAAGTTATATTCAAATTCATAGCTGTCTATCCCTAAAACTACATTGCCGTACATTTGGATAAAGCGTCGATAACAATCATAGGCAAACCTTTCATTATTGGTTGCTACGCTTAAGCCCCGTGCCGTATCATCATTTAAGCCCAAATTGAGAATGGTATCCATCATGCCGGGCATAGATATTTTTGCCCCGGAACGAACTGAAACAAGCAAGGGATTTTGTGCATCCCCGAACTTCTTCCCGCTTGCCGCTTCCACCTTTTGCACGGCCGGAAGTATTTCTTCCCAAAGCCCCTCCGGAAATTTAGATCCGTTTGCGTAATACTCCCGACAGGCTTCTGTAGTCACTGTGAATCCGACAGGAACATTTAGCCCGATATTAGTCATTTCAGCTAAATTAGCACCTTTTCCTCCTAACAGGTCGCGCATTTGAGCATTGCCCTCTTGAAACAAATACACATATTTCCTGCCCATCTCTCATCGCTCTCCTTGATAAAGTTTTTGCATAATTATGCTGGCCGTTTCCTCCACGGCCTTGTTAGTAGTATCTATGGTCAAACAGCCAATTTTTTTCATTAGGTTATCGGCATAATCGATTTCTTCAATTATTCTGTTCAAATTGGCATAATCGGCTGATACCCCCAGGCCTAAGGTTTTAAGTCTTTCACTGCGAATTTGATATAATTTTTCCGGATCTAAGGTTAAGCCGAAAACTTTCTTAGGAGAAACTTCAAAAAGCTCCCGGGGAGGTTTAACTTCCGGAACAAGCGGAATATTGGCCGTTTTTATTCCT
>JAAYOJ010000132.1 GCA_012520405.1 Peptococcaceae bacterium
AACAAATCACCGGGATAGCTCAAGCCGTAAAAGCAGCAGGAGCAGGTTTGCTCAGGGGAGGAGCATTCAAACCCAGGACTTCTCCGTATAGCTTTCAGGGTTTAGGAGAAGACGGACTTGATCTGTTGAAAATAGCGAGAGAGAAGACCGGTTTGCCCATAGTATCGGAGTTAATGTCTGTTGAACACCTGCCCCGTTTTTGCCAAGATGTAGATATTATCCAGATCGGGGCTCGGAATATGCAGAACTATGAATTGCTCAAGGCCGTGGGCCAAATTAGAAAACCCGTTATTTTGAAAAGAGGCTTGTCTTCAACTGTTGAAGAGCTGTTGTTAGCGGCGGAATATATTCTTAGCCAAGGAAACAACCAGGTTATTTTATGCGAGAGAGGAATTAGGACCTTTGAGCATTTTACCCGCAACACTCTGGATTTAAGCGCTATACCGGTTATTAAAAAATTAAGTCATTTACCGGTAATCGTGGATCCCAGCCATGCCGGCGGGATTTGGTGGCTGGTGGAGCCGCTGGCCAAAGCCGCTTTGGTAGTAGGAGCGGATGGGGTTATGATTGAAGTTCATAACGATCCGGTTAATGCTAAATGTGACGGCCAACAATCCCTTAAACCCGATAAATTCGCTTCTTTAATGGATTCTCTAAAAGACTTGGCCAAGATTCAGGGTAAAAAAATCTAACAACTCAGCAAAAAGCATATGCTATAGAAAGCTAACGCAATAAAAAACTAATGCAGGCCGAAAACTGTTTTAGGAGGAATAATTTTGAACAGTATTCGTATTGAACCAGGGGCTTTAAAGGGTAATATCAGCATACCGCCTTCCAAGAGTATCGGGCACAGGGCGATTATCTGTGCCGGCTTGGCCGAGGGTTCAAGCAGAATTGAAAATATTATTTTGTCCCAGGATATTCTTGCTACCATGGAAGGAATAAGCGCCTTGGGCGCCCGTATCCGGGCAGTTGACGAGCCTGATATAGCTGATGACAAAGCAACTAGGAGTAAAAGCAAAAGCGAAAGCAAAAGCCTGGAGATCGAGGGCATAGCATATCCCCAAGCTCCAAAAAGCTCGATTGATTGCCGAGAATCAGGATCAACCCTGCGTTTTCTGCTTCCTTTAGCTTCCCTGACCGGGCAAGCCGTTACTTTTACCGGCCAGGGCAGGCTTAAGGAACGGCCGCTGGATGAGTATTATAAGATTTTCAGAGAGCAAGGGGTAAAGTATATTACCGAGAAGGGTGTTTTGCCCCTTACCGTGCAGGGTAGAATTCAACCCGGAGAATTTAACTTAAGAGGGGACATCAGCTCTCAGTTTATTTCCGGTTTGTTGTTTGCTCTGCCGCTGCTGCAAACACACTCGGTGGTCAACATTACTACGGAAATTCAATCTAAAGGCTATATTGACCTGACCCTGGATGTATTACATAAATTTGGTATTATGGTGGAAAGGAAAACTTCTCAGGAATTTTGGATTAAAGGGAAGCAAAAATACAGACCGTCTCATTTCAGAGTAGAGGGTGATTATTCCCAAGCCGCTTTTTGGATTGTGGCCGGTATTGTAAACGGCAGAATAGAGTGCCTGGACTTAAGGCCTGATTCCCTGCAGGCTGATAGAGAGATCTGTTCAATTGTTAAAAAAATGGGAGGAGACTTAAGGCTTGAGCATGAAATTCTGTCCGTCAGGCCTTCCACCACTTGCGGGACTGTGATTGACGTTTCCCAGTGCCCGGACTTAGTTCCTATTCTTGCCGTTCTCGGCTCTTTAAGCCGAGGGACAACCCGCATTATTAATGCCGGCCGCTTAAGAATTAAAGAATCCGACCGGCTTCGGGCCATGGCTACGGAGTTGAATAAATTAGGGGCTCAAGTGCGAGAGTTAGAGGAGGGCTTGGAAATAGAGGGAGTAGACTACTTAAAGGGCGGAGTACAAGTGGACAGCTGGAACGACCATCGAATTGCTATGGCTTTGGCCGTAGCCGCCTTAAGATGTCGGCAAGCCATAACTTTGACAGGTTTTGAAGCTGTTAATAAATCCTATCCGCATTTTTGGGATGACTTTAGAATGCTGGGAGGCAAGATTCATTATGCTGGGAGGTAAGATTCAATGAGCAGTGTTTGGGGCGAGTATCTTAAAATATCTTTATTCGGGGAATCCCATGGTCCCGGTATCGGGCTAGTTATTAATGGCTTACCTGCCGGGCTGGAAATTGATGCGGATTATATAAACCGCGAACTGGCCAGAAGAGCACCCGGCACATCCAAGCTGACTACATCCAGACGGGAAAAAGATGAATTTGAGATTATAAGCGGTGTTTTTCAAGATAGGACGACAGGGGCTCCGCTATGTTTTCTGATCAGAAACGAGGATAAACGTTCTCGGGATTATGAAGAGCTCAAAGATATTATGCGCCCGGGCCATGCCGACTACACAGCCAGAGTAAAATATTCGGGCTTTAACGATTACCGCGGAGGCGGAGCTTTTTCCGGACGCCTGACAGCTCCCTTGGTCTTAGCGGGAGCCATAGCCAAAAAAATTCTTAGTGCTAAAGGAATTGCCCTAGGTAGTCATATTTTAAGTATTGCTGATATCAGGGAGGAAGTTTTCGATGCCGTGCAGCTAAGTTCATCCACCCTGCTGGAACTTAACGCCCGGGAATTCCCAGTGCTCAACGAGGAAAAAGGATTATTAATGAAAGATAAGATTATCCGGGCCCGTGAGCAACAAGACTCGGTCGGCGGAGTGCTAGAAACGGCCGTGGTTGGAGTGGAAGCGGGAATAGGTTCTCCTTTCTTTGACTCGGTGGAAAGTAAAATTGCCCACTTGCTTTTTTCCATTCCGGGAGTCAAGGGGGTTGAATTTGGCGAGGGCTTTGCTTTAAGCCAGATGAAAGGTTCCCAGGCCAACGATGCTTTCCACCTGCAAGCCGGCCAGGTGCAAACCATAACCAATCGCTGCGGTGGAATTCAAGGGGGTATAACTAACGGCATGCCCTTAACCTTTAAAACCGCTTTTAAACCGACCCCCTCCATCGGCCGAATTCAAAAGACAGTTAATCTGGCTACCCGACAAGAGGTTGAACTGCAAATTAAAGGCCGGCACGATCCCTGTATTGTGCTCAGGGCGGTCCCGGCAGTGGAAGCTGCAGCTGCTTTAGCCTTATTGGACTTAATATTAGAGAGGGAGAAACAACTATGACAGGTATAAACAATAAAGAGCTGGAAATGCTTAGGCAAGAAATTGATGAACTTGACCGGCAAATACTTAAGCTGTTTGAAGCCAGAATGGCTAAGGCGGCAGAAGTGGCTCAATATAAAAAGAATAACAAGCTGGCTATTATGGATAAAGAGCGGGAACAGAAAGTCCTGGCCCGAATTGGGCAGCTTGCCAATCCCCAACTTAAAGAACATGCCCAGCTCCTTTTCCAAACCATTATGGATTTAAGCAAAAAAGTTCAAGCCCACCATTTTATAAAAAGGGACATGATTATTGGCTTTCAAGGCCTGGCGGGTTCTTTCAGTGAACAGGCTGTTCGGGAATACTATGGGGACAGTGTGGCCACAAGCTGTTTTGCCGACTTTGAGGATGTTTGCCAGGCCTTGGAGGCTCAAGAAATAGCTTATGGCGTTTTGCCCTTAGAAAATTCTTCTACCGGAGGTATTTCGGAAGTCTATGATCTTTTATCCGCCTACGGTTTCTATATTGTGGGGGAAAAGATTGTCAAGGTTGATCATAACTTGCTTGTTAATCCGGGAACCGCTTTGGAATCAATCCGGGAAGTTATCTCCCACCCCCAGGCCTTTCTTCAATGCAGTAATTTCTTGCGGCTTCATCCTGAGTGGGAACTGATTTCTTGCAGTAATACAGCTGTAAGCGCTAAAATGCTCAGCGAATCAGCCAATAGCCGGCAAGCGGTAATTGCCAGCAAACGGGCAGCAAAGCTTTACGGCCTGCATGCTTTAGCTGAAGGAATTCATAATGCAGCGGATAATCGTACTCGCTTTATTGTTATTGGCCCCCAACTTCAAGTCACCCCCGACAGCAATAAGGTCAGTCTTATGGTTGGCATTGCCCACCAACCGGGTTCGCTTTATAAAACTCTTAGCCATTTTGCCAATGAGGGTCTGAATATGCTCAAGATCGAATCCCGTCCCAGTAAGAAAAAGAATTGGGAGTACGTTTTCTATATTGAATTTGCCGGCAATCTGGAAACATATGCGGTCCAAAAGGCAATAGAAAATATCAAAAAAGAGAGCATGTTTTTTAAACTTTTAGGTAATTATTGTGCCGACCTAAGTTGAGCTTGCTAATTGGCATGATTTACTTGCTTCAATTTAACTGGGTTTAATTTATAATATAGCGTGTTAAATTAAATTGGAGTGAAGTAAATGAGAGCAATATTTGATAGATCTCGGACTTTATTTGAGAAAATTTTAATTATTGTGGTTCTTATTTATGGAATAGTGGCGGTAATCGGTTGTAATGTAAACTTAGATTTAATTGTTTATGCCACTTTTGGCTGCTATGTCATTATTGGGCTGACTTCTTTTATAAGGCCCAAAATCCTGTTTGAGGTTTTAAAAAAGGAAAATGAGGATTTTCTGGTAAGAAACCAAAGGCTTATTCCCTACATTAAAGCAGGATTCAGGTGGGGCGGTTTGGCCTTGGCCTTTGTAGGTGTAGCTTTAAATTATGTTTTTATTGTTTATTTTTAGTTAGTTTATATTTAGCATTTTTTAATATTTCTTGATTTTGTAACCTAGGTTACCGCATTTTAAATCATCTTCATTTATATTAAAGACAGAAACAGAGAGAATAAAAAGAGCAGAATTTAAAAACGCAGACATAGGGAAAAAATATAAAGAAAAGGTGATGTAAATGCGTAGAAAAATAGTGGAAATCGATCAGGAAAAATGTAATGGTTGCGGACTTTGCATAGATGCCTGCCATGAAGGCGCTTTGCAACTCGTAGATGGCAAAGCAAAATTAGTCAGTGATGAATATTGTGATGGTTTAGGAGACTGTCTACCGGAATGTCCGACCGGCGCTATAAAAATTATTGAAAGAGTAGCAAAACCTTTCGACGAAGAACTGGTTAAGCAAAGAATGCAAGAAATAGCCGCCAAAAAGGATGCAAAAGCCGATAGCCCGTTGCCTTGTGGTTGTCCGGGATCACTGGCAACTTTGATTCAAAAAGATATAACTCACGAAAATTCAGCAGGCCAGGCCCAATCTTCGCCGGCTAAGGCCGAAAGTGAGGAACGGCCTTCGGAACTAAGGCAATGGCCGGTACAACTAAACCTTATCAATACCCAGGCTTCTTATTTGAAAAATGCCGACCTGCTTATTGCCGCTGATTGCACCGCTTATGCTTGCGCTTCTTTTCATGAGAAATTCATGAAAGGAAAAATAACCCTGATTGGCTGTCCCAAGCTGGATGACAACCAATACTACACTGATAAAATTGCGGAAATCTTAAAACTAAACAATCCCAACAGTGTGACCGTGGTTAGAATGCAAGTACCATGTTGCAGCGGTATAGTAAGAGCAGTCAAAGACGCGATGCTAAAATCCCAAGTGATTGTGCCTTATAAGGAAGTAACCATCAATAACCAGGGTCAAATAGTTAAAGAATAATTGATCGAATTAAAATAGGGGAACTTAAAGTAATCATATTGAGCCAAAGCTCTTTTAAGCCTTAACAATCAAGGCTAAAGAGAGCTTTGGCTTTATTCGGACCTAATTTAGTACAGCTTTTCTGCCGCTATTATGGTTTACTATAAAAGAGATGTTTATAGGGAGTAGAAAAATTAAAATTGAATTTTTTATTTTTTGACGTAGTATTCATTTTTCTTCCGTCTATAGTTAGGGGAAGGGGGGATAAACATAGACCAGGAGACAATTCGCAGGGTGTTGGCCGGAGATCAGGAAGCCTTTCGTTCCCTAGTCGAGGAATATAAAGATCTGGTTTATACAATTTGTTTTAATGTGGTCAGAGATTCTTACGAAGCGGAGAATCTTACCCAGGAAACCTTTTTCCAGGTCTATAAATCCCTCTCCAGCTATAAGCAGCAAGGTTTTAAAAGCTGGCTAAGCAAAATAGCCCTGCACAAAGCTATTGATTTCCAAAGAAGCTCTGCCCATAAACTAACTAAAGCCAGTATTCCATTGACGGCGGCGTTGGAAGATAGGTTGGTAGAAGAAGATAATGAAGCCGAGAATTTATTGATCCGGACTGAGGAGAAGAATGTCTTGGCAGAGTGCCTACTTAACATCCCTCCCCTTTACAGCAATGTGCTTATAAAGTATTACCGGGAGGACAAGAGCTGCAAACAAATAGCCCTGGAAGAAAACATAAGTGTTCGCACCGTAGAAACCAGATTGTACCGCGGAAAAAAGATTTTAAGACAATATTATGAGGAGTTGAGCAAAACATGAGCAAAGATTTAAAAAAAAGCAGCCTACCTACTGAAGTTCCTAGACCTGCTCAATGCTATACCCCTCAGACCTTAAAGTGCTATCAGGCAGGCGGCTTGACTCCGGCAGAGCGTATTTTACTGGAAGAACACCTTTTACAATGCGACAGTTGTATGAACCTTTATCTGAAGCTGACGGAGGAATATCTTGACCGGTTAGGCACAAGCGATCTGAGCCCTGACTTTGTAGACCGGCTTATGGCGAGGATTCAGGAAGAACATGCCTTACCTGCTGAGCCTAAGAGTCAGGATTCTAGCGGTGCAAAATTCCAAGAGAAGAACAATGCCCGCCTAAATCTTCTGATCGGCTACTGTGCAGCGGCTTGTATTGCCATGTTTTTTTGGGTTGGGGGCTGGTTTGACGGGATAACCGACATTATGAAACATGAGACTAACACCCGAAAAGTTAATCTGATTCAAGAGGGTTGGACTAAAAAGAATTTTGCAGAACAGCAATCCTTGTTTGCTAATTTTAAATTGGAAAAGGAGTAGATAATATTATATGAGAAAGAAAAGTAAATTCCTGACTTTTATCTTGTCTTTCGTTCCGGGTTTGGGCCATATTTATCTGGGCCTAATCCAGAGAGGTTTGCTTTTTCTTGTCGCTACAGCCCTGGTAGTTCTGAGCGCTTTCTTTATTGGGATACTGGGAGTTTTCTACGGGCCGCTGCCTCTAGTGTTTTTCCCTTTTATCTGGTTAGCAGCCCTGGTGGATTCCATAATTTTGGCCGACAGAATTAATCGTCAAATGCTGGAAGCCAAACCGGCCGGCACAGAATATGTTCCCGCTTCAAATATGCTGGAAGATGAACTAAAAATGCAAAATCATAAGATTTTGGCCGTGATTTTTTCCATGATACCGGGGGCCGGGCATATGTACTTAGGGCAAATGATTAAAGGTATTCAGTTAATGGCAGCTTTTCTGCTTGCTTTGTATCTCAGTGATTTCCTCAATCTATCTTTGCTCATGATGTTCTTGCCCCTTCTCTGGTTTTATAGTGTTTTTGACGTCCTGCACAGGGTATCAAATGCAGATAAGTTTCAGGATAGCGCTAGCCTGAAAAGTTATTTTCCTGCCGGGGAGTTGTCCGGCAAGGCAGGAAAATATATTGGAATAGGCTTAGTAGTAATAGGTTGCCTTATGATTCTGGAGAGAATAGTTTTGCCTCAGTTGCAAATAATGCTTGACGCTCGTTTTGCGGATTATCTGCGCACAGGCATAATAGCCATCCTGTTTATAGCAGGCGGCATCCGGCTCATGATGGGAAACAAAGATAGAGATAGCAGCAAAGATCAAGAACATAAAAATATAGAAGATAAAAATAAAGAGGATAATGATAATGACTCTGTTAAAGGGGATAGCTGAGAATGAGAAAATGGCGAGTGGGAACCTTTTCTATGGGTTTAATATTGATCGCAGCAGGTATCTTGCTTTTGGCTGCTGAATTATGGGGCTTAAACGGGGCCTATTTAATTGTTCGTTGGTGGCCCGTAATCCTCATTGTCCTGGGAATAGAAATTTTAGCTTATGTTATTTTATCCAAAGAAGAACAGCCGAAAATAAAGTACGACGGCTTGAGCATATTTTTGGTTATTGTTGTAATCTTAATTAGTTGTGGAGTTTACGGCTTTCATAGTGTTATCAAAAGTGAATTGGCAACAAGCATTTTTGCCAACTGGATATTCTAAAGTAATACAAAAACAGTTAGTAATTAAGCAGGGGAGCCTGGAACTTGCGTTAACTCCTTAAGGGCTAAGGCATAAATTTCGGCACATTGCATTAAATGCTCTAACTCGATGTATTCATCAGCTTGGTGTTCTACCTTGGGCTTACCGGGAAAGGTTGGGCCAAAAGCCACCGCTCGCTTAAAAGCTTTGGCAAAGGTAGTACCGCCCATTCCTATGGGTTTGGCTTTTTGGTCACCTGTATAATCCCGGTAGACTTTAAGTAGTTTTTGAATATGTTCATTGTCTTCGGGAAAATTTAAGGATTCCAAGGAGTCCAGGATTATTTGCTCCGCCTGGAAACATTGAAAAGCGGAGCTTATTTTTTCTTTCATAGAATCAAGCTGCTCACCGGCTGGAAAACGAATATCCAAGCCCAAGCTAAGGGTTTGCTTGTCCAGCTTTATGTAGCCCGGATTTATGGTAAGCCTGCCGGTCAAAGCATCTTCACAAGCAAGACCTAAGGCTTTTCCATAGTGGTCCAGGCCAATGTTCTCAGCAAAAAGATTGAGAAATTGTTGCTGCTCCTCATTAAGATATAACATATTCTGCATTTCAGCTTGGGTCAGAAACAAAATCATTTGGGAAATAGCATTTCGTCCCTCATAACAGGCAAAAGCGTGAGCCGGCTTGCCATGGGAGATAATGGTCAGATCGGGGCCATGCTCTGCCAAATCCATTTGGAATTGGGATTTAGTTATTAACTCTTTAATTTTCTGTTGCCAGTGGGCTTTTTCTCTCTTTTTTACTTCCAGAGTTGCCTCGCAATAGTCAGGGACGATATTAAGGGAATCACCGCCGGCAATTTTTTTTAGCTCCAGTCCAGAATAGGCATGCTGTGGTGGGCTTTCCGAGGCCGGCTTTGGCTTAAAATTTTTCTTCAATTCCAACCAGACTAAGCCTTTTTCGGCAATAACTATGGGAAACATAGAATCGGGGACAAAGGAAAAATCAGGCTCAGTAATCTTCTCTAAAAGTTTAGGCGTCTTATCCCAGATGGTTTCTTCATCTAACCCGATAATCATCTGAATCTTGGCTTGCATGTCCAGCCCGGATTCTTTCACTGCTTTCATGGCGTAAAGGGCAGAGATCGCAGGGCCTTTATCATCTATAGCCCCCCGGCCGTAAATCTTACCGTCTTCTATTTGTCCGGCAAAGGGATCGTGTTTCCAACCGCTTCCTTCGGGGACGACATCGAGGTGAACGATAATACCTATGGTTTTACCGCTGTCAGGGCCGTTGCTTTGATTTCCGCCAAATTCAATGACTCCTCCGAGATTGTCGATGTTCTTAGCCTGAAAGCCCAGGCTTTGGCCCAGTTCTAAAAAATACTGCAGGACTTGTCTAAGGCCTTTTTCTTCACCGGAAAGGCTTTTTATTTTTATACATTCCTGTAAGGACTTCAGCATTTCCTCTTGGTAAGAGCGTATTATCTCTTTAAACTCCTTCACCAAAACCGACCCAACCCCCTGATAAATAGTCTTCTTTAACATTTATTATAAATAATAATCCGGCCATATAATCCAATTATATTTAGTTTAGCCTCTTTTTGAAAATTGTAATAATTTTGCGTGCATTTTTCTTAGAATACATTAAAATAGATATTGTGATATTTAACGACAACAATCGTGGTTTCAAATATATTTTTTGGAGTGATACTCTTTCTATGAGACTGGTTAATATTAAATATGCTAAAGAAGGCTCAGTTTTAGCCAGAACAATCAGAAATGCTACCGGTAGTATTCTTTTGGTGGAAGGAATTGTTCTCAATCAGATCTATATAGCTAAATTAAAATCGCTGGGAATTGATATGCTCTTTATTAAAGATGAGCGATTTAAGGATATAGTCTTTAATCCGGCAATCTCTGATAAGACAAGGGAAAGTGCTTATAAAACAATTCGTAGCGTAACTGATTCCCTTGAAGCGGGGGACAGTGATTCCTTTGATGCGGATTCAGTAAGGTCGGTCGTCTCCAACATTATTAACGATTTGCTATATAGTTATGATGTTTTAAACAATTTAGCCGATATTATGGGTTATGATGAATACACTTTTCAACATTCTGTTAATACTACGGTGTTGGCCCTTATCTTAGGCCTGGGCAAAGGCTACT
>JAAYOJ010000046.1 GCA_012520405.1 Peptococcaceae bacterium
ATAGATTAGGAACGTTGAGCAACGGCGAATGACCCTATAAATGACCCTAAAAGTCACGAATATGACCTTAATGCCGACCTCAATGATCCTAAACATGACCCTAAAACCATTATTCTGACCCTAATGAACCAAAACCCAGCCATCACCTACAAAGAATTGGCGGACTCCATCAACAGAAGCACCTCCACAGTGAAGAGACACATTCAGGAGCTGAAGGCAAGCGGTGCACTATTTCCAGGGTCGGAGGCCCAAAGGGCGGCAGGTGGGGAGTAAGGTAAGGTAAGGGTGTAAGGCAACTATATGGGCAATGCTGTTGGGTTTACACCAATAATCGAGCTTCGGAAAATTTCAACAGCACTTCAGATACTTGTTCTTCGAGAGGATCTTGCATATGGCACTCCCTTTGTTATTGTTAGTAGTGTCGTGTTTAAAAATGCCTTGTTCCTCTCTATCTTTTTTCTCTTCTACACACTCTAATTGAACATAAGCCATAAACAACAGGAGGAATTATGTCCCATCAAATATGCCCAAAGTGTGGTTCAAAGATGTTCCTGAAAATCGCCAAGAAAGGCCCACATAAAGGGGAAGCCTTCATGGGGTGCACGATGTATCCTGAGTGCAAGCACATTCTGAAGCGAGATTGTCCAAAATGTGGTTCACCGATGGTGATCAGGCTTTCAAAAAGAGGAGTAGACCCAGGGAGGTATTTCTGGGGATGTAGCAATTATCCTGAATGCAAGGTAACATTTACAATATATGATCAAAGAGAACGACCCTCCATACCGTATTCCTTATACCATACGGTTTCACGAAAATGAGGCTTAATAATGCCGACTCTTTTTGACCAAGTCACTTCCGAAGCCAACGTCCGTCTTGCAGTAGAGCTCACCTTGCATGATGCAAGCAAAGAGATGTTCTGTAATCCCATCCAGATAGAACATTGCCGAGCCAACCAAGATGAGTATGTCAAGTTGGTGAGAGACAGGCTTTTGGATTATCACAACTTCGAGACCAAAGTTGCTTTCCGTTCCCTGAAGCGGAAGAATGCCTTTGTCTTTCGCAATTTTATCACCCCTGCGATAGAGGACGATATTGCCAGGATGGCGGTAGTTGTGCCCATCGCAAACGCGCTGGAAGCCAAGCTGATAGACAATTGCTTCAGCAACAGGCGAGGCGAGCAGGTCAAAGAGAACAAATCTCTAACGGAGGACTATGCCAAACACGCTTGGCCAAAATTCTGTGAATGGCAAGCAGAAACGGTGAAGCACTATAATCTGCTGTTGAAAACAGATTTATCATCCTTTTTCGACAGCATTAGCCACAAGTATCTGATCAACGCCCTGATGAGGGAGTTTGACCTCCCCGCAAATGATCCCTTGCCAATTCTACTCAAACGGATGTTAAGGGTGAAATACGTGTATTCCGGTCGTGAAGAGCCAAAAGAACTGACTCATGGCATCAGCATTGGCCCCATGGGAAACCACGTCTTTGCCAATCTTTTACTCAATGAGATCGACCATATCATGAGTTCCATACCTGGCATAGCATACGGCAGATACGTAGATGATATCCGCATTTTTGGCAGAACGATACAAACGATCAAAGCGGCGTTGCAAAAACTGCAAATGCGGCTCTATGAGATTGGACAGAATCTAAATGGAGCCAAAACACAATTTGCAGGCAACAAGAAAGCCCTTGATAAACTGCTTTCAGAGAAGCTATTTACCTACTTCGACCTGGATGACATTATAGATTACATGGCGTCTTCTCAGGCGCCAAAAACTGAGTTAGTTTCTGACTTGCAGGTATATAAAGAGAGCAAGGCCAATGATCTGAATTTACCTTTCCCTACCGAGTACCCGGGCCTTGATTCTTGGAAAGGGGTGAGGGTGATGAGCAAGCCCAGCCTCATAAAAGAATATCTGCATTCGATCAATCAAGCTTTTCGCAAAGAGCCGGACAAAATAGACCAATATGCAGTAAATAGGCTCATCCGCATTATTCGTGATGATCCCAATAATGAGAGACACGCCTGCTGGCTGATTTCGAAGACAATTACCTCATATTTTATCCCCGTGCCAAAGCGGAAGAAATGCCTCAGGAAAACTCTGAATTTCTTGCTCTCCAGGGATGCGCCAGCTTACGCTATCTACAGGATTCTCTATTTCCTTTCCTATCAAAGTAAATACCGCTTCTCCGATTTCTCAGTGGTGAATAACAGTTTCAGTGGCGAGCTAAAGAAGGATTTTGCCAAGCTGATAAGACGCTGCATAAATGACAGTAGCTTGATGCTCAACCTGATCGGCCTCTTCGCCTTGAAATCATACAATGACAATCATCCTAAAGAGCACATGAGAATA
>JAAYOJ010000215.1 GCA_012520405.1 Peptococcaceae bacterium
GCTGACGTATAATCTGGTTGTAAATTGTGTTTCATCAACAACATTTTACAGCAAAAAGACGGTTTCTGGAATCTTCCAGTCACCGTCTCTTGCTTTTTTATGGAACTGTTAGTGCAACAGCCCCAATTTTATTACTCTTCTTAAGCTAATAAACCCCTTAGTTGGTATTTTTCTTTTGTAAGGTTACAACAACTACACCTAAAATAATTAAGAAACCGCCAATAAAAAAGTTCAAATCTAAATGTTCTTTTAACAAAAGCCATCCTAAAAAAGAGCCTACAAGTGGTTGGAAAAAGAAGAATAATGAACCTATTCCAGCATCCATTAACTCCAGACCTTTATTCCAAAGGAAAAATGCCCCTGCAGTCGAAACTACTCCGAGATATATAACTCCTAAAACTATTAAAGTGTTTTGATAAAATAATTCATTGAATTGAAGTTCCCATATCATTGCAGGCGTAGTAAAAACAAGGGCAAATAATACAGCATAAGTCGTAATTGTTAAAGATGAAAGACCTTTAGAAGCAACCTTTACATAGACTGACAATAAAGCCCAAGTAATTGCAGCTCCCACCAAGATTATACTTCCCAAGAAGTAAGTTCCAAAGTTTGTATCCCAGCCAATTACAATAACAACACCAAAGCTTGCTAATAAAACTGAAATTATCTTTTTTATGGTCAGTTTTTCTTTTAATATAAACCTGGCAAAAATAACAACAAATGCTGGGGTGGCTGAGGTAATTAAAGCACCTGTATGGGCATCCGATAATTTTGTACCAATGAATTGGAAAGCAATTGATACAAAGTAACCTATAAAGCCTATCCATGCTAGCAGGGCCCAATCTTTTTTGGTAATAACTGAATGATTGCTTTTTTTTGCTTCAAATATCTTTAATAAAGCAAACAAAACAACAAATGCTATAACATACCGCACCCATACAAGGGTTAAAGGTGGAATATAATCTAAAACATATTTACTAACTACATACATACTGCCCCATATACTTGCGGCAAAGGTTAAACAAATAGCTCCAATTAAATTCTGCTTCATCAATAATACCCCTCATAATAGACTAACTATTTCTATGATTAATAATTAATTTAAGGTTGGCCTTTTTTATTTTAATAGTTAAGGAATTCTTTAAAAAGAACATATATTATCATATAATAAGAACTTAAAGAATTAATAATTGAGGAATGAAGAATGGCTTTTTTAAAAAATATTAAAGAAGATATTAAGACTGTTTTTGAACGTGATCCCGCTGCCAGAAGTACACTGGAGGTTCTCTTATGCTATCCTGGCTTGCATTGTATTATTATGCACCGCCTGGCTCATTTCCTTTATCAAAAAAAACGTTTTGTTTTAGCTCGAATTATTTCTCATCTTAACAGATTCCTTACTGGCATTGAGATTCACCCAGGGGCTAAAATCGGTCGCCGAGTATTTATTGATCATGGCCATGGTACAGTTATTGGGGAAACAACGGAAATTGGCGATGACGTTACAATCTACCAGGGAGTAACTTTAGGCGGCACGGGCAAGGAAAAAGGAAAAAGACATCCCACTATCGGCAATAATGTAGTTATTAGCACCGATGCCCAAGTGCTCGGAGCAATAGTTATTGGTGATAATTCTAAAGTCGGAGCTGGATCGGTAGTGTTGCATGATGTCCCTCCTAATTGTACTGTTGTTGGTATTCCCGGTCGAGTCAAAGTGCGTAGAGACCCTACTATAGGCATAGACCTGGAACACAATAAACTCTCCGACCCCATGGTAGATATTATTAATGAACTTAATTCCAGAATTAGCAAACTGGAAGAAGAGTTACAAAAAATTACTTCCAAAGAAAGCGCCATAAATAATTCCACTACTGATTAAAGTACTAGCACTTAAAATTTAGAACCTTGGCTCAAGCTAAGGTTTTTTATTTTGGCAATGCATTAACTAACATTCTCCTACAAACAATAAAATCATAGTTTCTTTTAAGTGCAGTTGTCTTATAGGAGGTTATTGCATGCATACTATGTGGAAAGGTTCTATTAGCTTCGGTCTAGTAAATATACCCATAAAAATGTTTACTGCCACCGAAGAAAAGGATATTCGCTTCCGTTACCTTCACCAAGAATGTAATAGCCCGGTCCGTTATAAAAAGACATGTCCTTCCTGTAATAAAGAAATCAACGACTCAGAAATCGTCCGCGGATACGAATATGAATCCGGGCATTTTATTATCATAGACGAAAAAGATTTGACAGCCGTAAAATCTGAAATCGATGATAAAGCTATCGCTATTCTTGACTTTGTCAATCTCTCGGAAATAGATCCTATTTATTTTGATAAAACTTACTATCTTGCCCCCCAGGAAACAGGCAGCAGAGCCTATAATCTCTTAAGACAGGCTATGAACGATACCGGTAAAATAGCTATTGCTAAAATCACGATCAGAACAAAACAAAACCTGGCCGTTCTGAGAATATATAAAAATATCTTAGTTCTGGAAACTTTATTCTATCCGGATGAAGTTCGACCTATTAGTCAAATTCCGGGACTCCCGGAAGAAACAGAAACTAATGAAAAAGAGCTTGATATTGCTGCCAAACTCATTGATAATCTCTCAACACCTTTTGACCCGCAAAAATATAAAGACGACTATAGAGAAGGTTTACAAGAACTAATTAGTAAAAAAATAGCAGGTCAGGAAATCAAAGCCGCTCCGGATATCCCGCCAAGAAACGTTATCGATCTCATGGAAGCATTGCAGGCCAGCCTGAAAGAAACAAAAGCTAAAAGCAAAGCTAAAACTAAAACTAAAGAAAAGCCCAAACAACCCTCAATAGTATAATAACAAAGACTATGAATTCGCTATAACTGGGCTCGCTATAACCCTCAGGGCATTAAACACTGCAATTAAGGTCACTCCGACATCGGCAAACACCGCTGCCCACATCGTGGCCACTCCAAGGGCACCCAATGTTAAGACTAAAGCTTTAATCCCCAAGGCCAGCAAAATATTCTGCCATACAATCCTCTTGGTTTTCTTAGCTATTTGCAATGCACTCAATAACTTGGAAGGTTCGTCGGTCATTAAAACAATATCTGCAGCCTCAATCGCGGCATCTGAACCCAGGCCTCCCATAGCTATTCCGATGTCGGCCCTGGCCAGCACCGGCGCATCATTAATACCATCTCCCACATAGCCAATTTTAGCTCGAGGGTTTTGTTTCTCTATTCTTTCTAAAACTTCTACTTTCTGGTCCGGAAGCAAGCCGGCATATACTTCATCAAATCCTAACCTCTTTCCGAGTATAGAACCGGCATCCTGGCTATCTCCTGTTAACATAACAATTTTTTGCACCCCGACCTTGCGCAGCTTCTCTATGGTCTGAGGAGTATCCTCTCTCACCTTATCGGCAATAGTTATATTTCCGGCATATTTACCGGCAACAGCAACATATACAAAAGTACCGCTCCCCTTTTGTTCCTCGAGCTCAATCTTTTCCTCCTTTAGGAAACGGAAACTGCCAACAATAATTTTTTGACCGTCTAATACAGCCTTAACCCCTAGGCCGCTAAATTCTTGATACTCTTGTATTTCCCGGGCCTGCAGTTCCCTGCCATACTTTGTTCTTATGGAGGTAGCTATCGGGTGACTGGAGTATTTTTCAGCATAAGCGGCATATTCCAATAACTCAACCGCAGTTATTCCTTCAACCGGGGAAATATTCGCCACCTCAAAAACTCCTTGCGTAAGTGTCCCGGTCTTATCAAAGACACAAATTTGCATGTTATTCAAAGCCTCTAAATAGTTGCTTCCTTTTATTAATATCCCATTACGCGAGGCCCCGCCCAGACCTCCGAAAAAACTTAAAGGTATAGATATAACTAAGGCGCAGGGGCAGGAGGCAACCAAAAAAATGAGCGCTCGATGGAGCCACTCGGTAAATACCGCGCCGGGTATTAGCAGTGGTGGAAGCAAGGCGAGCAGGGCAGCACCCAAAACAACCGAGGGCGTATAATAACGGGCAAATTTAGTGATGAAATTTTCGGCCGGAGCTTTCTTAGCGGCAGCGTGCTCAACCATATCCAGGATACGGGCTGCCGTAGATTGGGCATAACTTTTGGTAGTTTTAACTGTTAACAAACCGCCTTGGTTGATAAAACCGGCCAAAACACTCGAACCGACCTCTACCCTTCTAGGCCTAAACTCCCCTGTCAATGCTGAAGTATCCACGTTCGAAGTCCCCACCAGCACTATGCCGTCCAGGGGTATTTTTTTCCCGGGTTGGACCAGGATAGCTTGCCCAACTTGAACCTCCTCCGGAGCAACTCTTCTTGTTTCGCCGCTATCCTCCAACAGACTAGCATAATCAGGCCTAATGTGCATTAAGTTACTAATAGCCCGGCGAGAGCGCTGGACAGCAGCTCCCTGCAGCAGCTCCCCGATTTTGAATAATAACATGACCACTACAGCTTCAGGAAATTCCCGGATAGCTATAGCTCCCGCCGTAGCAATAAACATCAGAAAATTTTCATCAAAAAAACGGCCGCTCATAGTAAGTCGCAAAGCCTTGGTAATTATATCCCAGCCGATAAGAAAATAACTGGCCAAAAATAAAATCAGTTCAAGATGTCCTGTAGGTCGAAAAAACAAGGCGGCAAGGAATAAAATAAATCCCACAATTACATTTAACTCTTGTTTAAAATTTATGGCGTCTTTTAAAGCAAACCCTTCTAGCTTATTCAGCGGATCAACAATTTTAATCCCACCTTCTATGGAATTCATGATTTCAGGCAGCCGGTTTAAAGCCTGATCTAAACTAGGCTTATCTTGCCCCTCCATAATAACCTTGGCGGAAGTAAAATCAACTCTTGCAGAAGTTACGCCATTTAACTTTCTTATTTCCTGTTCTATTTTAACAGCGCAATTGGCGCAGTCTAAACCCTCAAGTTTTAATACTATTGTTTCTTTTCTCCCGTTTCTCATAGTCTTGCTCCTTTTCTTTTTTTTCCTCGCTATGAATCATCCCTTGTTTGAAAATACGTTTAACATGAGCATCCTTAAGAGTATAAAACACCATTTTGCCTTCTTTTCTGTTTTTGACCAACCTGGCCTGTTTAAGTAACCGCAGTTGGTGAGAAATTGCTGACTGGGTCATGTTTAAAAGAAAGGCCAAATCGCAAACACACATCTCTGCCTCGGACAGAGCCCATAAAATTCTAATTCTAGTGCTATCTCCGAATACTTTAAATAAATCTGCCAACTGGTTTAGGCTTTCTTCCTTGGGCATCTTCTTCCGGACCTTAAAAACAACCTCTTCATGGATAACTTGGCAATCGCATTTTATTCCTTCTGAATTATTCATCCAAAATCTATTCCTTTCATATCTTATCTAACTATGTTTTATGGATTATACTGTTATTAAACATCTGAACACTTGAGCATTCATTCATATGATATTTTATATATCATAGAAAATCAAGAAGATTTTTTATACGGAACAAATATTTTAATAATAATTCTAATAATTTCAGAATAGTATCCATAAATTTGAAATAAAGGAGGGATGAATTTTCGTGAAACTGAGAAAAAAAATAGCCTTTATTTTGATATTGGCGCTTTTAGCTGCAGTCTGTAATTTCGGGCTGGCAAATTACAATATAGCGAAAAAAGCCAGTGCTAAATCAGAAGATGAAATATATCAGGCCACTTTAAAAAGAGATATTTTATGTTTGATGTTAGCTTACCCGGATTATATTAAAAAACTGGAAGTTAGCGAAGGGGGAAAGGTTTATGTTGAATTAAAGTCAGGCCAAAAAATTATTTACGACGACTTTAAAGAAAAAAATGTCTGGCAAAGATCAGGAAATCCCGATATCCAGGATATGCTGGAACAGATTTATCCGCTTTCCGATCTGGAAGAGCTTTTGCCGGAATATTATAATCCAGGCTGCGCCCGGATCTACACTTTGCTTAAAGAAGTTTACGGAGCGAATAGGAAGCAGATTGAAAACAATTTAGTTAAAGTAAGTATTGGTTATAAATTTGTGGACTTCAATAAAAATAATCAAGCTGCTGCTTCCTTGGAAGGGGTGATGAAAGAACTACTCCCCCTGGCCCGTAAGGATTACAAGATCTACAATGCCGCCTTTCCCTGCAACGGAACTTACTATTACCGCCTCATAGGCGGCACCAACCGCTTGAGTACCCACGCTTTTGGCATTGGTATAGACCTGCACAGCAATAAATACGATTACTGGCGGTGGTCCACCAGGGAACAGGGACAAAAAAGACTTGAAAATTATCCTCAAGTCATAGTCCAAACATTTGAGAAATATGGCTTTATCTGGGGAGGAAAATGGGGCAATTTTGATATTATGCACTATGAATATCGCCCTGAAATTATCTACAAAGCCCGTTATTTCAATGAAGATCCAATACCAGGCTTACCCTGGTATGATGGTTTGCAACATAATCAGGAAGCTATGAACATTGTTTGGTGGATAGAGCAGCAGTTGCCTTTTTAAAAAAACTTGCTAGTAGGTATAATTTTCCCTGTCCAGGGCCCGATATTGCAGGGCTTCCGCCAGATGGCCGGTTAAAATGTTTTCCGAACCAGCCATATCCGCTATTGTTCTTGCTACCCTCAATATTCGATCATAGGCCCGGGCACTAAAATAACCCTTATCGAATACTCTTTTCAGCAGGCTTTCCCCCTCTTGATCCAGCTTGCAGATTTCTTTTGTTTCTCGACCCGTCATCTCGGCATTTGTTTTACTGGACCTAAATCTCAGCCATTGCTTTTGTCTGGCCTCCAGAACCCTCTGCTGAACCGTTTGGGAATTTTCAGTATGCTTTGGCAGTTGCAGTTCTTCATAACTAAGTCTCGGCACTTCGAGCTGGATATCAAAACGATCCAATAACGGCCCGGAAACCTTTCCCCGGTAATTGCTAATTTGCAGCGGGGTACAACTACACTGCTGTTTGGAGTCCCCATAGAAACCGCAGGGACAGGGGTTCATTGCTGCAACAAGAGATACCTTAGCAGGAAACTCCACTCTTTCCCTTAAACGTATCAAGGACAGTTTTCTATCTTCAAGGGGCTGACGCAGAGCTTCTCTTACTTCCCTGGAAAATTCGGGCAGCTCGTCCAGAAAAAGAACGCCGTGATTTGCCAGACTCAATTCTCCGGGGCGAAGTTTCTGCCCACCGCCAATAATTCCAGCCGGTGTAGCACAATGATGAGGAGCGCGAAAGGGCCGCTCCGTTATTAATTGTCCTTGTTCCTCTAACAGACCCGCTAAGCTATAAAGTTGGGTGACTTCCAAGCTCTCCTCCGGTGTAAGAGGCGGCAAAATTCCGGCAAAGGCCTTAGCCAGCATTGTTTTACCTGAACCTGGGGGGCCAATCATTAAAAGGTTATGGCCGCCGGCAGCCGCAATTTCCAAAGCCCTTTTGGCCTGCTCTTGCCCCCGAATATCAGACCAGTCAGGTAATGCTTGATTCCGCTTCTTTATTCGCTGAGCATTTGGAAATACTGAAAAACTTGCTTGCTTGTTAAGAATTTTTACCAGCTCCGATAAATTAACAGCGCCTTCACTCTTAAGTTCCGGCACTAATCTGGCTTCCGCTAAGTTCTCGGCAGGTACAACTAATGTTTGTTGCGGGCAGCAGTTTCTAGCCCCTACAGCCATGGACAACACTCCCGGAATCGGGCGCAAAACGCCCTCTAAGGACAACTCACCGATAAAAACATATTTTTGAAGAACAGAAGCTTCCAATTCCTGCATAGCAGCCAGTATTCCTATGGCTATAGACAAATCCAGGCCTGAACCTTCCTTCCTTAAGTCTGCCGGTGCAAGGTTGACCGTAATACGCTGCAAGGGAAATTGATAACCGGAATTTTTCAAGGCCGATCTTACTCTGTTTTTAGCCTCTTTAACTTCAATCCCGGCCAGGCCGACAATAATAAAATCGGGAAGCCCGTTAGCAATATCCACCTCAACCGTAACCGGCCGGGGTGTTAATCCCTCTACAGCCATCCCGCGTACAGATGCATACATAGATTCTCACCTCTAAGTAGAGAATTCGACCTAAAGCTTATCTATACCTGCCTATTTTTTCCATAATACTACTGTATTTTGCCTTTTCCCTCCTATTTCCCTATTCTTATGCACTTCCTCCTATTTCCCCTAACTTATTAACTTCCTTCTTTATTATATTTGCTATACTTTACTATCTTTCCTTAAGGTAACTTGAGCCTCGCCTTAAACAATATTCTTAAGCCAGTTGATTTGGGGTTCTTCAGCAGAGATATTTATGGCCACCACATCAAACCTTAGAGAAGGCCATATCTGTATGTTCCGCTCCAGTAAATAAAACATGGCTATTGCTTTAAGTCTTTGCAGCTTGTGAAAAACTATACTTTCCTCAGCCCTTCCTCTGTAAGAAGAGCTTCTGGTCCTGACCTCCACAAAGACAAAACAATCCCCGTCCCGGGCTATAATATCCATTTCTCCCTTCGGGCAGCGATAATTGCGGGCAATAATCTTTAGGCCTTCTCGCTGCAAATGCTCTACAGCCAGGTTTTCACCGAGCTTTCCTAATTCTCTTTTACTTAGGCCCTTATAGTTCAAGTTTTTCTTTTTCCCCCATTTCTTTTAGCAATAGCCACTATGTTCCCTATTTTTCACTAAAGACATCATATAAGCACATCATACTAGTGTCTGAAAAGAGAGACACCCCCTCCAAGTGAATTATAATACTTTTCATCCCAGCTACTACATGATTTATTTGAAAATTTTTCAATTTGACAGAAACTCATCTGATGATTGATGATAAAAATAACAAAGCATCTTAACAAAACATCTTGGAGGGTAAAGTAATGTCTGAAGAAACAAAACACACTAAATTTTTTCAAAAACAGTGGTTTATGTGGTTAACACTTATATTTTTCGCTCCGGTCGGTATATTTCTGATGTGGAAGTATAAGAAGTTTACCAAAATACCACGTACTGCTCTAACCGTTATATTTGCATTCATCTTCATGATTCAAGTAGCTGTTGCCGGCGCAGAACCAAGCCAACCAGAACCTCCTACTGATACCCCGGGTATTGCTCAGACTCAAGGCAATGACGCAGAACAAGAGCCTACTGCTGGTAACGAGGAAATAAATTCTTCTGAACCATCAGATATCAATTCACCACCTGCAGCTGCCCCGGTTTCTAACCCGGCTTCAGGTCAATTAAAAGTTCATTTCTTGGATGTAGGCCAAGCAGATAGTATTCTTATTCAAGCTCCATCAGGAAAGACTATGCTAATTGACGCTGGAAACAACGGTGACGATAACCTCGTTATTTCATATATAAGGAATCAGGGCATTTCAAAACTGGATATTGTGGTCGGTACCCATCCCCATGAAGACCATATTGGTGGCTTGGATGCGGTTATCAATACTTTTGACATCGGACAGGTAGTAATGCCTACTAAAACGCATACTACTCAGACCTACAAAGATGTTCTAACAGCAATAAAAAATAAAGGTTTAAAAATTACTGCTGCCAAAGCCGGAGTTGATCTTGACCTCGGCCAGGGTGTTACTGCCAAGCTTGTCGGACCTCCTGCAACTTATGACGATCTGAATAATAACAGCGCGGTAATCCATTTAAGCTTTGGAAATACATCATTTCTCTTTACCGGGGATGCTGAAAAAGATGCCGAGGCCGATATTCTGGCTGCCGGATATAATATTAGAGCGGAGGTTCTAAAGGTCGGACATCACGGCAGTTCAACTTCTACTTCCCAAAGTTTTCTTAATAAAGTAAAGCCTGCTTACGCCGTAATAACGGCCGGTAAAGGAAATGATTACGGCCATCCTCACGACGAAATCTTAACCAGGCTTGCTAATATTGGCGCAAAGATATTTAGAACAGATATCAACGGCACAATAATTGCCAGCTCTAACGGTTCAAAAGTAACTTTTAATACCCAACCAATCACGGCAAAGACAACTGCCCCCTCCCCTGCTCCTAAGACCAGCCCGGCACCAACACCCCCACCACAGACAAAGCCAGAAACTCCCCCGCCAACCTCAGCGGGAGATGAAAATATAATTGTCTACAAAACCAAAACCGGTGAAAAATATCATGTTAATGGATGTGGCTCCCTTAGTCGTAGTAAAATAGAGATAAGCTTTAAAAAAGCTAAGGAACAAGGATTAGGACCATGTTCCAAATGTAAACCACCACAATAAGGAGGTAAGAGGTAAAGCATGAAGGGAATAATAGATAGATTTGAAGGCGAATTTGCGGTCGTAGAATTGGATAACAGAGAAATGAAAAATATCAAAAAAGAAATACTTCCGGAAGGAATAAAAGAAGGTACAGCTATTAAGTTTGTAAATGGTGAATGGCAGATTGACCAGGAAAGAACCGAAAATCTAAAGTCTGAAATTGATGACTTAGCAAAAAACTTGTTTGAATAAACACAGCCCCGGGGACCTAAATAAATCCCCGGGGCTGTGCTATCTGATCTCTCTATATATTCTTGCGCACTATAAAATTGTCCTCCAGCAGGAGCCAATTGGGGGTAAACCCTCCTCGCAAAACCCAATAGAAAAATCCACGCAGTCCCAGTTCTTTAACCAGATCAAACTTAGCTTGAATACTTCTGACGTCCTCAAACCAAACCACATGTCTTTGCCCCTGCTCATCTGTGTAGTAAAAGAATGGTGCTTGGGAAGTTTGATCGTACTGTATATTCACCCCGTAACGGACGGCCAGATCAACAGCCTGCTGGGGAGTAATAGATCTTGCCCATCTTCCTCCCCGCACATAAGGCAGGGTCCAATCATAACCATAATGAGGAATTCCCATCATAATTTTATTCTTGGGAACGACAGAAACAGCATATTCCATGACTCTTCGTACTTGAGGGAGGGGGGATACGGCCATGGGAGGACCGCCCGACCATCCCCACTCATAAGTCATAAAGAAAACTATATCCACAATCTGCCCCACAGCAGAATAATCGTGGCCTTCATAGAGCACACCTACTTGGTCCCCGCTAGTCTTAGGGGCTAAGGCGGCTGAAAGCAAGTACCCTCTGGCTCGGACCCGCTGAGCGGCCCTACGAAGAAAATTATTGTATCTTTCTCTGTTTTCTCTTCCCAGGTATTCAAAATCACAATCTAAAATTCGGTATCCTTTGCTGTCCATAATTTGCAGCGCTTCAGTTATTACCCTGTCCTGGATTTCTTCGCTGGACAAGACGGCCGTAGCAAGATTTGTGCTGAACGTACCGTCTTCGAAATTTGCCAAAACCATTACAGGAACAACCCTGTTTCTCAAAGCTGCACTAATCACCGCCTGGTCATCAACCGCTGTCAGGCTACCATCCCTGTTTACCGCATAAGTAAAAACCGCCAGATCCGTAAGGTATGGGCCGGCTTCGTCGACCAGGGCCGGAGAACGAGCTCCGGTCATTCTGGGATCAAGATAGGCGCTGGTTTCCACCATGGTACGAGACCTTGGCAGATATAAGCGTTGACCCACCATTATTCTGTCCGGATTCTGAATATTATTCAAGCGCACAATATCCGCTACTGAGATTCCGTAACGCCGGCTTATAGTCCATAAGCTGTCTCCGGCCCGCACCGTATAAACCTGACCCTTAGTTGGAACGAGCAAAGCTTGCCCGCTAACAAGCCTTCCGGGAAAGGTAAGCTTATTAGCATCCAGCATCTGTTGGAAGGTTAGGCCGTAATTCTGGGCAATCTGCCAGAGACTGTCCCCAGGTTTAACAATATGTATCTGCATTAGATATTTCCCCCTTTTCCACTAATCACATCGTAATAGTACGTAATAGTATATGAAAAGAGGGAAGCAAAAGCTAAAATGGATCCGGTTTGCTCAAACTAAAGCTTAATAAAGAACTAAAGTGAAAAAACCTACGCGGCCTCCTCCGGCATTGTAAGTCATACCCTGATCTCGGGACAGGCGGACAACATCTATACCGCTGCCTTCCAAGGAATATTGAATTTTTTCCGGAAAACGGCAGGGCTTGTTTTCCAGAGCAGCACATTTCTCACATACTGTACATGGTCCGGCCCCCATGATTAGCACATCGTCATGCTTAAACTCGCGCCTTAGTTCCCGGTGGATGCGGTCTAAATCCGACATAGATTTTTCCATTTCCTTCCTGGAAACTATAGACATGATTTTGGAAATTAGAAAAGCATTTTGATAACCAAGAACTCGGGCTTTCCTTTCTTCTTGGCTACCGGACAAAGGGGGACAGCCGTAATTCCGGCCAAAATTCCCACATGTATTTCGAGCACACTGCTCAAATACATCCTGGGAAAAAATGATATCCTCGGTAGATATTTTTTTGTATTCATCAAACCCTAAGCGGGTAAAGGCTTCTACTAATCTTTGTTCCAACATAATTAAGCCTCTCTTTACTTTTTAAATAGCGGTCATCTCCTTAACAGGAGAAAAAGAACGGCGGTGAACAGGACAGGGGCCGTACTTTTCCAGAGCCTCAAAGTGGGATCGGGTAGGATAGCCTTTATGGCGATTAAAATCATAGACCGGGTAAAGTTCATGTAGTTCGCACATATACCGGTCTCTATTAACTTTAGCCAGAATAGAAGCAGCGGCGATACAGGCACATAACCTGTCCCCCCCAATAACAGCTTTGTGCTCCAAAGAAATATCCAGTTTATCCCGGCCATCAATAAGAGCATAATTCGGCGCCACGCTAAGACCTGCTAAAGCTCGTTTCATGGCTAGTTTGGAGGCGTTAAGAATATTAAGCCTATCAATCTCCAAGTGGCTGGCACTGGCCACGCAGTAGGCCACAGCCTGCTCTTTAATCAGGTCTGCAAGATATTCTCTTTTTTTCTCCGTAAGTTTTTTGGAATCATCAAGTCCCGGAAGATCAAAATCCTCGGGAAGAATGCAGGCCGCAGCTGTGACTGGGCCGGCCAGCGGCCCTCGTCCTGCTTCATCCACCCCGGCAACCAATTTGTATCCTTTAGCCTGTAATTCTCTTTCCAAGCGCATAAAATTCTCTTTTCTCTGTTCCTCATGCATTTATGTACCCTCACCTTGCTAATCCATTACTACCTTGGCAACCTTCCCTTCGCGAAATTCGCGCAGCAAAATTTGGGCTGCCTTTAAGGTATCGATTTTACCACCGCTTATAAGGCATCCTCTTTTTTGCCCAATGCCTTCTAAATTAAGCTCTTCTTCTTGCAGGTTATAAAAACCCATAAGCTCTTGGGGATAATTTTGCTTTAACCACTGTAGCAACCAAATCGCTAATTCCTCCTGATCGAACACTTCATCCTTTACCGCACCGGTTGCCGCCAGTTTTTTGCCGACTTCCGGATCATCGAATTTAGGCCAAAGCATCCCCGGCGTATCAAGAAGTTCTAATTTGGGATTAATTCTAATCCATTGGTTTCCTCGAGTTACTCCCGGTTTATTACCTGTCTTGGCTTGGGAACCCCCGGTAAGTCGGTTAATCAGTGAGGATTTGCCTATATTGGGAATACCAACCACCATTGCTCTTATCGGTCTGGCTCGAACTCCCCGGGCAGCCATTGTTCTCCTTTTGTCAGCCATTATACTTTCCAGGGTATCTGTAATCTTCTTTATTCCACTCCCTCTTAGAGCGCTTATAGCCAGAACCGGGCTTTCTTTGCCCAATTCATCAAGCCAAGGCTTGGTTTTGTTGCTATCTGCCAAATCGGCTTTATTCAAAAGAAGAAGCCGCGGCTTTTTCCCCAGAAGATCCTTAAGAAGTGGATTCCTACTGCTTAAAGGCAGACGGGCATCACCAAGCTCCAGCACCACATCCACCCAACGTAGCTGTTCTTCTAATTTTCTTTTTGTTTTGGTCATATGACCGGGATACCATTGAATATTCAATCTGTAGCCTCCAACAAAACATAGGATAAAGCTGTTTCTCTTAAAAAAGAGCCGGAATATCTCCAGCTCTCTTTGCTAATAAATTTGCTATAAGGATTTCTTGCTCTAGCGGCGCTCACGAATACGAGCTGCCTTACCATAACGGTTACGAATATAGTACAGTTTAGCTCTGCGTACAATACCTTTGCGAACTACTTCGATTTTATCAATTCTTGGAGAGTGAAGAGGAAATGTTCTTTCCACACTAACTCCACTGGAAACACGGCGTACGGTAAAAGTCTCTCTTAAACCGTCACCTTTCCTTCTAATTACTAAGCCTTCAAAAACCTGAATACGTTCCCGTGAACCTTCAACAATCTTAACATGTACCTTAACTGTATCACCGGGACGGAATGAAGGAATATCGGTTTTCATTTGTTGTTCTTCTATAAGCTTAATATAATCCATCGATTTATTCCCCCCTTCCTTGCCTAGATGTTCGTAACTCCTAACCTAGTTTTATACTAAATCCGTCAAAAATGACCCACAAGGCTTAACCGAGCCAGAGGAACATCCGTTTTTTCAACACTAAAACATATTACCATAGTGCGGGAAAATACGCAATAATTTCATCCTAAACTTTATATTTTAGACTATAAAGTCAAAACCAATTGTTCAGCCAATACTTTTCAAAACCTGTTTTAACCAGATAAGCAACTTTTGTTGGCCTTATGAAAGAAAAAGTAGGTGGTTTTTTATAATAATGAACGGAAGTATAACAGCCTTTGCCGAATCCGGTATTTACAATACAAAAACCTTTGCCGTCATAATAGGATTCGGGTTTATCCCCCTGAGCCATGCTGGCTATATTCCGGGCTACCACTTTAGCCTGCATATGGGCAAATATCCCTGCTTTGGGAGCGTAAGCCCCCATAACCGGGGTTTTGATTGCAGCAGCATCGCCAATCGCGTATACTCCTTTATACTTTGTTTCCAGGGTAAAGGGATCAACTTTAATAAAGCCATTCTTATCCACTAAATCCGTATTGCGAATGGCCTGCGGCGTCCAATGAGAAGCAATACCTAACAGCAAATCAGCCGGGATTTTAGCATCGTGATCTAAGATAAGAGCATTTTTCTCCACAGCCAAGATTTTGGCTTCGGTAATTAATTCAATATCCCTGTCCAAGAGCATCTTTCTTAATTTTTGGCTTATCTTAGGCCCTGCCAGAGATTCCGGAGATTTTTCCGGGGTAACTACCGTAAGTTTTACTTTATGGCGTATCCCCCTTTGCCGGAAATATTGATCAATAAGCAGCATAATTTCATAAGGCCCTGGTGGGCATTTATAAGGTAGGCTGGATATGAATAACACTATTTTTCC
>JAAYOJ010000004.1 GCA_012520405.1 Peptococcaceae bacterium
TCCGCCAAGTCCAGGACGTGAATATAGTCACGAATGCAGGTTCCGTCCGGGGTCGGATAGTCTGTGCCGAAAATCGATACGGCCTCGCGCCGGCCCAAAGCCGTCTGCAGGATTAAGGGGATCAAATGGGTTTCCGGAGCATGATCCTCCCCAATCCCGCCGTCCAAGGCCGCCCCGGCGGCATTGAAATATCTGAGGGCAATCCACCTCAGGCCGTATGCTTGCCCCAGCCAGGATAAGGATTGCTCGATCATGAGTTTGGATGCCCCGTAAGGATTGATGGGCTGAGTTCTGGATTGTTCCGGAATCGGCACCTGCTCAGGCAGCCCGTAGACGGCCGCCGTGGAGGAAAAGACGACTTTCTCAACACCCTGCTGCAAAAGGGCGGAAAGGAAGAGATTGGTCTTGGCGGTATTCTCGATAAAGTAAAGGTCCGGCCGCTGCATGGATTCTCCCACCAGGCTTCTGGCCGCAAAATGAATCACCGCATCGATCTTATGTTCCCGCACGATCCGGCCCACCAGTTCCTGATTGCTGATATCCCCTTCATAGAAGACCGCTCCGGGCGCAACCGCCTGCCGGTGACCGGTAACCAGGCTGTCTAACACCACAACCGGCCAGCCCCGCGCAGTCAGGGCCTGCACGGTATGACTGCCGATGTAGCCGGCTCCCCCGGATACTAAGATGGATTGCCTATCTTTACCCATATACTTTTACCCTTTCTGCGGTCCTTAAACAGACCTATCCATATTATACCATGAAAATGCGGAGTGTAACAACTTAATGAAGTAAATCCTGATAGGATTGCATATAATACCAGCAGATAATATAATCATATTATATACGTCAAAGGAGGGTTTATATGCCTGGAATAAAGTCCGTCAATAACAGCAAGAAATATACAGTTGTCATTCCCGCTGACGACCTTGATCAGTTAAAAGAACTGGCCGACAGGAAAATAATAGCCTCAGTAAACGCGGGGGTCCGAGAGGCTGTGGAAGATTATATCGTCAAACTCAAAAAGGAAATGTATAAGAAAGACTTGATGGAAGCTGTTGAGGATGAAGCGTTTATCAAACGCAGCACTGAAAGCGAACAAGATTTTGAGCTTTTGGATCAAGAAGCAGAGGAGATGACTCCGGAGTGGTAAAAAAGTGGAATATATACTGGACTGCTCTTAATCCTGTGTCAGGGCACGAGCAAGCCGGAACGAGACCGTGTCTGGTGGTATCCAATGACATCGTGAATGAGATACTTCCCGTCATCACGGTATTACCCCTTTCTTCTTATAAAACCGGCAGCCGGATCTATCCGACTGAAGCTTTTATTCCGAAAGATTTATCCGGTCTCCCGCAAGACTCTGTGGCGATGGCACATCAGATCCGAACAATCACCAAAGCCAGGATTGGAAAACAATGCGGACTGATAAGCGATAACACTTTGAAAAACAATCTCAACGATGTGCTGAGAGCATATTTCGAGATATAAAAAAGGGGCCGTTGCAAAACGAAATCAAATGTTCGTGAGCAATGGCCCTTTCTTTTACGCAAAATAAAAACTGTGAACCCCGAGAGATTCACAGTTGGTGTATAATTGAGTTATGCTACAAACTAAATTATACACTAAGAATTATACCCAATTAGGTGGCAACTATCAACTCGTTCTGCCTTTTAATCTTGAAATGTTAATACCTGAGGATGATTCAGTCCGACTGCTAAGCCACATACTGGAGGGATTAAATTACGAAGCACTTTACAAGGCCTACTCTTCTACGGGAAGAAAACCTGCAGTCGAACCCAAAGTCCTCTTCAAAGTATTGACCTATGCCTACATGAACAATATCTATTCCAGCCGGAAGATAGAATCTGCCTGCAAAAGAGATATTAACTTTATGTGGTTGCTGGAAGGCCAGAAAGCTCCCGATCACAGCACCATTGCTCGCTTTCGCAAGGACTATCTCCAGGAATGTATCGACGATCTTTTCTATCAGATGGTTCAATACCTACATAATATCCAAGAGATAGAATTCAAAAACCTCTTTGTTGACGGGACAAAAATTGAAGCAAATGCCAACCGTTATACCTTTGTCTGGAGAAAGGCTGTGAACAAAAATGAAGCCAAGATGTATGAGAAGATTCAGGCGTGCATAGCGGAAATAAACGCCTTCTATGAGATGGACTTTAAAGTATCGAAAGAAACCCTACTCCATGACATCAACAACGTTTTGGCTTACCTAAAAGACAAGCAGCAGCAAGAGCAAATTGTGTTTGTTCAAGGAATCGGCAAAAAGAAACCAAAGCTGCAAAAGTTTACCGAAGCGTTACAAGAATTCTATGCTCGCCAGGAAAAATACAATGCTCATAACCGGTTGTTTAAAGGAAGAAACAGCTATTCCAAGACAGATCCGGATGCCACCTTCATGCATATGAAAGATGACCATATGCGTAACGCTCAGTTAAAGCCTGCTTACAACGTGCAGATTGGGGTAGAAAGTGAGTACATTACCGGAGTAGGAATTTTCCAAGATCGAAGCGACCAAGCTACCCTAATCCCACTTTTAAAAGAGATGGAGTATCGGTTAAAGGCGCGTTATAAGAACGTAACCGCGGATTCCGGTTATGAGAGTGAAGAAAATTATCTTTACCTGGAAAAGCAGGATCAGACCTACTACATAAAGCCCCAAACCTATGAACAATGGAAAAAGCGGAGTTTTAAGAGAGACATAAGTAAACGGGAAAATATGCTCTACAATCCAGAAACGGACGAATATACTTGCCACAACGGTAAGCAGCTAAGAGTTGTTGGAATCAGCCATCGAACCTCAGCAACAGGCTATGGGTCAGAAATAACCATCTATGAATGTGAAGACTGCAGTGATTGCTCCTATAAAAGCCGCTGTACCAAAGCCAGAGGAAATCGAAGAATGCAGGTATCGAAAACCTTTGTAGAGAAACGGCAGAAATCTTATGAGAACATAACAACTAAAGAGAGAATATTGCTCAGGATTAACCGTTCAATTCAGGTTGAAGGAGCCTTTGGGGTTTTAAAAAACGACTATGGCTTTAATAGATTTCTGACGCGAGGCAAGCATAATGTAAAGACCGAGTTTATGCTCTTATGTCTAGGCTATAACGTAAATAAGCTCCATAGTAAAATACAAAACGGACGGATTGGGAAGCCCCTTCATCAAATAAAAACTGCTTAGATTTTAGTTTGAAAACAGCTTACAGACATAGGCTTATTTTGTTGTACCCAAAATTAGTGCAGATTCAAACAATTAACATAGCGCTGATAAAGCAATCCACAAATTTCGCTTAAAAGAAGAGAGAGCGCCGCTGTAACTACTTCAAAAAAGTAGTTTTGCGACACTCCCGTTTCAGTAAATTCCTGCTGATTTGTTTTGTCATAACAATTCCCCCCTTTTATTTTTTTAAATGAGGAAGCGATTATGGGCAGTAATGAGCTTGTTAAATCATTACCGCCCTAACATTTAATCAACCCTATTCCCTTTATAAGGGATTTTACTGACATCCACATGCTCATTACGGTTTTCTTGCAGGAATGGGAACCGCGATACGACAGCACGAATTTTTTTCTGCCTAGATCCTGGCTTTCCCCAAAGAACAAATACTTCGGTTCCCAGCTCGCCATATTCCCGATTTATCGTACAGAGCGAGATCATCGTCCGATAGTTGTAACTTAACGACCTGCCGGAACTCAGGCCAATTTGCTCACCTTTTGCATTGAGGACTTTATCCGTATGGAAAGTCAGTGCAAAAAAATCGTTAGTAGCGTCCATATGTTTATAGGGCTCTCCGGGTTCAAACTGTGACCGGTAAACATCAATAATATCTTCTTTATTCCATTCAAGCGTAACCATTTTCCGCTTGGGGTTGGCAACCATTTTTTCACAGGCTGCGCGGCCTACAAAGTCATGGTCGAATTTGATGACATTATCCCATCCAAGATCTTCAAGATTTCGATAAAGCAGCTCTGGGACAGGTTCCATGCTCCCCTCGAAAATGGTCATAGGGCTTATGCCGCCAGGTGCCACCATGAAAGGATATTTTGCCAGGTATTCATTAAACCCTGGATCTGTGGCCCAGGCATAAGGAAAATGATAGTAAGCTTGCGGGAAACCGTCTTCCGTGTGATTCATCATATAAGCTCGGGAGCCGAGTTTGCGCATGCCTAAGGGTTTACCCGCGTCCCAGATCGCATTGTAAACATCATGCGCGTTTTCAATGGGCCCATGGACTTCATAGGCTAAAGTACCTGCCATACCGAGACGAAGGATGCGCACATCATGCCCGGAGATTTTCGACATGCGATGACTGAGGAATTTTATGTCATGAAGGTTATCACCGGATGCTTCTTCCAGAATTTCTAGGGATTTAGGACCTGCAATCTGGTAAAGGAATACTTTGCACGTAAGATTCTCACATACCGCATCATAATTGCCTTTTTCAAAGCAATAATCCAGATAAGGAGACAGCCAGTAGGTAAATATCTCATCTTCCGCTGTACGCAGGATTACGCCGTCCATCATTATCAAGCCGTCTTTGTTAACCATAATGCCATGCTTTGTCTTTCCGACAGAGAAGTTAGCGAAACCATTTACAAAGTGTTCCGATAACAACTTCATAACATCAGGCCCTTGAATCCTAAGCGTTGGGGTAGGATTAAGCGAGGTACCTAAATATGCCGTCTCTTTCCATGCCATTGTTTCATCACGCCAGCCGGTATATTCATAGGGACCGACATCGGCCATCAAGGATTGTAACAACGGTGCGTCACCGTGAAACGGTATCGCTGGGTTATACCGCAGCAGTGTTTCTTTATTCGCCATATCTTTTTCCCCCCGATATAATTTAAAAATTTCCTGATTTTTTGGCGTTTGACACCACAGTTCATTGCAACGCTATTTTAGCATTACTCTAATCATTTGTATTTGAGCAGAACATGAGAAAACAACACCCTTTTTCGGTAGATTCTGCACATGCTGGTATTAATCAAAAAAACGGGTTGCGGCCCGCTTTTTTACGTTAAATTCAATTAAGTGTTTTGTAAGTTACATTATGATCTTATAAGTATTCAACCACCAGACAGGAAAACATAACGTGAAATAATTCTTTTTCATTATTAAGACTTAGATTGATCAGATCCTGAATCCTTCGCAGACGGTAAGATAGCGTGTTTCTGTGAATGTATAAGCTTTGGGCTGTTGATACAATGTTTTGCCCGTTTAAGAGATATATGTAGAGACAACGGGTATAGTCTGTGTTGTTTTCACGATCATATTTTTTTAACTTTATTATTTCCGGATGACAGATGCTTTTTAGACTTGCGGAATTATCCAGTGCTTGGATTACATGGTCTATTATAAAATCCTCGTAATGAAATCTGAAATCTTCGACGCCCTTATTTAGGCCTTGAGATAATGCCTCTTTTGATTGTATATAGTAATATTTTAAATCCATAAAATTATTGAAGTTCATACTGATGCCGCATTTTAAATTTATCTTCTGGAGCAATTCATCAAAGTGCTTTCTAAATCTTAAATCATGAAAAGAATAGTCTGCGGCTCTGACAATGGAAACAATTGCGTTTTCATAACAGATGGTCAAAGCATTGTTTAAAACTTTTTTTATTCTAAATATATATGTTTTTTGTTCCGTCTCGTCACTAAAGTCAACCACAGATGAAGAAAAGTGTATGATATAATAATTATCCTCTATCTTCCATCTGATTTTGTTAAGGTGAAATGAAATAATCTTTTCATCCGTATTCAATCCCTTAAGCAGTCGATCTATGAAATAAACATCATCCAGCATAGAAAGAGAACTGATTTCTCGACTGTTTGCAATCACTGTTTCCATGACTGTTTTTAGGTGAGAAAAGATAGACACCTGACCCATTGTAAAAGGTTTGACGATATCAATAGAACCTAGGAAGCCAATTATTCTATTATTCACAAATAAATTTGCGATTAACTGGTTATGTTTATCAGAATCTCTTTGTTTAAACAAATAGGGCTCGTATTGTTTGCTAAACTTAAACATTTCTTTTTGCTTTTTGGGTGTAAGCACTTCAATCCGAGGATAACCATAATTTAGAACATCTTCCCATATGGTACCCTTGTAATTGTCCGGCAGTTCCCCTCCCTTCATAATAAACCCCATCGAAGCGTCAAATGCAGCAACCGGATTATCAAGCAATGCTGTACCGATATTAAATATTTTTTGGAGAGGTTCATTTTTGACAGTTGCATGCAGCATCTCCTGATCCCACATCTGATATTTCAAAAAGATATCCTGTATTTTATTCAAAAGACCGCCAATATCAATTTTCTGCCTAATAACAATTAAATTAAAGTCAGCATCCCAAATCTTTGTTGACTCTAGATCACCGCAGCAAATAATATTCTGGTTAGCAGCTTCTCTAAGATTTACGGTTAGCAGTTCTGCATCAGTCACATACAAGTAGTCGTTTGAAAGTCCGCTAAAATCCCTATTCATCAGCTTTACTTGTTTCAGGTTTAAAGCAATGGAATCATTAATATGGGAAAGCGGCTGCAACGTTTTCAATTCATCTAAAATGATGTGCATATTCAGATTCATACCTACCTCCCATATGCCTCTTCCATTATAAGCGCATATTTCAGTAAAATTCTTTAATTAATCATTAATATTATTACACATCTTCAATATTATTACACATCTTCCTAGATTACACAATATTACACAATCCCAAGTCTAACTAGCTTCGCCTGAAAAACCATGTCCTTTTAAATAAAAGTACCCGGCAAAAGACGGCACTAAGGCCATTTATAGCCGGGTACATGGTTACAGCTATTTGGTGTAAGCCCTCAATAGCAAAACATGGTCACTTCTGCTTAAATCAAAACTTCGGATGAGGGATTTTTTCCACATCAAAGGTTTCATTCCTGTACTCTCCATCGTAATACGGAAACCTGGCGATTTTGGCACGGACTTCTTTCTGGGGTTTACCGGGAGTACCCCAGATAATGATAACATCGTTGCCTTTCATTGCGTATTCCTTGTCAATAAATCCAAGCGAGATAACTCTCTGATGATAATAATCATTGATACGTCCTGCAGAAACACCAATGAACTTTCCATCAACCAATACTTTGTCATTGCGAAGCGGATTCGGACCCAACAAAACATGCCATGGCTCGCCCCAATCCATCGGTGAATCTATCCGTTCATAGGGCTGTGTTCCTTGACCTCTGAATTGAGAGGCGTAAATATCAGCGACATCATCCGCATCCCATTCCAAGGTTACAGGTACGCGAGGCGGATTCTCAGCCAGCTTTTGCAGCGCTTCCTTGCCGATGAAATCATGATCAAAATTAATCAAGTACCCCCAACCTACATCGAAAGGCGTTACAAAATAGTTTTCTTCATTATCGGCGCAGCTGCCCACATAGGTATGTCTCATCTGTTCCATACCCGGGAAGTTAGCCAACCCTTCCCCGCTGCTGAAATATGGATATTGATAATGGATATGCTGATTGGGGTATCCAGCCTGGGTGTGATTGACACAGTAATTCTTCGTGCCGAGCATTTTTGCGCCAAATTCTTCGCCGGTTTTTCTGATTGCCGCATATGCAATCTCCGCATCTTTTGCCGCGCCATGAACTTCATAAGCAAGAGCTCCGGACATACCAAGCCGGTAAACGATCATATCTGTACCTTCAATTTTTACTTTCTTGTTTTGTCCGAACTTCAGATCATGCAGGTCTGTTTGGGTTGCTTTTTCCAAAATTTCCAAAGACTTGGGCCCGTCAATTTGGAAGAAGTATTCATCCGGGATATATACTCCCTGAACATCGTAGCCCAGGGACTTTACATAATAGTCGATTACCGGCGCCATCCAGTACGTGCGAAAGCGATTTTCATCCGCTTTAAGGATAACGCCGTCTGCAAGCATCAATCCTTTATCATTGCACATAATCGCGTGGCGGGATCCCCCTACTTTTAATTTGGCATAATCTCTGTTTACACATACATAATTCAAAAACTTGACTGCTTCCGGACCTGTAATGTCATAGACCGGCGATACGTTAAGATTTACTCCAATCCAAGCGGTTTTCCGAGCTGCTAACAGCTCATCGGCCGCACCGGTAAATTCATAGGGATAATAACTGCTTGACCCCCAGGACATCCCGATATTCACCGTGAACGCGCCTTTCCATATGCCGCTGTCTGCACCGAATTGCATGATCATTCCTCCCATTCAATTTTATTCTGCCTATCCTAAAATCCAAGGTTAGGATAACTCATTAATATTTGATTGTCTTTGGGCAAAAATTTGGAATTAATCAAGCTCATTTCGGTCATATTTGCACAAAAGCCTTCTTTTTCTTTATTTTGAATGACTGCGGACTATCGGAATAATGTGATTCTGGCGTTGTTGTATCCGAATATATTTGACAGTATACTGATATTGAATAATCCCCTGACAAATTAAGCATCCGAGTTCAGTAAATTAACACAGAAGGGTATTGATAACGGTGAATATCAGCATTCATATGCTATATGACGCTTTATCCGCTTACTCCCGATCAGCTGCGCCAAAAGTTAAATACTGAGGCTCCAGCCAATGTATTATGTCTTGGGGAAATCGACTTGGAAATCATCAAGGGCAAGGAAATGAATTTGATCATGATTAAAAACGCCAACAGCATGTCGCAGATCTGCGAGATGCTGTTAGACATCTTGGACACCTTTGAGAGATGGTATAATGACATGATATTAGCAATTGTGCGTAAAAAGCCATTGCAAGATATTTTAGAAATTGCTTCGCAGAAGCTGCCTAATCCCTTTGCTCTATTTGATGTCTCGCAAGTGCTCATTCATAAAGTCGGTATATTTCTAAAAGACTATAAAGGAACGATCTGGGAACCCGTGATTCATGACGGGCATGCATCCACAGGGGTCTATTCAGTAACTGATTTTAAATACGTGTCAGAAAAATGTACATCCGACCATGAACCATTTATCTACGCTTCAGAAAAGGACAAGAAAAACAAATACCTCATTGCCCCCATCTACGTAAAAGAGAGTTTTACCGGTACTCTGGCCTTGATTGATCTGAATACCCCCTTTACCCCCGGGCAGCTCTCAATCGTTGCAGTCATCCAAAAAATCGTTGAACTGGCTTTGGAGAACGCTCAGGAAACATCCCAGACATTGCAGCTCTCAGAATATTATATTGCCCGGCTGCTTAGCGGATATCAGATTTAGGAGAATATTATCCGGCATTATCTTGATAAAAGAAAATGGCCGCTGTACGGCCGTTACTATATCGCTAATTTTACCAATTTTCCTTCGGCGAATCAGCTGGTAAGTCAAACCTACCTGCATCAAATTAAAAAAGTACTGGGCAATGTCATCACCTGTGAACATGAGAATTCAATCGTTGCTATTGTCTATGATCCCGATAAACAAAACACCTCACCTCAATTCCAAAAGAAACTCGAATTATTCCTCAAAAACAATAATCTGCTCTGCAGCGTTAGCTCTGTTTTCAATAATTTTATGAATCTAAAGTATTACTACATCCAAAGCAAGGCGGCTTTAGAAGAAAAAAATACGCACAACAACCAACATCTCTTTTATTTTGAGACAATCTATCAGAAACATATTATTCATTCCCTGGACAATGCCTTAAGTCTGAAATCCATATGCAATCCCAAGCTTTTAGACTTATGGGCGTCCGGTATTGAATCGAATTTAACATGAAATCGGAATGTGGATAACTTAGGACCTGTGGATAACTTATAATCGTTAAAAAACGATGATTTTGGCTTATCCAGCCGCACTTGTCGACATGAACCTTAAAAGCATTTCCAAAGCCTCCTCTTTTCAGGTAACTCTAACAAACATCTCTTTGCGAGATTTATTTGTCTGCTATTTAACTTGTCTCCCTGATTAAGCAGCTTCCGTCATTGGTATTTTGGGTGTCATTCGCTCAGCAAATTCCTTGGCTTTTTGCAGTATTACCTTCACGATGATCTCCAATGCCCGCGAAGCAGCCAACCGGATATGCTGGTAGCGGCCATTGCCTACTATATTTCCAGGTACTTTCAGTACCACCCGGCGAATCGTTTTCACTTCACATTTTTGCAGTGATTCCGGGAGAAATGCCTGCTTGAACCAAACAACCACATTATAAGCAATTACTTTGATCCAGCTAAATAACAGGTTGGTCATCATCGAGTGCATACTGTTTTGTTCCAGGGTATATCCTTCTTTGATTTCGTCAATGCGATTCTCGATATTGGCCCTCTGGTTGTAGGTGCGCAAAAGAGGCAATGGTTTCAGTTCCGTATTGGTAATGACTGCCTGAAATGAATAAGTGGTGAGCATCATGGTTAATTGGTCTTTGTTGGTTTGTTCTGTTTCATGGGCTTCCCGGTAGATGACGCAGCGGCGGGCTTTTGTTAACCGTTCTCTTCAGCGTAATTCATTACCTCCGGGTCGGCAAAGCCGCAGTCGGCCCGAATTCCTTCAATAATGTATTGTGGCGGCAGCATCGCCTCAACTTCTTTGACAAAAGAGAGAAAATCTTTCATACCGTGGGTATTTCCCGGATTCAATTCCATATGGAGCAGTTCGCCGGTCCCGGCGATAAAGGCAACTCGTGCTTTGTAAGAAGGCCTGCCGTGATAGCGTGGGTTATAGCCATTAACTGCGCCTTCTTGCTCACCAAATAAGGTAATAACCGTATCGTCAATGTCGATCCAGACCAAACGTTTTTCTTCCATACTTGCTTTGCGGTGCAAAAGCTCTTTGTTGATGGCGATTAATTGAATCAGATGCTTCCACTCCAATTTCTTGAGGAAACTACGGAAGGTGCTTTCATCCGGAAAACGGCCTATCTCCTTGACCGTTAAATATCCCGGATCAAACTTTAGAGCATCCATATGAGAGAACCGGGTATGACCCAGAATTGCACAGTCAATAAGATAATCGATAAGCTCCTGGGCATCATACAAGGTATTTTCTCTCCGTTCCAGGAAAAAGCCATTCTTAAGGATTCCCTCAAGATCAATAAGCTCTTTAAAAACCTCAATAAACTGGAAGTTGCCGGCTTCGGTAACGGAGTCATTGTCGAAGGTAACGGTACGCATTTTCCTCATAGCTTTTTTGATGCGTTTCCGTTCGCGTAAAATTTCTAACCTGCGTTCTTTTCTGGTTGTTTTTGTATTTTGTTCTGGCATTTGGGGGTGGTTTTGTGCTACCATAGTGCTGGGACACTTCCTCTCATGGTTGTTGTTTTTTGTTTACTTTAACCATTTGACAAGAGGAGCCAAGTGTCCTGTTTTTTTGTAAAAATATTTACGTTTTTTTATTGCCGGAAAGACCTGCTATGTCTAAAGATATGCTCTATTTTTAAAGGTCACTTTCCGATTCCATGTTAAATAGTAAAGCGTAGGTAGTATCTATTAGGCCATTTAATTTGATGGAATAAGCCGTCTTAGGAAGGATCTCAACCTTTTGTCCCCCAGTTTTTAACTTTTGCGTTGGAATAGTTACATTCCCATAATATCCGTCAGATATTTCCACACTTCCGGAATCATTTGGGCATTCAGGAATGAGCAATAACAATTTCCATGACGGGAGATCGCAGTATATCTCTTTGTATAAAAAAACATAAAGACTAGGCGCCTGGCACCGATTACTTAAGCGTACTAGATTTTGATCCTTTATCGTGAAATTATTTTGATGATAATTCTCACAATCAGGAGATGCTTTGCCCGAATCATGCACGAAATGTGGCTTTCTTTTTCCTATACGCAAATGACAGTCGGCATGACACTTTGGATTAGGACACAAATATCTTTTTTTTAAGGGTAATGCCTTTTCTGCGTCAACTAGGAAACCTGTAATTTTGTCTCGTGCGCAATCCATGCTTTTAACTCCAGTATTTATATACTAATTTGGCTAATTTTGTAATAATTCTCCCTTCACCTATCATTTCCTGTTATTTTCGGCAAAAGTATTTTGCAAATTTTAGACTTATAATCCTATAAACAAAAAAACTCTAGGATAAGTTTACTAGAGTGTAGAATTTTCTTACCTCGGCTACATAGCTTTGATTGTATTTTTAAATTATGATGCTATTTTTGCTTGTCTACTATAGCGAAACTGACACCAATGTCACGTTATGAATCGAAAAATAATAAACAGTCTTGTCTTTTTCTATAACCTATATTAATAAAAATAACTCTAGACTTCAGAATCTAGAGTTATTATCATATTCATCGTTTGACCGAATTTTTGACCGAATACTTAGAGATATTTAGCAATATTTACAGGTATTTATTCCGAATTCCGGTAATTTGTCCAATCCCCATAATTTTTTGATTATTGTTCAAACTGGCTTATACCAAGGCTTCCCGAGTTCTTCTGTTCTTCTCTGTCTGTAAAGATATGGTCGGGGCAGAGGGATTTGCTCCGCCGCTACGCGGCTATCACGCCTGGGCCTAAAAACGTGCCACTGGCACCTTTTTTATACGGCCCGTTCAAATCCCTAAAAACCCTATGTTGTCATTCTTAATGGTCGGGGCAGAGGGATTTGAACCCCCGGCCTCCTGCTCCCAAGGCAGGCGCGCTACCAAGCTGCGCTATACCCCGTCTGTTTTGTGACATTGAATAGTATATCTTAAGAAAAAAGTCTAGTCAAGAAGCATTTAGAAATTCTGACTTAAGCAGTTATCCAGCTCTTGAGCAATTATTCAGCTTGCGAGTATTGTTTCTGCTTGCGTATTGTTAGCGCAGCGAATTAATATTATAAAGCTTCCTCATTATTTTGTCTAGTTAAAACTTTCTCCAAAAAAGGAATTGCTTGGCGAAAAGCTCGTGCTCTGTGGCTTTTTGCATTTTTTTCTTCCATTTCCAGTTCGGCCATTGTTTTGCCTAGTTCCGGTAAATAAAAAACAGGATCGTAACCAAAACCGCATTGTCCTTTTTTTTCCTTTAATATCCGGCCTTCTACAGTACCTTCAATTAAATGTTCTTGGCCATCAGGCGTGATAATCGCCAGAGAGCAACGGAAGCGAGCAGTTCTGGCTTCTTCCGGAACATCTTGAAGATCGGCCAGAAGTTTTTGAATATTGCGTTCGTCATCCTTGGGTTCCCCCGCGTAGCGAGCGGAATAAATCCCTGGAGCCCCGTTTAAAACATCCACTTCCAAACCTGAATCATCAGCCAGCGTCATTAATTTTGTTTGTGCAAAAGCAATCCGAGCTTTAATCAACGCGTTTTCAGCAAAAGTCTGACCATTTTCCTCAATCTCCGGCAATTCCGGAAAATCATTTAAAGATAGAATGCTCAGACTTGTTTTAACCTTGCCAGACTGTAAGCCTGGACTACTAATACCGCTTTGAGCGATCAGTTCGGCTAACTCTTTGACTTTGCCCTTATTTTTTGTGGCTAGTAGGATTTTCATGCTATTCCTCCAATGCCAACCTCTGATATTCCAGCAATTTTTTGATGCCCTCTTCTCCCAAGGTCAAAAAAGCATCCAGATCAGCCCGATCAAAAGGCAGGCCTTCTGCTGTTCCTTGAATCTCAACAAATTTTCCCGAGCCGGTCATGCAAATATTCATGTCCACCTCAGCCTGGGAATCTTCCTCATAGGCGAGATCCACAACAGCCTGACCATCAACCTTGCCTACGGACACCGCCGCTATACTGTCCAAAAGCGGGTTCTCGGTAATTGATCCGTTAGCCAGCAAGTAGTTAACAGCGTCTACTAAAGCAACATAAGCCCCCGTTATAGCTGCGGTCCTGGTCCCTCCGTCAGCCTGCAGAACATCGCAATCAAGCCAAATCGTTCTTTCCCCCAGCTTAGTCATATCCACTATGGATCGCAAAGCCCGGCCTATCAATCTTTGGATTTCCATCGTACGGCCGCTAAGTTTGCCTCTGGCAGCCTCTCTCGGATTTCTTACACCTGTAGCCCTGGGGAGCATAGAATATTCCGCCGTAACCCAACCGCTGCCGCTTCCTTTTTGAAATGGCGGTACCCTCTCTTCCACCGAAGCCGTACAAAGTACTTTGGTCTTTCCTATTTCAATCAAGACCGACCCCTCAGGAATTTCAGTATAAGCCCTGGTAATTTTCACCGGCCGGAGCTCGTTATGTTCTCGTCCGTCAAATCTAGTCATAGTTAATTCCTTCCCCCAATGTAGAATTTAAAATGTTAATATTCTATTTAGCAGTCTTTCCCGGCTTAAGTTTCTTAACACCTATGCCTGACATTATAGCCAGGATAATTGTTTCCACAAGGAAAAGTCCCAAGATCCTCACGACCAAATCGTAGAAAAATTGTTGCGGAAGCATTTGAATAAGAATATCCGTTTCCGGATTCAGCAGCCATAAATCATTATTGAAAAACAAATAATGAAACTGCATCCAGAAGCCGGAGAAATCCTTTAAGATCATCGTGATTAAGAATATAAACAGTACCAGGCAGACAGAACCCGCAATCAGATAGCCTTTAGCCAGATTACGGACAAACTGATTACCGCTGAGTTTAAAGGTGAACATCATAAACATCAAGAACAAGGCAATTCCTAAAGCCCTCATCCTGCGCTCTACAAAATATAGAGTGCGGACATCCACCATATGTGCTTTCTCCCGTTCATTAAAGACCGGTCTTTTTTCCCCATTAATAGTTGCTTCCATATCAAGGTCGGCTCGTTTTCCTTTAATATAAGTCAAAAGCCCCTCGGTAGTTTGCATTAGTTCTTCCTGGGAAATACCGATAGTTTCAGCACTGTTCAATTTAGTGTATTCTTTTTGATAAAAAGTAGTCTTAAAGGAATTGTATTCTATGGAAGTCAGCAGAAGGACCACAATCAAAACCAGCGAGCACAGAGTAGCGAAAAAAACTCCCGCCGACCTTCGAATTGAGCCTGAAAACGATGTGTCCCTGGCTGCCCCGCCCTCGTCTTCGGTTCTTGTAGTTTCTTCCGTAGTTCTCTTATCGGCGGTAAAATTTTTTACTATTTTCTTTTTTTTAGATGATTTCTTCTTTGCCATACTATTACCCTCTGTCCTTATATTTTACGGGCTATGGCCAGACCGTCACCGAAAGGTAATACGCTGAGCTTATAACCCGGTAACTCTGCTAAGTACTGGAGAAAAGCCCGCAGGGTCTCAACCATTTTATTGTATTTGGCGTCATAAACCGCTCCGGGAACAACCCAGCCCCTAAACAGAACATTATCCAACACCAAAATTCCCTTATCCGCCACCAGCGGCAGAATAGCCTCTAAATATTGGCGGTACTCTCCTTTGGCCGCATCCACAAAAATAAAATCAAATTTCCCGGATATCTCCGGCAAAAGCTTAAGGGCATTGCCTTCCCTGAATTCCACCAAATCCGCTAAGCCCGCTCTGGCAATATATTCTACAGCCTTGGCCATTCTTCCTTTATTCATATCAATAGTAAGCACCTTGCCACCGGTATGGCGGGCTCCCCGGGCCAAATAAACAGTGGAATAACCCGTTGCCGTACCTATTTCCAGAATAGATCGAGCCCCCGCCGTCTCCAGTAAAAGCTGGAGAAAATGACCCACTGCCGGGGTTACCACCGGAATGGTCTCCCTCAGGGCCTCGCTTTCCATTTCTAAAAGCAGTTCTTCTCTGGGAGGAAGCAATTCCTCTAAATACTTTTCCAATTCAAAGGGATAAAACAACTTGGTGCATCTCCTCTAAAGCAACTTCCTTCTTGCCACTTCCAGCAGTTCTTGATCTACCCAAGCGCCTGCGTTTTTCTCCAGTATATTCATAGCTCGTTCTCTGGGGAGAGCCCGGCGGTAAGGGCGGTCTTCCGTTAAAGCTGTAAAAATATCGGCGATAGCCATTAAGCGAGCCCCGGTTGTCAGCGTGTCCGCACTCATGCGAAAAGGATAACCTGTTCCGTCCAGGCGTTCATGATGATAGGATGCCCATTCTACAATATTTTTAGAAAACCTGGCCAGAGATAACAGATTATAGGTATGGAAGGTATGGGTTTTAACAATCTGAAATTCTTCTTCCCTCAAAGGTTCTGCTTTATCCAAAATTTTTTTTGGTACAGCTAATTTTCCAAGATCGTGCA
>JAAYOJ010000200.1 GCA_012520405.1 Peptococcaceae bacterium
AGAAAGGTAGAATTGAAATACGAAGATATAAACCAAAACTGCAGGGGCTAGGCCGAAGGAAATTATATCGCTTAAAGAGTCTAATTCCTTACCGAAATTGGAATCGGCTTTTAATCTCCTGGCAACTCTACCATCAAGAGTATCCATTAATACCGAAAGCATAACCATAGCCGTAGCAATCCGCAAATTGTTATCTAAGGCAAAGATAATAGCTAAAAAACCAAACAACAAATTTGCTAAGGTAAATATGGCAGGGGAAACACGATTATCCATAAAAATTATACCGTCCTTTTTTTCACAAACTCCCGCGGTTATCATGGTAATTATACCACGGTATTTTGTTTTTCAACAAGGTAAATAATCTCTTCCGAGCTGCCGCGGTAGTGGGTCAGGACCGGGAGGGATCTAAGAAAATGTAGACCGTATTGTTTTGTAATTATTCTATCATCTAACAGGATAACCGTTCCTTTATCTTCTTTGGTCCTAATCAGCCTGCCGAATCCTTGTTTAAAACGAATTATGGCTTCCGGTAAATGTAATTCCCGGAAAGAATCTCTTCCCATTTTCTCATAAAGTTTGGCTTTAGCTTCAAAAATTGGTGAATCGGGAGGCCAGAAAGGTAACCTGGTCATAATAACACAGCTTAAACTATCCCCCGGAATATCAACACCTTCCCAGAAACTGCTGGTTCCCAGTAAAATACTTTTATCATGGTGCATAAAGTCTCGTAAAAGATTTTCCCTGGAGCCGTCAAGACCTTGGGCCAACACTCTCAAGGGAAAATCCCCCAGATTTTCTCTCAGATAGTAATTTACTAAACGCAAATAGCGATGGGAAGTAAAAAGAACCAGAGTTCTACCGTTCAAAACTTTGGCAATCTCGGATAAAAGGAAGGCTGTTTTTTGAGCCAAAACATCCTCGGGAGTACGCTGAATAGGTAGATCTTTGACAATACAAAACATCATTTGCTGCTCATAATCAAAAGGTGATTCCAGTTTTAAAACCTTATAATTTTCTAACCCTATCTCCTGGGTAAAATAATCAAACTGGCCGGCGACAGTTAAGGTAGCGGAAGTAAAAATTGTACTGTTATTCCTGTTAAAAATCTTGTCTCTTAATACAGCAGCGATGTCTATAGCTGTATTTTTGAGATAAAGAACATTGCTTTTTTCCAGATAAGTAACTCTGCTTTCTTCTTCTCCGGCAGCAATTACCTTCAGGCCGTCAATAATTTGGTTAATTTCATTTTTATTTTTCCCTACTTCATATCTATAGCTTTCCAATTGTTCATTATCCGCTGCTAAAGAAGCATAGAACTTGGCTAAATTCTGATATAATTCTTTTAATTTAGTGTTTAGATTTTCCAGAACGACCATTAAGGCGTCATAAACCCTGTCGCCCAACTTATCGCGGCTTATCCTCAAGTTCAGCCGTTCCCCTAAAATGCTTTGCAAAAGCTCAAACAGTTCTTGGGCCAAGCTTCTGATTTCTTGGCACTGTAAAGATACTTGGTCCAGCATAAAATATAGTTCAGTCCAATTTCCAGAGCTGGGGTACAATTCAGCCCATAGCGGGATATTCCTTTTAATAACCGACACCAGGCTCCCCTTACCCCCGGAAATATTTTCTAAAGTTTTTTGCATTGTCTCCCGGCTAATTTCAAAACCGAGCTGTTTCAAGGCTGTTGAGTAAAGATTATGGGCCTCATCAATAATGAGATCCTCGTATTCCGGAAGAATGCTGTTATTTGTTTTTATATCGGCGAAAAGAAGGGAATGGTTAATAATAACTAAATCGGCGTTTTCAGCTTTCTTACGGGCTTTAAGCATAAAACAACGCCTGGCAAAGCGGCATTCGCCAGGCCTGCAGTCCGGGTTATCGGCACCATATTTTTTCCAAAAGGAACTCCAACCTTGAAGAGAAGCTACTTCTGTAAACTCGCCTGAACCGGTTTCCCTTACCCAAGAAAGTAAACCTGCCAGAATTAGCCTCTCCTTAGCCGAAAAGTCAGCACTAGCTTTCTCATAGAGAAGAGCCTTAAGACAAATATAATTGTTCTTGCCCTTCAATAGTACTTGCTTAAAAGCAAAAGGCAATATGCTATGCAAAAGGGGCAGATCTTTATTGCACAGCTGTTCTTGCAAATTTATGGTATGGGTTGCTATCACAACCCTTTTCTCATTTTTTTTTGCCCACCAAATAGCCGGGATAAGATAGGCAATTGATTTACCTGTTCCTGTGCCCGCTTCAATAACCAGATTATTGCCCTTAACATAACTGTCGATAATAGCCTCTGCCATAAGTTTTTGCATTTTCCTGGGTTCATACCCAGGAAAGCTTTGGGAGAGCAAGCCTCCCGGCTGAAAACAGCGCTCTGCCCATTTCAAAGAAGCCGGTACCTTCTCATTATTCTGCTTTTCTTCAACTCCAAACAAATTATGCTGAGCTTCATATAAACTGGCCTGCTCGTCAAAAAAGACATCGGTACGAATAGGCCTATCAGGAAATTGCTTGACAATTTCCTTGCTAAGAAATTCCAGAAAAATATTACAAGATAGACCTTTGGTTAGCTCCCTAAGCCTGCTCACAAAGCCAAAATCTTCATTTAAACCCTTGTGCCAGCATTGCTTAATTATTTCCCATAAAATTCTGGCCTCCTTCTGGGCGGGTGAGCAGTAAGTTTTCTTCTGTCTTATACCGAGCTTTAGACAAATTTCCTCCCAGTCATCCTGTCGAAGAGTCGGGAAAAAGAGAGTAAGCAATTCACTTACTAAAATTACTTCCAATCCGCTTAACTTTACTCCTAAGTCATGGAATTGAAAAATCGCCCTATCGTGGACAAACACCAAAGTATCCTGCAGCATGGCCTTAACTTTATTGCTGTCCGCTTTTTGAGCCAGCTCAGTAAGGTTATGAGCCGAAAGAATACAGTAGCTAGGTTTAAGGTTTTTATTAAGACTTAAACAAGCAAAATGCCATTTTTCGCCCTGAATTTTTGGCGAAACAAGAGATAATACCGTGATTGCATGCTCCAAAACCGATTTAACCTCCTGTTTTAGATAAAAAACAAGAACTATCACAATATGGTCTGATAGTCAATAGATATATTAAGGGTAATATTTTGCCTGCAAGGAGGAAGGAATGAAATATATCTATTTGCGGACCGACTTTCCAAATAATCGGTCACATATCCTAATGCGCAACATTGACTCTAACAACAAGGAACTGAGACACTATTTACTCGTACTTAGCAATTCAGGCAAATTATGGGTTGATGTCTTCTGGCCTTTTGACGAAGATTGTGAGATGCATACCAGGCTTATCACCGAAAACCAATTTTGGCATACTTTCCGCGAATGGAGACTCAATGGTCTTGTTCTCGGCGATAATGAAAAAGTTGCTAAAGTCCTAGCCCGTCGTCAACTCCATAAGAAGAGGCAGAATAATATTATTTAAACAAACTCAGTTTTCTTTATTTATGTTATGCTTTTTTGCATTTCCAGCTTTCATTCTATCTAACCTATAAATAAAAGCCAATACTTCAGCCACAGCTTGATAAAGCTCCGGAGGAATTTCCTGAGACAGCTCGACTTGCATTAATGCTTCCACCAAAGCCTGGTCATTCTGGATGGGAATACCTTTTTCCTGAGCGAATTCGATTATTTTTTGGGCAACAAATCCTTTACCTTTGGCCACCACCCGCGGGGCACCGGATTGATCGTAAGCTAAGGCTGCAGCTTGCTTTATGTTTCCTTGTTTTAAGTTTTGATTATTATTAGCTTTCTTGTTCTTCATCCTTTGACATCAACTCCGCCCAGTTGTTGCCCATTAATGAAGGCTTCAAACTGAGGATGTTCTTCTATCTTTTTTAAGGAAATGCTCTCCAGCTTAATACCTAACTGAGAGAAACACTCTTTCACTTCGCTCTGCATTATCTCGAGCAAAGGCTCTAGTTCTTCGGGATTATTGCTCAGCAAGCTGAGGCTTAATACTTTATCGTAAAACAATAAATCCGCCCCTATAACGCCTAGATTAGGTGTTTCCAACTGTAGAGATATGCGACAATGTTGGAGGTCAATTTTCCGGCCTTTGCGAAGGCTTTCTATGGCTAGTTTCACTAAATAATATTGTTCATTATCCTCAAGGGGAAAATGCAAAATAGTGTAAGCATTTTCATGAACCCCTGTTTGATACCACAACTGCTGGGCAGTAATTTCATTAAGAAATTGATTAAGTAATAACTTGTTTTCCCCGGAAAGCAAATTACCATATTCAGCTATAATTCTTAAGAGTTCCAGCTTGATGTTTGTAAAATTGTTTGCAGAGTTTTGCCCACTCTTAAGCATTTTCATTATTAAATTCTCATTATCTGTACCCAAAATACGGAAGTAGTTTAATATACTGTTATTTTCCTTTATTGTTTGCCAAGAAGGAACTGCAGTTCTTAATAATTTTCTTATATACTCGCTAAAGGGAAGGTTTGTACCGGCCAAAAGAGAAAGCAGAGATGAATTCTCCGCGGAGAGAAAACCGTTCAGCAGTTGGACAAACCTAGGTTCAAGACTTAAACCCCTGTTTACGAGAAGCATTGTTTCCTGAGGCGATAAATTATGGATCGCGGTGGAAGGAATGCTCTCCTTTTTTAAGACAATACTATTCTGATTTATTTCTCGAACCGAAGCCCAAAATATTTCTCCGGGACGAACATGGGCCTCCAGTTGGGCAGGAACATTTTTACCGGCCAAAGATATTACACCTTGACCGCTTGGGCTTTTGGCAATAATCTCCACCTTAACGTGCTGCCCTAGTTTTAACACTGGTAAGCCCTGACTCTGGAGCAGCCTGATCGGTGAAACATTGTTATGTACCTGCATAAGATAAATCCTTCCTTAAGAGTTAATCTTGTCCTTTATTATATTATATTTATCGGCTAACATCTTCAATTACTTCGCCTGCTAAGGCTTTAATTTTGAGGCTTTTAAAGTAAAAAAAGGCACCTCCCTCACCAGGAGACGCCATTTGACCTAATAGTAGAATTACAATTTTGCATCAAGTAACTTTGCCAGATCATTCTTACTTCTGAAGCCTATAATTTTCTCCACTATCTGGCCGTTTTTAAACAAGATGAGAGTCGGAATGCTCATAATACCATACTTGCTGGCAACTTCGGATTCCTCATCCACATTTAACTTACCGACACTAACCTTTCCCGCATATTCATCGGCCAACTCTTCCACCACAGGACCTATCATGCGGCAAGGCCCGCACCAAGCTGCCCAAAAGTCTACCAGAACTAATTCATTTGCATTTAGGACCTCAGATTCCCAATTTTGAGCTGTAAAAGTTTTTAGATTTGCTCCAGCCAAAACAATCCCTCCCATAATAATTTATTTTACAAATTTGTTAAGAACCGCAATCAGGTTGTCTAAAGATTGTTCGTTACCGTCCTTTACGGCCTCTTTAAGACAAGTTTTGGAGTGTTGTTCAAAGATAAGAATTCCAACTTTATTGATAGCTGCTCTGACTGCGGCCACTTGAATAAGAATCTCGTCACAGCATTTGTCTTCATTTATCATTCGCTGTAAACCCTTTACCTGTCCCTCAATTCTTTTCAATCTTACTAAAATATTTTTTTTGACTTGCTTATCCGTCTCCACTGATTTTTCAGGCCTTTCTCAGTTACCTTAGGAGTTTTATTACCCCCCCGGGGTATATTGTTAGTATATATTGTATAATCGAAGATGTCAAGATGTTAAAAGCTAAATTTTGTAAAAGATTGTTTATTTATTGAGAATACAGTTTTTATCTTAACACGTATTTCCATTATTATACCTAATAACTGACAGTCACTAAAATTCTCTGAAAAGGAAAAATATTTATGATATAATAGTTGGCGTTATTATTTTGTTGTACATATAAGAAGGAGTGCGCACTTATGTTCAGTTCTTTGGAACAACTTAAGCAATTTTGTCAGAAAAACCAGATTAAAATGATTGATTTTAAAATGATCGATTTGTTTGGACGTTGGCGTCATTTGACTATACCCGCAGAACGGTTTAATGAAGAAACTTTAAAAAGCGGCATCGGTTTTGACGGCTCCAATTATGGTTATGCCCCGATAGAAAAAAGTGATATGGTATTTATACCCGATTTGCATACAGCAGTTATGGAACCCTTTGCCGATGTAGCAACAATTTCCATGATCGGTGACGTTTATGTAATCGGTGACAGTCCGAAGTCCTTTGATCAGTACCCCAGAACCGTGGCTCAGCGGGCCGAAGAATATATGAAATCCACCGGTATAGCCGATGAAATGAGAATTGGCCCCGAGTTTGAATTTTATGTTTTTGACCATGTGAGTTTTCAAACCAAACAAAATGAATGCAGTTATAAAATTGATGCCGAACAAGCCGAATGGAACAGTAATAATAATGAAGTACAAAACTTAGGTTATAAAGTTCCTTTAAAAAACGGTTATCACATGTCTTTGCCCATGGATATACTTTATAATTTAAGAAGTGAAATGTGTCTCCTTTTAGAAGAGAGAGGAATTGAAGTAAAATATCATCATCATGAAGTAGGCGGCCCTGGGCAATCGGAAATTGAAATTGAGTCCGGTCCCTTGCTTAAAATGGCTGATAATACTATGATGATTAAATACGTAGTAAAGAATGCGGCCTTTAAGGCAGGCAAAAGTGCTACTTTTATGCCCAAACCCTTGCTGGGAGAAGCCGGTAGCGGTATGCATGTGCATATGCATCTTTTCAAAAACGGCAACCCGGTTTTTTATGATGCCAACGGTTACTCGGGTTTAAGCCAAACAGCCCTATACTTTATTGGCGGCTTATTAAACCATGCTCCAGCTCTATGCGCTTTAACCAACCCAAGTACTAACTCCTATAAACGGCTGATTCCCGGTTACGAAGCTCCTGTAAGTATTTGCTTCGCCACCGCCAACCGCAGTGCTGTTGTCCGTATCCCCGATTATGCCCGCTCACCCCACCAAAAACGTTTTGAGATAAGAAATCCGGATGCAACCTGCAATCCCTACTATGCTTATGCCGCAATACTCATGGCCGGTTTAGACGGAATAGAACAAAAAATGGATCCTACCAAGTTAGGTTTCGGACCCTATGATATTAATTTATATAATTTACCTAAAAAAGAACAAAGTAAAATTAAGTCCCTGCCCTATTCCTTAGATCAAGCTTTAGATGCTTTGCAAGAGGATCATGAATTCCTGCTAAAAGGCGGAGTATTCCCCCCAAAACTAATTGAAATCTGGCTGGAGAAGAAAAGAAAAGAAGTGCGGGGCTTTAACATGTGCCCCCATCCGCAAGAGTTTGCTCTCTATTACGACTTGTAAAAGCCGGTAAGTATTAATGCCGCAATGCCCTAACTAATCTCAAAGAGGATATCCTATTTTTAAGGATATCCTCTTTTACTTACCTTTAGAATTTGGTTTATAACTATTTGCTTTACCTAATCAGTGGTTTTATTTTTAAGATCTAATTTGATGTGCAGCTCCTTAAGCTGCTCCTTCATCACCGGCGAAGGCGCCTGGCTCATGAGGCAGCTGGCACTCTGGGTTTTGGGGAAAGCTATGACATCCCTGATATTATCCCTATTGGCCAGAATCATAATCAGTCTGTCCAAACCAAAAGCTAATCCGCCATGAGGAGGAGTACCGTAATCGAATGCCTCCAGCAGGAAACCGAATTTTTCCTTAGCCTCTTCCATGCTCATACCCAAAAGCGCAAAAATGCGCTCCTGAATATCCCGGCGGTGAATTCTAATACTTCCTCCCCCTAGTTCAATGCCGTTTAAGACCATATCATAAGCCTTCGCTCTGACTTTTAAGGGCTCCGACTCCAGAAGGCTTAAATCTTCGTCTAAGGGGCTGGTAAACATATGATGCATTGCTACATATCTTTTTTCTTCCTCGTCGTATTCAAACATAGGAAATTCCGTTACCCAGAGACAATTAATAGTGTCAGACTTAATCAGTCCCAGTCTTTTGGCCAGTTCCAGTCTGAGATTTCCTAAGGCATTATGAACTATAGGCTCTTTATCAGCCACAAAGAAAATAATATCCCCTTTTTCAGCTCCTACAACGGCAATTATATTATTTATTTCTTCCTCGGTGAAGAACTTGAGGATTGGCGACTTCAGACCGTCTTCAGCCATAACTATATAAGCCAGCCCTTTGGCACCATAGATACTGACAAACTTAGTAAGAGCATCTATTTCCCGGCGAGGCATATTTGAACAAGCCTTGGCGCAAATAGCTTTCACCCTGCCGCCTTTAGCCAGGACATCAGTAAAAACTTTAAATCCCGAGCCGCGTACAGCCTCGGCAACATCAATAAGCTCCATGCCGAAACGGGTATCCGGCTTATCTGAACCATAGCGTTCCATAGCTTCATAATAGCTTAAACGGGGAAAGGGTTTAGGTATATCTATGCCTTTAATCTCCTTAAAGATCATGGTAATTAAATCTTCCATCAAGGGGAGAATATCATTCATTTCAATGAAAGACATTTCCAAATCGAGCTGGGTAAATTCCGGTTGGCGGTCGGCCCGTAAATCCTCATCTCTGAAACAGCGGGCTATTTGAAAATATTTTTCCGTTCCGCCTACCATTAGCAGCTGTTTAAATATTTGCGGGGACTGTGGCAGCGCATAAAAGCATCCCTGGTTCACTCTGCTGGGAACCAAATAGTCCCTGGCACCTTCCGGCGTGGATTTCATTAGAATAGGTGTTTCTATTTCCCAAAAACCTTGCTTGTCAAGATAGTTGCGCATTAACTGCATTACTCTATGCCTGATCATGATTACCTTCTGCATTTCCGGCCTGCGCAAATCCACATAACGGTATTTTAAGCGCACGCTTTCATCCACATCAAGGTTATCCTGAATATAAAAAGGCGGAGTTTTGGCTCTGTTCAATATTTTCAACTCGTCAGCAACAACCTCAATTTCCCCGGTAAGCATATTGGGGTTCTCGGAGCCTTCCGGCCTTAAGCGAACTCTGCCTCCGATTTCAATCACATATTCGGAACGTAGTTTTTCGGCTGAGGCAAAACCGTTATCCGGCATATCCGGATTAAATACAACCTGGACAATACCCGAACGATCCCGAAGATCAACAAATATCACACCGCCATGGTCCCTTCTGGTTTGAACCCAGCCAAACAAGCGGACATTTTCCCCAACTTTATCCTTATTTAAAAGTGCGGCATTATTTCTTTCTGCTAACATTGTTATCCTCCTAAATTTCAAACTCACTGGAATTAATATTATTTTGAATAAATTCTATTAAATCTGCTTTAGCTATTTCCTTTTGATCTCCTAACTTCATGTCGCGGACAATAATAATTCCTTTATCCAGCTCTTCCTCCCCCAGGATTAAAACATAGCGAGAACCTACCCTGTCAGCATATTTCATCTGACTTTTCAAGCCTCGTCCCATTAAATCCATGAAGGTAACAATTCCTCTTTGCCTTAACTGATTTGCCAGCCGAAATCCTTCCTGTCTGGCTTTATCCCCTAGAACCGCGACCATAACACTGTTTTTATCTGCATCCTCGATTTCAATGTTTTGACTTTGCATAGCCGCTAGAATACGTTCCAACCCTACGGCAAAACCAATGCCAGGGGTAGAGGGCCCACCGATTTCTTCCACCAGACCATCATAACGCCCACCCCCGCAAATAGCGCTCTGAGCACCTATGCCTTTAGCCATTACTTCAAAGGCAGTTTTTTGATAGTAATCCAAGCCACGAACAAGTTTAGGATTAATTTTAAAATCAATATCCCCCATGTTTAAATAGTGCTGAACACTTTCCCAATGCTCGCGGCAATCTTGACAGAGAGTATCCAAAGTAGTCGGAGCCTCAACTGTCAGGGCTTGGCAGTCTTTATTCTTACAGTCCAATATTCTTAATGGATTTCGCTCTAAACGGGACTGACAATCAGAACAAAGCTTATCTTTTCTGTCCTCGAGAAAAGTCTGAAGTTTCTCCTTGTGAACAGCTCGGCAATGGGGACAACCGACGGAGTTAATATGTACCTCAAGTCCTTGCAAACCTAAACCTTGCAGGAAATCCCAGAGAAGCTGGATAACTTCAGCATCCACCAGGGGATTTTCCGCCCCTAAGACTTCTATGCCAAATTGATGAAACTGTCTGTATCTGCCGGCCTGCGTATTTTCATAACGAAACATTGGTCCAAGGTAGTATAGATTAACGGGCAAAGTTTGAGCATAAAGCTTATTTTCCACATAAGCTCTGCAGATCGAAGCTGTGCCTTCAGGCCGCAAAGTAATGGATCTCTGTCCTTTATCCAGAAAGGTATACATTTCCTTATTGACAATATCAGTTGTTTCCCCGACACCGCGTTGAAAAAGTTCCGTGGCTTCGAACACAGGTGTTCTGATTTCTTGATAACCGTACTCCTGACATACCTTGCGGATTTGTTCTTCAAGGTAATGCCATTTTTCTACAGTACCCGGAATAATATCCTGTGTACCTTTAGGACGTTTTATGAGCATTTTTTTATTCCTCCAGAAGCTAAGCCGCAACTATAATTTTTGGCGGCAGCGAACAAGTCATAATGTTATATTATAGCACAATTAATACTCAGGCTCATAATCAATATTATTTTTTATTTGCTTATGAATTTCCGGCAAGCGTTCAATGTATAGTTTAACATCTAAAGGATTATAGATATTCTCATGCCGCGAATAATTTTTCAACAATTTGCTGCTGGCACCGGCCCCTAGTCCGATAACATTGCTGATCTCTTCTATAATCTCTATATTATAGCGACACTCCTGGCCCGGCAAGCAGTAGCCGATATTTTCCAGGTTACCGACAATATATTTTTGCCTATAAAGATAATAAGGAACGTAACCGGCCGCAAATATCATGCCCTGTGCTTCCTGGTGAATTTTAGGCCAGTCTTGTCCTGCGGTAGGGACATAACTGTTTTCCCAGGCCAGGGATCCTCTTTTTAAAGCCAGGGCGTGAACAGTGAGATTATCGGGGTTAAGTTCTACTACTTGAGCAATGGAATCTAATATCTCATTAGGCCCCTCTCCAGGTAAACCAATAATTAAATCCGTATTTATTACCCAATCGGCCAGACCTCGTGCTTCCCAAAACTTATCCCGAAATTCCTCTATCCCATGGCTCCGCCCTATTGTCTTTAAGGTTTTTTCTTGCATGGTTTGAGGGTTAATACTCAGGCGGTTGACACCATATTGCTTCAGAATATTAAGTTTTTCTTTATCAAGGGTATCCGGTCTTCCGGCTTCCACAGTAAATTCAACATGCTGCAGATCGGGTATCTCTTCCTGTAAAGTGCTTAGCAGCACCTCTAATTCCTTACATTCTAAGACCGTGGGCGTTCCGCCGCCTACATAAATGCTGCTGACCTTTAACTCCTTGTTTTTCAATATTTCCGCCGTGAATTTAATGTCTTGCTGCAAAGCTTCCAAGTAGCTAGGAAGTAAATCACGATAATGGGAAGTCAGACTATGAGAAGGAAAGGAACAATAGAAGCAACGCGAGGGACAAAAGGGGATGGCCAGGTATATGGCCACTTGTTTTTTGTTCTCTTTATATTGCCGAATATAAGGCTGTTGCCTACGGTTAATTGCTTGTAAAAGCCGGATCTTGGACGGAGATAACAAATAATACTCCTTTAGAATTTTAAACTGACTGTCTTGATTATAGCCAAGTTCCTCCATTTTGGTCACAAGTTTACCCGGCCGCATACCGGTGAGAATCCCCCAGGGATTTTCCAGCCCGGTATAAGCACTTAAAAATTCTGACACTGCCCTCTTAAGCAAAAGTTGAGACAAAGGCTCCTTAACCGGCGGAAATAAATCTGGGATGGTTTTGGTTGGGATTTCCTTGCTAAAATGCCGGTCCCCAGATACAAGGCAAATTTGAAAGACAGGATTGCACTCTAATTGTCCCACACTTTCTATTTGAAGAACTATTTTACTATTATTGACTATTTTACTATTATTCAGTTCCCTATCCCTATTTAAAGACAAACATTCTTCACCGGCTAACTTAGCCCGCTCAGCTTCGATAATTACTTTGCTGCCGGGAAAAAAAGCTGCTATTAAAGCTTGGCAGCTTTTCAGGATTTTAGCATC
>JAAYOJ010000112.1 GCA_012520405.1 Peptococcaceae bacterium
AAGCCTACCATGCCATATCTGATCCCGTTAAAAGAAAAAAATATGATGACCTACGGGGCAGTTACTTGCAATGGCAAAAACGGGGCGGCAGTGGAAAAAATTTCGACTGGTCGGCCTGGCAGCATAATCCAGAGTCTGGGAACTATACCCGGACCATGACCCCGGAAGAGTTTGAATCTATATTCGGTGGGGCAAGCGGCTTGGGAGAAGGGTTTAGCGGTTTCTCTGATTTTTTTGCTACCATTTTTGGTATGGACCTGGATTTTGACTCGCCCTATGCTTCCCCGGCAGAAGATTACTATGAAGCGTTCAGACAACCCAGAGCAGGCCGGGATATTAAAGGTGAAATCTCCGTAACCTTGGAAGAAGTGTATCATGGTGCTAAAAAGCTGATCGCTATCGGGGGCAAAAAGATAGAAGCCAGCATACCTAAAGGCATTCAGGACGGCAATAAAATAAGACTGGCCGGGCAGGGGCGAGAAGGATCCAGGGGCGGGCCTAAAGGGGATTTGCTTTTGACGGTAAAAATTCAACCCCATGCCAGATATGCAAGGCGGGGTAACGACCTGTATACAGATCTGGAAATAGATTTCTATACGGCGGTCTTAGGAGGGGAAGCCAAGATTAATACTCCGGCCGGCGAGATGATGCTCAAAATCCCTTCGCAGACGCAGGCCGGCAAAAGTTTCAGGCTTAAGGGCAAAGGAATGCCGATATTGAATCAAGCAGGCAAGTTTGGAGATTTGTACGCCAAGATTTCAATAATATTGCCTAATGACCTGACGGAAAAAGAAATCAGTGTTTTGGAAGAGTTGTATAAGCAGAGGCAAAGCAAGAAATAATATTGTGCCTTTAATAGTTTTGATATCCTTAAAAGGAGGGAAGATATCATGGCTTTTGATACAAATCGTTTTACTCAAAAATCGCAGGAAGCGATTATTGCTGCTCAAAATAAGGCAGAGAGAAACCATAACAGCCAAGTTGAACCTGAACATCTTTTATTGGCTTTGTGCGAACAGGAAGAGGGGGTAGTACCCCAAATTTTGAATAAATTAAATATGCATAGTGGTAGTTTAATTCATAAGCTAGAGTCCAGTATAAATAAATTGCCGCGTATAACCGGGGCGGCAGCCCAGTTAACTTATTCTCAGCGCATGAGAACGGTATTGGTTAATGCCCATGATCAAATGGAGTCTTTTGGTGATGATTATGTTAGTACTGAGCACCTTTTTTTAGCTATCTCAGAAACTGCCCAGGGTGACGCCGGCAGCATTTTGAGGGAAGCGGGTATTAATAAGGCTGTTTTGTTGCGAGTTCTGAAAGAGATTAGGGGCTCCCAGCGTGTTTCCAGTCCAAATCCGGAAGGCACTTATGCTGCCTTAGAACAATACGGCAGGAATCTCGTGACTTTAGCCAAAAGAGGAAAGCTTGATCCGGTAATTGGCCGGGATGAGGAAATAAGAAGAGTGATTCAGATCCTTTCGCGTCGGACCAAAAATAATCCCGTCTTGATCGGGGAACCGGGAGTCGGCAAAACGGCAATAGTGGAAGGACTGGCCGGACGAATTGTGCGCGGCGATGTCCCTGAAGCTATTAAGAATAAGGAAGTAATCTCTCTGGATTTAGGAGCCCTTATTGCCGGGGCCAAGTACAGGGGTGAATTTGAAGAACGGCTGAAAGCAGTGTTGAAGGAAGTTCAGGATCGAGAGAACATTATTCTCTTTGTGGACGAGCTTCATACCGTAGTAGGCGCCGGTGCAGCCGAGGGCGCCATGGATGCCGGCAATATGTTGAAACCCATGTTGGCTAGGGGTGAACTTCGCCTGGTAGGAGCTACAACCATTGATGAATACCGTAAGCATATTGAAAAAGACGCGGCGCTGGAACGCAGATTTCAAACTGTTTTAGTGTCGCCTCCCAGTGTGGAAGATACCATCTCTATTTTGCGGGGACTTAAAGAAAGATATGAAACTCATCACGGAGTTAGAATTAAGGACAGTGCTTTAATCGCTGCCAGTGTTCTGTCCGACCGCTATATTAGTGATAGATTTCTACCAGATAAAGCTATCGACCTGATTGATGAGGCAGCAGCTAAATTAAGAATGGAAGTGACCAGCGAGCCCCAGGAATTAGACCAAATAAAAAGAAGAATTATTCAGTTGGAGATTGAAA
>JAAYOJ010000066.1 GCA_012520405.1 Peptococcaceae bacterium
GTATGATCAAATGCTTTGCTTCATACGGGCTGAATACAACGGAAAAACCGAATTTCTGTATTTACCCTGTGAGGAAGAAGCCATTGACAAGGCGTTTGCACGGATCGGCGCACCTACACCAGATGATGTGGAACTCTCATGGGAGGACATTTGCATTGATAGCGACAAATGGATCGGACGCTTCAAGGAGATCGCCGCCGAGGAAGGTGTTTACGAGGTAAACCGCCTTGCAAATGCCGTCAACAGCACCGATATGGACTTGGAAAAGCTGTGGGCGGTCGCCGAATACGGCAAGGCCGAGGACGCCAAGCAGCTCTCACGACTTGCTGAAAATCTTGATTGTTTTACCTTTATTATAGGTGCAAGCAATTATGAGGAAGTCGGAATATATGTAACGGAGAATAATGCGGATTTCAGTGTAAATCCATCCGTAGAAAAGTTCTTCGATTACAAAGCCTTTGGAAAGTATATCGGCGATGCTTACTACGGCGAATTTGTCGACGGCGGCTTCATCTATAACGACACAGACACAAGCCTGCTGGACATTTTATATCAGGACGAGCCTATGACGATGGGAGGAATGTAAATATGATCACCGCTATTATCCGCAATAAAGAGAACACCCTCGTTCTCGAACTGCCCCACAGCATTTACGACATTTATGAAAAGCTGCAGTCTATCGGCATTATGCAGCCGCCAAAGCGAATCCCGCTGACCGACAACGAGGGCGAGGACATCGGCGTAAAGCTGTTTAGTGAGAGCGACTTCGGTCAGCATCTGCTCCTCACGCTGAACGATAAAAACACCATCGCCGACGCCAATATGCTGACGCTTGTTATTGGGGCGGCAAGCGAGGACATCAAAGAGGAACTGGAACAGAATGTCCTCTATGACCAGTACGACTCAATGGATGAAGTGATTTCCGCCGTCCGTCAGATGACGCAGGATGCCGGTCCCGTAAAGGCCGTATTCTTCTGTCCGCTTGTCGGCAACATCGACGAGGGCGACGGAGATATGTTCACGGTCGGAGATTCCTACCTTGCCGACAGTGCCGATGAAATTGCCGCTGCATTAGAGAAATATACCGCCAATGACGAAAACGATATGGCAACCTATTATAACGAGGATGACGGCGTGAGCGAAAAGCTGACCTCGGCTGTTTGGTCGGTGGAAATGCACGGCGATAGATTGTTCGGACGAATCGACTGCAGTCTCAAGAAAGCGCTCACGGCAGAGGAAACGGAAGCACTCCGGGACTGGCTTACGGGACAGTGCTCGGACGGCCTCGGCGAAGGCTTCGAGCAGCAGCCCATTGATACCATGGACGGCGAGCTGTTCGTCTCCTTCTGGAACAGCGGCGATGACTACGCAATGATGACCGAGAGTGAATTTGACGAATACCGGCAGCAAAACGAAATGCAGATGGGAGGGATGTAATGATATGCTCCCCTTTGAGTAGACACCTGAAATAACAAAAATCAGGACTATACAGAGGGGAGTTTTTCTATGGGAAGAAGAGGCATCAGTTATGAAAAGAAATTGGAGGCAGTAGAAAAATATCA
>JAAYOJ010000065.1 GCA_012520405.1 Peptococcaceae bacterium
ATTTTCCACATATCCCCTGCGAAAGGACAGTGTATCGAATAATGGAACGTTTGGGCATAGTGCACACCCCTAAGCGCAAGCCCAATGGGATAACAAAGGCAGACAGGGAAGCCATGAAGTCCGATGACAAGATCAAAAGGGACTTCACAGCAGAAAGACCACTGGAGAAGGCTGTGACGGACATCACGGAGATTCAGACTGCCGATGGTAAGCTTTATATATCAATAATAGAAGATTGCTTTGACAATGCAGTTTTAGGACTTTCAATGGCAGACAACATGAAAGCCGGGTTATGTGTAGACACTTTAAAAAGTGCAATTATAGCATATCCTGGACTAAGAGGGGCGATTATCCATTCCGACAGGGGAAGCCAATATACCAGTTATGAATATCGCCAAGCAATAGAAAAATATGGAATAATTCAGAGTATGAACAGTGCCGGCGGTAGGTGTCATGACAATGCAAAATGTGAATCCCTGTGGGGCCGATTCAAGGAAGAACTATTGTACGATAGATATGATGCAAAGAAAATGTCGATGGCAGCGGTCAAGAGCCTAATATGGCGATATTTCATGAGTTATTGGAATAATCGTAGGATCTGTTCGGCGAATGGTGGGCTTCCGCCGATGGTAAAGAGGAAGAAGTTCTATGAAAGACAATATGCTAAAACAGCGTGACGATGGGAGCAAGGCGATGCGCTGGAATATAATGGGATTTCGCTACGCTCCATCCCATTATATTCCAGCGCAAAAACCACAAATTGTTCGAGAAAAATGTGTCAAGTAATATTGACAAGATCAAACCGAACTTTTTCTATTCTGTTCGTCCCAAGCCCTATATACCGCCCTCATTTGTGGGACAGAAAAGCGAGCAAACCAATTCTGACGAATCCGAGGCAAAAGAAGAATACTATCGCGCTGAAGTTTATTTAAAAGAGGGAGGTCAGAATTACAATCTTATGGGCTGGTCTAAAGAACAAATAATTACTGATCTCCTTGACCAGTATGAAAAACACATTCACTTTTTAAATGTAATCAGATAATAACTAACCTAAGACATTACCCATAAACTAATAGATAAAAGAATAATGGGTGATGTATATGCGTATGTTAAAAATTAGTCTAAGAGGAGACGATGTGGCCGTTTTACAAAGTCGTTTAAAGAGCTTGGGTTACCATCCGGGCCCTATTGACGGTATTTTTGGGACGCGTACCCAACAGGCTGTTATCCGCTTCCAAAGAGACCGCGGTCTAACCCCGGACGGCATTGTCGGTCCTCTTACTTACGGGGCTCTTGGCATCAGGCAGAGACTTGATAGGCCTGATGTCGGAACAACAGCAATTGTGAACACCAATACAAATTATACTTATGATGTGCTGGTAGGGGATATACAGGAATTGCAAAGGCGTTATCCATTTTTGGAAGTAGGGGTGGCCGGGCAAAGTGTTCTGGGCCGGAATCTTTATTATTTAAAACTGGGGAATGGGCCTAACCAAGTATTCTTTAATGGTGCCCATCACTCCCTGGAATGGATTACAACAGTCCTGCTTATGAAGTTCACGGAGAATTTTCTCCAGGCCTATACCAAAGGGACATCGATCAGAGGGTATAACCCTCGGGAAATTTGGAACATGTCTTCTATTTATATCATGCCGATGGTAAATCCCGATGGCATAGACTTAGTATTAAACGGACTACAGAGAAATAACCCCTTTTACCAGCAGCTAATAAGCTGGAATAGAAACAGTACAGATTTTTCCCGAAATTGGCAGGCCAACATCCGGGGTGTGGATCTCAATCATAATTATAATGCTTCCTGGCAGTTATCCAAGCAAGCCGAACCGGCTTATGGTATTACCGGCCCGGGCCCGACCAGATATTCCGGTCCGTATCCCGAGTCTGAACCGGAATCCAGAGCGGTAGCCGACTTTACCAGAGCCCACGACTTCCGCTTGGTAATAGCCTTTCACAGTCAGGGAGAAGTAATTTACTGGGACTACCTAGGGATGGCAGGACAGCAGGCTTGGGAAATAGCCACTCAATTATCCAACGTCAGCGGTTATGCTCTGGATCAAACCACCGGTATTGCTTCTTATGCTGGGTACAAAGACTGGTTTATAGAACAGTACAGAAGACCAGGCTTCACAGTAGAAGTAGGACGCGGAACTAATCCATTGTCCATCTCTCAATTTCCGAAAATATATAATGACAATGAAGGCTTACTACTGCTGGCTTCGATAATTACGGCTTAAACACGTCCAATATTTCTGGCAATCATAAAGGCCTCGGTATTGGCATTGGTAATATTGCGGGGGGCCACACAGTCCCCGATCAGGTAAAATTCGGGGGCACAGAGGTTGAGCGCCAAAGCTTCCTCCCGTAATGGTCTTTGACCAACAGCATAAATCACGGTGTCTGCCTGAAAGAATTTTTCCCCTTCTGCAGTCTCCGCCAGTACACCGTTGTCTCTAATCTCTTTAGCTTTGGTTTTGAATTCAATGTTAAGCCCGCGTTTTTTAATTTCGACTTTTAAACCGAGAATATGAAGGAAATTACCGCCGTCACTGATATGTTCGAGCATTTCAATATTAGTTACTTTTTTACCTTTATTAATTAAATGTAATCCCAGTTCAACCCCTACTAAGCCCGCTCCTAAAATAACCACATTTTCGCCTATCCGGTCAACAGCAGTGTAAGCATCATAGGCAGACAAAACCTTCGGTCCTTCTATGCCCGGGATAGGTGGTACCAGAGACTCGGCACCTAGAGCAGCGATAATCACATCCGCGCCAATATTTTGAGCGTATTCGGGTGTAACCTCGGTATTCAAGCGCAAGTCGATATTAGGGGAGTCCTGGACAAATTTGGCTTGCTGGTTAAGGTACCTATCGAGAGGTTCTTTAAAGTAGACGTCTTTTTCGCAACGTAAAACACCGCCCAAGCGACTGGTTTTTTCACAAAGTATAACCTCGTGCCCCCGTTCAGCACAAGTTAAAGCTGCTTGCATGCCGCCAATACCGCCACCGACAACCAGAATCTTTTTCTTTTTGGCGGGTGGAATATCGAACTTCATTTCATATTCACGACCTGTTTCCGGGTTGATGGCGCAATAGGGCTCGCCGTAAATCATTTCATTGGAGAAACAGGCCAGACAGCGCATGCATTTTTTAACTTTATCTTCATTGCCGGTGCGTACTTTAGTAGGAAAATCAGGATCGGCCAAAAACTGACGGGCAGCTTCTACAACATCGGCTTGTCCGGAAGCAATAATTTCTTCCATCAATTCAGGATTATTCAAAGCTCCAATAGCAGCCACCGGGGTTTTTACATGTTTTTTGATCTCGGCCGCATATTTAACATTGACTCCATCTTCAAGGAACATACTGGGATGAGTGACGGCAAACACTTCTTCCACTTCATGATTGCCTGCGGAAACATGGATGAGGTCCACATAGCCATCCAGTTGCTTGGCGATAGCAATGCCCTCATCCAGGTCATAGCCGCTCTCATAACATTCCGAGCCGCTAATGCGGATTTCTATCGGGAATCCCGGGCCGACTTCTTTACGAATGGCCTTTAAAACGGCCAGAACCAGGCGCGCCCGGTTTTCTATGCTCGGGCCACCCCATTTGTCTTTACGGGTATTTGTTTTGGAGGAAAGGAATTGGTGGAGCAGCCAGCCATGTCCAGCGTGTACCGTGACCATGCCAAAACCGCATTTTTTTGCTAAAGCCGCTCCTTCAGCAAATTTTCGGATAGTACGTTCAATAATTTCTTCATCCATAGGGCGGATGATTCGACCATCGATTTCGCATTCTACCGGTCCATAGGCAATACCCTGGGAAGCAGCACCGAAGAAGGAGAGTTCGCGGTTAGCAAACATCCCGGCATGAGTTAATTCTAAGGAAGCAACAGCACCGTAAACTTTGATACCGTGGGATATGGTAGCGAGATTTCTATGAATAAAAGGTGTATCCAGAGAGATTTGGCCGCGGCCGCCCCGTCCTATTTCGCCGTCCACAATGCCTTCAAAGGTGGCTACACTGGCAGCTCCGCCCATGGCCTTTCTTCCGTAATACGCAGCAGCTGCATAACCATCGTTGAGATAACCGTCTCCGTTTACATTCTGAAAACCTGTAGGGGAAGCAAAGATTCGGTTGCGGAATAATGTGTTGCCTAGGGTAATTGGAGTAAAAAGATGGGGATACCTACATTTGTACATGACATTATCTCCTTTTCCTTTTTTATCTATATTTTCTATTATAAATATTATATAAGATTTCAACAATTGAAAAAGTTCACAAAAAAAATAGTTTAGATTTATAACATATGACAAGAGCTGTTGCTGAAAACAAAAAAGGAAATCCATTTTGGCCGGTGCTAAAGTTCAATGCTGCTAAGGTTTGTCTTATAGCAATGTAGGCGGACGCATTGCCGCCTACAATATTGATAGAAATAAAAATGGAACTTTGGAAACACTTGATATCCAAGCTTTATCCCATCTGTCCGATGCGGCGGTGCCCTAGGACCTCTTTCGCCGCCTCGGACAACATTCCGGGATTTTAATTATCAGCACAGTTTTTACCCAAGTTCCTCCAGCAGCCTTGCGGCATGGAATCCCTGGTGAACTGCATCTATCACTTTAGCAGGTTTGACATTGTCGCCGATGGTTACTAAAATATCAATTTTACCATCCAAGGCCTCCTCAAGACTTTTATCTGATTGATAGCCTACAGCAATTACTAAGGTATCACTGGGGATTTCCGTGTTCTGGCCATTTTGGCTGACAACGACTTTGCCGGTATCTATAGAGGATAAAAGGGTATTGGTCATAACCTTAATATTAGAGTCAGAGAGTAATTTTTTGATAGCCAGATCATTGTTGGTAGCGTGCTTTACAGTGAGGAGAAGTTCATTAAGTTGCTCCACAATGGTAACATTCTTGCCCATATAATCTAGATGCAGTGCGGCCTCACAGCCAACTAGTCCGCCACCGAGTACCACTACATTTTCCCCTGGGCAGTCACCTTTAGTTAGCATGTCCGTAGCTTCCATAATTTTTATTTTTTCCATGCCGGGAATGTTCGGGATTATTGGATTTGCTCCGGCGGCTAGAATAACTGCATCCGGTTTTTTCTTGAGAATCTCTTCCACGGTGGCTGTTTTGTTCATTCGTACGTTTACGCTGCTTTTATGGAGCTGGATTTTTAAGTACTCTACATATTTGCCGACCGCTTCTTTGAATTTGGGAGCAGCTGCCGCTATCAATGCTCCTCCGAGCCGGGCTGATTTTTCCCATAATTCTACGTCAAAACCACGTTCCGCCGCTGTAAGGGCTGCGGTGATTCCTCCCGGTCCTCCGCCAACCACCAAAACTGATAGTTTCTTATTAGTTGGGGAAAGGTTGTAATCTCTCTCCATGCCCATGCGTGGGTTAACAGCGCAAGCAAATCTTTGATTGGTTAAGTTGGTATAAATACATTCATTACAGCCAATACAGGGTACGATGTCTTCATAGTGCCCCTGCCTAACTTTAGCCGGCCAGTGAGGGTCAGTAAGGGCGGGATGGCCAAGCCCAACTAATTCAGCTAGCCCACTGCTTACTACCTTTTCCGCCAAAACAGGATTACCCAGTTTGCCTTGTACCAGCAGTGGGGTTTTGATGCCTGCCTGTTTGCATGCTTCAGCCAGGTAGAGTTGATTGCCTTCTTCTTGATAGACTGTTGTTACGGCATTATACCAACATTCATAGGTCCCCAGATCGAGGTGAAAGGCAGTAAAGCCGGCATCATCGAGAGTCTTAACTAATTCAATACCTTCGGCCAGAGTCCGCCCTCCTTCAATCTGATGATCGAGGGTCAATTTGATTATGAGCGGGAAATCTTTACCGCAGTTTTTCCAAACTGCATCGCGCAGTTCATAAACTATTCGCAGTCTGTTTTCTAAGCTTCCCCCGTATTCATCCGTACGCTTGTTCCAGAGTGGAGTGAGGAACTGGTCGATTAAATAGCCGCCATAAGCGTGGATTTCAATAGCATCAGCACCCGCATTTTTTGCTAATAGGGAAGCATAGCCGAATTTGTCAACCAAAAACTTGATTTCTTCTACCGTGTAAGGTGTGCAAATCAAATCGGGAAAGAAGAAAGAGGGAACAGCACTGGCCGATTTAGGAGCGGTAAAAGGGTCAATAAAAGATACACGGCCTAAACCCAGGGAAAGCTGGGAACATACTTTGGCCCCGTAATGATGCACCTTTTCGCATAAAATGGAAAGTCTGGTTCCTTGTATATAGTTTTCTAAAACGTTAGGCATGGGTGCAGGTTCAAATTCAGTAGTCACCATAGTAGCAGTGGGATAAATCAAGCCAAATCCACCGCGGGCCCGTTCTACATAATACTCGATCTGGCGGTCAGAATAGGCACCGTCATTGTCGGTGTGAGCAAATCCCATGGGAGCCATAACTACCCGGTTTTTTAGTTCTAAATTACCGATTTTCACTTTTTCAAATAGTGTTGGCAAATTAATTCTCCTTTCTTAATAAATCTTTATTTTGTTTTATGTCAAAAAAACATTTGCTAATTCATTATTTGAATTAAAAGGTTTAACTATACAAATTTTTCTTAGTAAACTGATTTTGGTATTATTGCATAACCAAGCAGGTTAATATGACCGAATATTTTTGCTCATCGGATATTTTTTTTCTAAATAAAATGCATAATTAAACCTTTTGGTAAGATTATGGTACAATATTAGTGTAAAAGTAAGAGAACAAAAATCGTATGACACTTGGATATTTTGCCGGGAAAAGAGTTTGAAAGTTCAGAAAAACGAGAAAATAAGGATTATATAAATGCTTATTGTCCAAACATATGGGTTTTAGTGGTAATCCTGAAACTGTGTATAGCAAACATTACCAGAATAACCACAAAATATCAAGTTTATTCGACAAAAATCTAAAATTTATTTCTCTTCTCCGATTGCTGAGGTTGGGTACCTTTAATATTTATAAAGAGGTGTGGATTAGAATATGGATTACAAAGTGGATAATAAAACGCACCAAGAGTTATTTAGTTCCCTGGCTAGGATGCAGGAGGAAAGAAGGAAGCAGTTGGAAAAAAGACAGCAAAAAATATGGATAAAAATCAATATGCCTGCCAATCTTGCGGATACGCTGAATATGTTGACAAAAAATGATTTAGACACCATCCGCAAGAATCTTAATTTGAAAAACATGAGCGCATTGAGGAAAGAGGATTTAATTAAACAATTAGTTAAGTTTTTACCTACCAAATTTGTTGAAGTCCTCAATCTTTTAGATAGAGAAAGATACGAGCTTATTGTTAAGATGGTTAAAAAAGGTGGTTTGCTATCCGCCACTCACTTATCCTTGTCTAAAATAGAATTTTTTATGGGCTATGGTCTAGCTTTCCCGGGAGTTTGTGGCGGGCGCAAGCTATTATTTATGCCTAAGGAGCTTATTGAAGCTTTTAATAAAATTGATAGCATGAAGTTAAAGCCAATAGTTCAGCTCAATACGGAATGGATTAAGCTAACTTACGGCTTGCTTTATTATTACGGCGTAATGTCCACCTGGGCCGCTAAGAACAAGATAAATAAGTTTACCAATAAGGAAATTGACTTTCTTGAATATATAAATGTTTTATCTCTCGCCAATGATTATTATAAACAAGTAAAATTGTCCTATGGAGGTTTTTATGATGGGCGGGTTATTGATCCGCAGGCTGTTATTGAGGAGCAAAAAAGCAGACCGGATATAGATTATTATCCCTTTACCAAGTCACAGCTACTAAAGGCCGGTGAACCAGGGTATATTGACAAAACACCGTCTATGAATAATCTAATGGTATTTCTCGCCTCTTACTATGATATCGAAACTCGAGAAATCGAAGAAATAATGTCCTTTTATCACCACCTAATCAATTTGGATGCCCCTCCATCAGAGATTTTGAATAATTTAGAACAAAGGTTTGAGTTTCCTTCGTTTGAATTTGTTCAAAAAATCACAACACTGGTAATTGATTTATGCAACAATACCCGGAGGTGGATTTTAAAGGGTTACACACCAAATGAAATTCTGCTTCAAGAAAAGTTAAAATCAAAACCGGTATCATCACCGGATAACGCCCCACAGCACAAGAAAGCGGATGTTATAAACTTTAAAACCGGCAAGAGGGTTGGCCGCAATGATCCTTGCCCTTGCGGCAGCGGAAAAAAGTTTAAAAAGTGCTGCGGAATAAATCAATGATTTAAGTTATAATAGACAAAAAGGTATTATTTACCAATAATTCCTCTGGAGGGATGTCTGTGGATAATATGAAGGATAACTACCATTTTATTATTTCTGGAGACTCCATATCCAAAGGCGTGATTTTGGATGAGAAGAGAAAGAAATATATTGTTTCCAAAAACAACTATGTTTCTATTCTTCAACAAAAGCTCAAAGGTGCTGCCTTTAACCTGTCAAAATTTGGAGCTACTATTACTTATGGCGTTAATAAGTTACAAAAAATATTAGCCCAACAAAAAGCCGATTTCGTGTTAATTGAATACGGTGGCAATGATTGCGATTTTAATTGGGACGAAGTTGCCAATACACCGGAAGAAAACCATTGTCCTCGAACTGATTTAAATATATTTGAACAAACTCTTAAAGATACTGTGCATTTCATAAAGGCCAAAGACATAGTTCCCATCTTGATGACCTTGCCGCCTCTAAACGCCGATCTCTACTTAAAATGGATCAGTAAGAATAATGTATTAAAAGAGAAAAATATCCTCAGATGGTTAGGTAGCGTTACCAAGATTTATTGGTGGCAGGAAAGATATAATGCGGTTATCTTGAAAGTCGCTGAAGAAACACAGACGACATGGATCGATATCAGAAGGGCCTTTTTGTTACAGCCGGATTTTTCTAAGTTTTTATGTTCGGATGGAATTCATCCTAATGAAGCAGGCCAAAAATTAATTGCTGATAAAATCTTGGAATACATAAAAATTAACAACAGTTACTTGGTTAAGGATGAAACGGATAGAATCTTAGTTTAAATTTTGACTTTCAGGTAAATAGAAAACTATAAAGTAAAAAACTATAAAGTAAAAAACTATAAAGTAAAAAACTGCTAGCTAAACTTATGTTTACCGGCAGTTTTTTCTGTTTGAGGCCAAAGAAATTATCCTTGATGCTTCTTCCTAAAAGGTGTTACAGTTATTATAGATTTAAGCCTTGAGGGGTAGGGGGTAAATGGTATGAAGATCTTTCATACGGGAGATTGGCACATCGGAAAAATTATTAACCAAGTACATATGACAGCTGACCAAGAGTATGCCTTATGGCGTCTTGTAAAACTTATGGAAGCTGAAAACCCGGATGTCTTAATTATAGCCGGGGATGTGTATGACCGAGCCATACCTCCGGTGGAAGCCGTGGAGCTGCTTGATAAGATTTTAAGTACAATCCTGTTGGAGCTTAATATCCCTGTTCTAATAGTTGCCGGCAACCATGACAGTCCGGACCGTTTAGCTTTCGGCAGTAGTATCTTAAAAGCCAAAGGCTTGCATATCGCCGGACGTTTACAGCCGGAGATTAAACCTATTACCCTGAAGGATAATTATGGCCCGGTAAACTTTTATTTGGTTCCTTATGCGCCTCCTTCTTTAATAAAAGAGATCCTGGGCAAGGATGATATTGTTGATCATAATAATGCACTTTCAGCAATAATTGAAGCTATCAAACAACAATGGTCGCCGACTGAACGCAATGTTCTGGTATACCACGGATTTGTACGCGGCGTGGAAGAAGTAGAGTTTTGCGAGTCGGAAAAACCCTTGTCTCTCATGTCCCTTGGCGGAGCAGATTATGTCGATGCTGCTCATTTTAAAGATTTTACTTATACAGCTTTGGGTCATTTGCATCGACCACAGCGAGCTGGATATGACCATATTCGTTATGCCGGATCTTTATTGAAGTACTCTTTTTCGGAAGTCGCCCATACTAAGGCTGTTACAATAGTTCAGATAGGTCCTACTGGTGAGCTGGCAACCGAGTTCAAAACCTTACAACCCTTGCGCGATATGCGAAAAATCAAGGGACAGCTGCAGGCTCTTTTAGATCCCCAAGTTTACGAGGGTACTAACGTTGAGGATTACCTGCATGTTACTCTGACCGATGAGGGCGAACTGCTTGAGCCTATGGCTAAATTGCGCCAGATATACCCGAACGTTCTGGCCTTAGAACTGGAAAGCAAAGAACGCCAGGCCGGCGAGGATAAAACTTCAGCCGGGGAAGGTTACCGCCAAAAAAGCAAACTGGACTTGTTCCGTGATTTTTATTGTGACCTTACGGGCCTAGAGTTTAGTGCTGAAAAAGAACGAATCCTGGCTGAGGTAATAGCCGCCGTAGAAACTGAAGAGAGAGGGGCCTAAAACAATGAGACCGCTAAAATTAACCATGACTGCCTTTGGCCCTTATGCTAAAGAACAAGTCATCGATTTTTCGGAATTAAAGGGCCGTAATCTTTTTCTAATCACCGGCCCCACCGGTTCCGGCAAAACCACAATCTTTGACGCTATTTGCTTTGCGATCTACGGCAAAGCCAGTGGCAGGGACCGGGACGGTGAAAGTTTGCGCAGCCATTTTGCCCATGAAAACTTGCTTACCACGGTCGAATTGGAATTTGAACTGAAAGGTAGTCAATACTGGATTAAACGAACACCAAAACAAATCCGCCGTAAAGCAATAGGGGAAGGGTTTACTGAACAAAATGCTCAAGCCCAACTAAAAATACTGAGCGACCCCAACTCAAGGATTATTGAAGGTGTTCGTTTGGTGGATGAAAAAATAACCTCCCTCCTTGGTTTGACTTATGAGCAATTTAAACACATTATTATGATTCCTCAGGGAGAATTCAGAGAACTACTCACGGCCGACAGCACAGCGCGGGAATCTATTTTGCAAAGGATTTTCGGAACAGAAGATTTCAAACAGATACAAGAGAAATTAGGGGACAAAGCCAAAGATATTAGAAAAGAAATAGAACTGCTGGGCAAACAGCTGGAAACCAATATCGAACATATTAACGCTGAGGGGCATGAGAAATTAGCTTCTCTGTTAGCTGTTCAACCCTATCAAATTCCGGTCCTTACAGCTGCTCTGGAAGAGGCGCTGGTAAAAGATAAAGAGGCTGAAAATCAAATATCCCAAAAAATTACGGATTTAGAGATTATTCTGGAGAGTAAACAAAAAGAAATAACCAAAGCCCAGAATACAAATCTTAAACTCCTGGAAAAAGATCAGGCTGAGCAGAAAATGGCAGCCCTGCAGAAGCAGAGAGCAGACTATGAAATAAAAAATGAGAATTTGGCTAAAGCCCGCAAAGCTCTGGCCATAATCCCTTTGGAAGAGAACGCCCAATATCAGACCCAACTGGTACAAATCAAGGAAAAGGAATTGGCTACTGCGAGCCAAAATGAGCAAAAATTCCAAGAACAATTGTGCAAAGCTGAACAAGTCCTGCACCAGGAAAAGGCTCGAGAACAGGAACGATGCGATCTTAACCAAAAACTTACCTTATTAAAAGAATCACAGCAAAAAATTGAAGAGCTGCAAACTGCCCGGCATGAATTGCAGAGTGCTAAGCAAAACTTACATTCCACTCAGCAGAATAAATCTGCCTTGGAACAAAATCAGGCCGATCTTAAAGACAGAATTGCTGCTAGGCAGTTAAAGCTGGAAAACTCTCTCCAGGCCGCCAAACAGTATGTTTTATTGTGTCATAAAAAAGAGAAACTAGAAGCCATAGCTGCTAAGGCCTTGGAATTGAAAGAACAAGAACAATTTTTAGCCTCTTTAAATCAAGAATTGGCGCAGCTGGAATCCCGGTTAAAAGAAGAGGAAAAAATATCTGCCACTCAAAAACAAATCTATGAAGAAGCCCGCAGTAAGTATTTAGACGGCTTAGCTGGTTTTTTAGCCGATGGGCTGAAGCCGGGTCAAGCCTGCCCGGTGTGCGGATCCGAGCATCACCCAGCGCCGGCCTTAAAGGCTGAAGGGGTCTTAAGCGAACAGAAGCTTAAGGCTCTGGAATTAGCCTATAACACGGCCCATAATCAGTATCAAAATACCTTGTTGGAGTATGAAAAGAAAGTTACCGCCCGCCATTCTCAACAACAGGCCGTTCAAAAACTGGCTAAAGAGCTTAGAAATATGCAAACCGAGGAATCCACCACCCAGCCTAACCTGCTAGATCTTGACCGGTTAAAAAATGAAATTAAATATTTGGAAGAAACAGCGCGGCAGGAAATCCCACTCCGGGAACAAATCCAATCGGATACTAAGCTCTTAACAGAAAATGAAGGAAATCTAAATTATTTGCTTGAAGAGGAGAAAAAGCTACTTACCCGGGTAGAAAGTTTAAAAAGTAAAATCCAAACCTTGGAAAAAGACTTGCCCCCGGCGGTCCGTACCACCGAAGAGCTTAAACAGCAGCTCCATACTCTGCAAGAATTAAGCGTTAAACTAAACCAAGCTTATGAACAAGCTATTGAAAATTATCAGCAATGCCGGGAAAAATATACTGAGGCTCAGACTAATCAAGCCAATGCCTTCAAAAATTTAGAAGAAGCCCGGGAGCAGCAAAAAACGGCCTGTGCCGGGTTTTATTCAGCTCTTGGACAAGCCGATTTTGCCGATGATAGGGAAGCTGCGCTTAAGGCCTATAGCCAAGCTAAAATACCGGAAGCTGAAATCGCGCAAGCAGAGCAAGAAATCAAAGCGTTTTATGAAGAGTTTAAGTCTGCTCAAGATAATCTTTTAAGACTAAGAACAGAAGTTCAAGGACTTGTGCCGGTGGATATTGCCGAATTGGAAGAAAAGCTAAAACAGCTCCAGGAAGAGATACAAAGGCTTGTAAATGAAAAGACAGAGATTTTCTCCAGAATAAGAAATAACTGCCAGATGTTGACTGGTATACGGCAGATAAGGGAAAACATCCGACAAAAAGAAGAGGAATATAAAATCGTTGGCGACCTGGCCAATGTAGCCAGGGGCAATAACAGCCAGAGGCTTAGCTTCGAAAGATATGTACTGGCCGCCTTCTTTCAAGATATTATTGCTGCCGCCAATATTCGCTTAAATAAAATGACTTGCGGCCGTTACCATATGAACAGGATTGTACAAAAGGGCAAAGGGCTGGCCCAAAGCGGTCTGGAACTGGAAGTTTTTGATTTTTATACCGGCCGCTCTCGACACGTTAAAACTTTATCCGGAGGGGAAAGCTTTAAAGCTTCTCTGGCTTTGGCCTTAGGCTTGGCAGATGTCGTCCAATCCCATGCCGGTGGGGTCAGTCTGGAAACTATGTTTGTCGATGAAGGATTTGGCACTTTGGACCCTGAATCCCTTGATAACGCCATAAACTGTTTAATTGAATTGCAGCAAACAGGTAGATTGGTAGGCATTATTTCTCATGTACCGGAACTAAAAGCCAGCATTGACGCCCGGTTAGAAGTAGAAGCCGGTAAGGATGGAAGTAAAGCTAGCTTTGAGCTAAGCTAGCGTAAGCTGCAAAATTTCGCCAAAAAAGTGCACGCCTTTAATAGTTTTAGTAGACCTGGCCGTAAATATGATATAATCTTGAACATGAATTAGTTAACTATGGACAATACCATTAGTGAAAAATTAGACAAATAACGAACGAAGGTGAACATATTTTGGCGACAAAGAAAAAAAACAAAAAGGGTAAAAGAATACTCATCGTAATCGCCTTGGTAATAGCGGGCCTCCTACTCGGGACGGCAGCTTTTGCCTACTACTTCTTCGACGGCGGCAGCCTGCCGGGAACCGGTAAAAGTATTAATAAGAGAGTTAGTGTTCTTTTGATTGGTACGGATAAAAGGCCGGGACAAAATTCTTATAATGCTGACACCATTATTGTAGCCAGCTTCGATCCTCAAACCAATATAGTTTCTATGCTGTCTATACCAAGAGATACTCGAGTAACCCTGCCGGGATCCGAAAAGAATTATAAAATCAATGCTATTCCTTCTTTAAAGGGGATACCGGAATTGAAAAAACAAGTTACCGATTTGACCGGTATCAAACTTAACGGCTATGTCCTGACTAATTTTACAGGATTTAAGGACATTATCGATACCTTGGGCGGAATCACCCTTGAAGTGGAAAAAGATATGAAATATGAGACTGGAGACAAAGAAGACGGCTATATTAACCTCAAAGCCGGTGTGCAAGAGTTGGACGGCAGCAAGGCTCTGCAGTATGTCCGTTTCCGTAACGACGCTACCGCCGATATAGGTAGAACCGCCCGACAGCAAAAATTGTTAGCCGCAGTAGGACAAAAAATGCTTGAACCGGCTACCATTCTTAAACTGCCTAAGCTTGTACCGCAGTTCTTTGAAGCTGTGGAGACGGACTTAACCTTGAAAGAAATAATGACCTTGGCCGGAGCAGCGAAATCCTTAAGCGATGTTACCATTGTGAGTCAAACTCTGCCCGGCGATGCCATTATGCTAAACGGGCTGAGCTATTGGGAAGTAAACCGGGAAAAAGCGAGAGAAGTTGCCGGCAATTTACTCTTGGGACAAACAACTGATAAGGTCTGGGACAGCTCTGATCTAGGTTCATTAGATCCAAATGTGAAAGCTAATTTGGATACCCCTGAAACTGAAGTTAGTATCGATATAGCTGAAATTCCCGGTATAATCATACCTAAAGCCGGGGAGGTACCCGTAACAACCATTCAAACCAAACAATATTCGGGGAAGGTCACCTGGTCGCCCGATGATAGCACCTTCCTCCCAGGGGAAGTTTATACCGCCACCATTACCCTTGTTCCTAAAGCAGGTTACACTTTAAAAGAAGTGAAGGAGAACTTCTTTATTGTTCCGGGAGCAACCACCTCCAATGCATCTGGTTCCGGGGTGGTAACGGCTATTTTCCCGAAATTGCCGGCCGAACAAACTTCTCCGACCGACCCAATAACTGAATTACCGGATAACATTGCCATCCTAATCAATATGACCCAAATTGCTGGAGTTACCCCACCTGAGGCGGGAGCCTCGCCTGTAACAAGCATCACGGAAACAGAACAATACACGGGAACGGTCAAGTGGATGCCGGTCGACAACCCCTTTATCGAAGGCCGGCAATATACAGCTATTATCACCCTGGTCCCTAAAGACGGTTACACCCTGGAAGGTATTGCTGAGAACTCTTTCACCGTACCTGGAGCCTCGACAACCAACGCAGCCGGCTCAGGGATAGTAACGGCCGTCTTCCCCCCAGCCGAGCCATCACAGTAAATAAAAGAACTGTAATAGCAGCCCATAAATATATCTTTAATAAAAATAATTGTAAAAGAAGAAAGTCGGGCATAACTAATTGTAAATAAGTCCATTCTATTTTTGACAGCTTTGTTTAGATTCAAAATAGAATGGAGGAATAGAATTGAAAAATCAAGAAGTCATTGAGCAAACTCTGCAAAATTATGAAATCGCTAACCAAGCTTTGTTTGATTTATGGGATCAGTTTGAACCACAGGTCATCGATGAAATTCTAGAAAAACAGCAAAATCGTTTGCAACAAATTGCAGACAGACTCTACCACCAGGAACAATTCGACGAATTCAGTGAAAATGAAACAGTCCTATTGAACACCATTCAGCGCTATGAATGGGCTAATCAATACCTGTATGAACATTGGAATTCTCTATCTAGCGAAGAGCGTTTGGCTATCCTCCAAAAACAATGGAACAGGCTGGAGGAAATGCGTCGGCGCCATGAAAACATTAATATTCATTAGATCATTGATCTAAAGCCCAAAATTTCTTGGAAGTGTTTACGCTTAGTTTTTTTTATAAATGTTAAAGTTAGTGTTTCCGTTTAAAAAGGCGGGAACACTTTTTTCTACCACATATTAAAAAGGATTTTTATTAAATTCTATAGAAATGTTAAAAAAATGCAGTGGAAAAGGGAGTTAGCAATTTGAAGGAAGCAGAACAAGTTTATAACGGCTTAATTAAAAAATATCAGGCTTTAATTGCCGAACAAACTCGTTACATTAATTTGATTAGTAATCTCAGGCTAATTGTTTTTCTTAGTGGAGTAGGCTTAGCAATATATTTATTTGTTATAAAAAATTATAGTGTACTGGCCAGTGAGCTTATTATTTTTTTAGGAGTATTTATTTACTTAGTTTATTTACATGACCGTTATTTTAAACAAAAAGAGCGTTTTAGCTTTCTTCTGCAAATCAATGAAAACTCCCTAATGCGGCTTCAGGGAAAATGGTCTGATTTTGCGGATGACGGGGGAGAGTTTAAAGATGACAACCACCCCTACTCTGAAGACCTGGATATTTTTGGCCCAGGATCTCTTTTCCAATTCCTTAACACAGCCGTTAGCCCTTGGGGAAGGTATAGATTAAGGGATCTGCTGATCTCAACCCCGAAGAATATCGAAGAAATAGCCGCCAGGCAAAAAGCAGTGAGTGAGCTTGCTCCAAAACTGAATTGGCGGCAGGAATTAAAGGCTCAAGGCTTAGAATCTTCTAAGATGCGTGACCCACAAGCCCTAATTGCCTGGGCCGACCGGCCGGAGGGCTTTTACAGAAAACCGGCGGTTATTATTGCCTTGCGGGCTTTACCCATACTAACAATTATTTGGGGCCTAATATCTCTTATCAATCCTAACCTTAACTACTATGGTGTTGTGGCACTTTTGCTCATTCAATTTATTAGTTTAAAAATCAAGGCCTCCAAGAGAAGCAAGTGCCTAGAACTAACCCATGCCTATGCTAAAGACATTGGCGCCTACTGCCAGATGTTAAAATGCATAGAAACGGAGCAGTTTAATTCCGTCTACCTCCAAGATTTAAAAGCGAGACTGAAAAACACTGAGAGTCTTCCTGCCTGGCAGCAGCTCAACAAACTAACGAAATTAGCTGAAAATATCGCCAATAGACATAATCCAATCTACAGTGTTTTTAATATAGTATTTTTATTAGATTATCAGTTTATTTTGGCCTTGGAAAAATGGAAGGAAAAATCCGGACATAATTTACAGACTTGGCTTGAAGTAATTGGCGAATTCGAGGCTTTAGCCAGCCTATCAGTTGCCCAACATGACTACCCCCAATGGGTTCTACCGGAGTTTATACCGGGCCGACCCTATTTTACAGCCCAAGAAATGGGGCATCCATTACTTTATTCCAGCGTAACTAATAACTTAACTTTTACAGATCCGGCTAATATTTTGCTCATTACCGGTTCCAACATGTCCGGCAAGAGCACCTTTTTGCGAACCGCGGGGATCAATTTAGTTTTAGCCTATGCCGGGACAGTAGTTTGTGCTAAGAAATTAACCTGCTCGCTTATGGCTGTGTATACCTGCATGCGGGTCAACGATAATTTGGAAAAACGTATTTCATCTTTCTACGCCGAGCTGTTGCGTATTAAAATGGTCGTCCAAGCAGCGGAAGAGGGCAAAACTATATTTGTTCTCCTGGATGAAATTTTTAAAGGGACCAATTCTATAGACCGCCATACCGGGGCTAAAGCGCTGCTTACCAAACTTAGTAGCCATAAACTCTTGGGTCTTATCTCTACCCACGATCTGGAACTCACGGCTTTAGCCCAAGAAAACCCGAGGATCAAGAACTATCATTTTCAGGAATACTACAAAAATAATAAGATTTGTTTCGACTATATCTTAAGACCCGGTGTTTCCACCACCCGCAATGCTACTTATCTCATGAGAATGGCCGGAATTGAAATATCAGATGATCCGGGCCGACAATGGTAAAGGAGGATGACCGCAAACAAAGATTAATTTCAAATACTGATAAGTAAATTGACTTGTACTCGTAATTATTGAGACAAGTCTTTTTTATCTAAAAAAGTATTTGGAAAATTTATTTTATCGAATATGTTAATTTGTTGGATAAGTACTGTATTGAATATTTTAGCGTGACTTTTTCCTTTGCCCGCTCGTTTTAATAAGTGGAGGTAAAAAATAGTGAAAAAATTGAAGCAGCTGTTAAATTTTAAAACCAATGAAAAACAACTCAGCTTGTGGTGTAACCAAACTTGGCCGGAGCTTTATCGCTATATTTACAATCGTGTTCAGAATAGGGAAGAGGCAGAGGATGTAACCCAAGAAACCTATATGAAAATACTGGCCAAGTATTCTTACCCAGAGTTACTCTCTATAGCCTATCTTAAAACCACAGCTTTAAACATAATTCGGGATCGTTGGCGTCGCAATCAGAAATAATCGCAACGGTGCGAACGGTAAAATCTATAAAGGAGCCTCAGGCTCCAAGCCCGGATTTAGGAGAAAAAATAAATAAACTGGTAAGTCAAAAATGGCAGCGCCAGCGAAAACCATTAAAATTGGGAACCTTAGCCGCTGGGATAATTGTTTTCTTGGCCTTAATCCTCGGTAAAAGTTTATGGGGCGGAGATGTGGTTTTGGCCATGGAAAAAGCCGTTCTTAAATAAAAATCTCACCGTCGGGAGGAGATCCTTACCATCTTTGGATTGATGTAGAAACAAACTTGCCGCTACAGCTGCGAACTGCTGTTCAAAATGCACTTCAGACTACTTATACCTTTGTTTCTTTCAAACCTAATGTTCAGATTCAGTCCCATATTTTTACTTTAAAAGTACCGGACGGTTATCAAGTAATAGAGGAAGAGACGGGGCAATTGGTTTATTCTCTAAAGGAAGCCTCTGAAATTTGCGGCTTTGTTCCTGTTACCCCTCATGATTCTCCTCATAGGATCTATGCTTTTGCCGGAAAAATTGTTTTTGATTATGGAAAAACAACTATAGTCGAAACCCCGGCTGAAAAACCCTTTAAAATCGCAGGGCAGGGCGCTTGGGGGCAGATTGACGGTCAGCCGGTAGAAATAATCCAAGATCGACTTCGCTGGCAACAACAAGATTTGGAAATTATTATCGAAGGGCCGCAAAGCGTGAAGTTAGCCCGTCAACTTGCTCCCAACCTTATTTTGCCGGATAAAAACCTCGATTTAGCCAAAAAGGCTCAAGTCAAAGTTGAAGTGAATATGGAGATAGCGCAAGCTGAACAAAAGCAAGTTGATGCCGGCCATGCTCCTTGGCAATTAGATCCGCTTTTTGTCTCTCATGTTTTTGTCAATCTGCAAGTTACCCCGGAGGGGATTGTCGGAGAACCTAAGATCCCGTATTCAACTTTTAAAATAGAAGCAAATACCGGAGTAGAAGCTCTGGTGAGCGTTGGTGAAGGCCCCATTCGCAAAATATATTTAAAAAAACTTGTCAGGGAAGATGAATCCGGAATCTGGAGCGTTATCGGTTACGATTCCAGTGAAGATGATGAAAATAAACCAGCTTAGTGATAGTCACTAAGCTGGTCCAAACAGGTTTATTTTCATGGTTTTATTCAATAGCCTTGTACTTATTTTATTTACTTATTTAAATCCTTCTTGCCGCATGAAAACCCTCATGGGTTGCCTGCATTATTTTTCTGGGGCTATTCACATCTCCGACAGGAATTATCTCAATACCTTTGCACTCAGCTCTTAACTGCTTAAGCAAAGTTCTGTTAGACTTTAGTCCAAGTGCACAAACTACAGCATCCCCCTGATATTCCTGATTTCCGCTATCTGTTTCACATTGAACCTTATTGCCTGTCATGGCTATGATTTTGTGATTAGTTTTTACGTTAATATGCATCTCTGCTAGCTTGGATTTCAAAACCCATTTGGTATAAATAGGCATGTCGGGGGCTACATCAGGGAGCATATCAACCATAGTTACATTCTTGCTTCTCTCAGCCAAAAACATCGCTACTTCACAGCCGACAAGACCGGCTCCACAGACAATTATATCCTTACCCTCAGGGATTCTACCGTCAAGTACTTCTAAGGGATCGAGTACCGCAGGATCTTCAGCACCTTTGATCTCGGGCTTAAAGGTGGAAGCCCCAGTAGCTACGATTACGACATCAAAATCACCGTTTTTAATGGTATCTGTAGTTACCTCCGTCCCAGTCTTGATTGTAGCGCCACAGTTTTGCACAGCATGGATCAAATAATTGGTATAATCTCGGTAATCCTGTTTAAAATCAGGGATACATACATAATATAAAGCTCCGCCTAATCTATCTTCTTTTTCAAACAAAGTGACCTCATGTCCGCGAATCTTGGCCGTTAAAGCAGCTTGTATTCCTGCCGGGCCCGATCCGATAATTGCTATCTTTTTCCTGCTCGTTGCCGAAGTAACCCTGGTATAGCCCTCATATTCTTTACCGGCTTCAGGGTTTACGGCGCAAGAAATACCACAACTACGCATAACTTCTCCCAGGCATTCATTACAGCGCAGACAACGCCGAATGGTTTCGGGTTCCCCGATGGCAATTTTTGCAGCATAGTCCGGATCTGCTATAATTTGGCGGCCGATAGCAATAAAATCAGCTTCCTGTTTCTCTAACATTTCATTACCCATTTCCGGGCTAATACCGCACACGGCAATAACCGGTACATTTACAACCTTTTTAACAGCTGCCGCCAAATGAGCCAGTGAACCTCTGGGAGTATAGTTCGGAGGCACCCACACAGAAGTAGCTACTCCATCGCTTAAGTTCTTACCCTCCGGCGATTCTTTACCCTCCATAACGTTAAAATAGGTTTCCAGTCTGGAGTCCCAGGTTCCGGCGGATACATTAATGGCGTCGACTCCTTCTTCCTCAGCCCATTTAGCAAAAGTACAAGCTTCTTCAATAGTTAAGCCATTGGGTACATATTCTTCTGCGCTTAATCGATAGATTAATGGAAAATCGCTGCCGGCATATTTCTTTATGGCCCGAATGCATTCCAGAGCGAAGCGAGCGCGGTTTTCCAAACTGCCTCCATATTCGTCAGTTCTTCTATTAGTGTAGCCGGAGAGAAATTGCAGGGGTAAATAGCCGTGGGCACCATGTAATTCTATTGCATCAAAGCCACAGAGCCGAGCCCGTTCAGCTGCTCTTCCGTATTTTTCTATACTATCTTTGATTTCTTCGAGGGTCATTGCTCTCGGTGTATCATCCGGCAACTGCATAGTTCCCACGCCGGAAGGAGAGAGTGGTTGATGGCCGGTTACTGCTTCACTGGCAAAACATCCTCCATGTGCTAGTTGCAGGCATATCTTAGCCCCGCCGGAGTGAGCAGCATGTGGGATTCTACTTAAACCCGGCATAAAACTCATATTGGTAATTTCAATTTCCCCGGGAATAACTCGTCCCAGGGGATCGGGACAACAAACCTCGGTTATAATCAGTCCTACCCCTCCATTAGCCCGACGAGCATAATAATTGACAATAACATCGGAAACCGTACCATCCGCTGCGGCCAAGTTGGTCCCCATGGCAGGCATAACCATCCTGTTTCTAACTTCCATGTTACCTATTTTTCCCGGTTCCAAAAGTTTTTCATAACCCATTTACAAAACCCTCCTTTTTTTGAATTATGATGTTTTTTTATTATTCATGAAACACTGATGACAAAAAATGTACTATATTGTCTAATTGTACCATATATTTGACTAATTACCATATATTTGACTAATTACCACATATTTGTCGGATTACCATATATTTGTTTAATCATACTATATAAATAATTGGAATACCCTTTAGTTTTTGAGAAAGCTGTTTTCTTAAAAAATCCTCGCCTGCGGTCCGAACATCTGCTTTGTAACAATATTTGCCGCGACCTCGTCCGGTCATTAATGATTGATTATATAAATTAACAGCCTTAGGAAAAGCCTCTTGATTGATTGCCCGATGAACAAAACTATAAGTCATAAAAATAATCTCAATAAATAGCTGCTTTTTGGCTTGGGGCGAGAGTTCATCTGCCAAGTATTCTATCAATTCTGAGTAAAGTTTCTCCCAATCTTCTAGCAACACAACCGGAGCAATCAACATTCCTACTTTATAACCCGCTTCGCACATTTGATTAAGGGCTCTGACTCGCTCCTTTAACGGGGAGGTCCCGAATTCTACTTTGCGGATAATTTCTTCAGGATTAACACTGATCCGGGCAATGATTTTTCCCCTGTGATTCAAGGAAAGAAGCGGCTCTATCATATGAAACTTGGTGGGGAAAGTTAGCAAACCCTTTTCACATTTGCTGAAATTTTCTATAGTCCACTCCAGATTGCCGGTAATAGTATTCTCCAGAACAAGGTCACTATTGCTGCCGATTTCAAAAACTAGATCTTTATCAGAATCGTTAGCTGTTTTTTTTAGTTTAGCCATCATTTGTTCCCGGTTTACAAAAAGCCTTAAATATGAACATTTGTTGTAATTGCACACCAAATAGCAATAAAGACACATTGCGCTGCAACCGGACGAAGTATATGGCACCAAAAAATCCGACACCTTATGGTTGGGGACATATTTTAATGATTTTCGCACACCGATAATAAGGTGCCTCTTCATTTTGGGAAACTCTTTGTTCGAATTTTTACGCAATTGTTCAATATTGTTATGGTTTTCTATTGGAATCCAATCAGTGCTTTTAAATTTCTCTTTCAATTCTTTTCCCAGCTCATAGTTTAGGGCGGCAGGCTCATAGAATACTTTATCCGGTTGCAAGTTACTATCTCCTTATTATTTGATACAGATGCTGATAGAAACTTTCTTTTGTCTTGGATATGGTTAGTATGTCCGGTTTTACAACTGCATACTAGATTAACTCTAAAAGTTAGATTCAAATCACGCAACAAATGCTTCATATACCTACATAAAATCATGCCAGAAGAGAAGATTAATAACCTGGCACCAATCACATATGTTATAATTTAAAAAAAACTTTTCTGTTGTTGTGAAGGAGATATTTGATGATTGAAGTTCGAAATATGAGTAAAAAATACGGTAAGCTGATGGCTAACGATAATATCAACTTGTCCATAGGTCGAGGTGAACTGGCCGTACTGCTCGGTCCCAACGGTGCGGGCAAATCGACACTGATCAAGTCTATTTGCGGCCTCCTGCGTTTCCAGGGCACTATTACTATAGACGGACAGGAAAATCATACAGTGGAGGCTAAACGGCTTTTAGGGTATGTGCCGGAGTTTCCCGTACTGTACCCGATGCTGACGGTAGCGGAGCACCTGGAGTTCATTGCCAAAGCCTACCGATTGAAGAATTGGGAGGAAAAAGGGGAGGCCTTGCTTCGCCGTTTCGAGCTGGACGATAAAAGGCTGAGGCTGGGTAAAGAATTATCCAAAGGGATGCAGCAAAAGGTCAGTGTCTGCTGCGCACTTTTACCTCAACCCCAAGCGGTCATTATGGATGAACCCCTCGTAGGGCTTGATCCCCACGGCATCAGGGAGCTGAAAGCAAATATTACAGAACTGCGGGACAGTGGCTGCGCTCTCCTAATCAGCACCCACATGATAGAAAGCGTGGAAGAAAACTGGGATGTAACCTATATCATGGTTAAAGGCCGGATCGCTCGGGTTTGCCGCCGTACGGATCTTGCGGCCGGCCAAAGTCTGGCGGATGTCTATTTCAACATCACAGAAGAAAAAGGCCAGGAGGATACACCATGAATAGTCTGGTTTTTTTGCTGGTAAAAAGCGCTAAGAATAGTTTGCTGGAGCTGCGGCGGAAACCGGCTAAACTAATATTATGGGTATTTGTGCTGGCCATGATTATCGGTTTAATTGTACTTTCTCTGTTTACACGCCAAAGCGCAGCCGGTTCCCTTGACCTTATCTGGCTCCAGGGCATCCTGTTTCTCTTCATCCTGCTTTTTGTGGTGATCTCCATTCAAAAGGGACTCATGAGCGGGGACGTTATTTTTGATATGAACGATGTGAATTTACTATTTGTTTCCCCGGTCAATTCCCGTTTAATCCTGCTATACGGTATTGTACGTATGGCTAAAATGTCTTTCCTGGCGGGTTTTTTTATCCTGTTTCAAAGCAATTCCTTAAGCCAAGGTTTTGGGGTCGGATTTGATGCAGTACTTTTAGTCCTACTCGGTTTTATGCTGGCTATGTGTATGCTGCAAATCCTGTCACTTCTGATTTACACTTTAACTAACGGAAAACCACGGCGGAAACTGACGGTCCGAATTATTAGCGTTGCGGTTTTTCTCCCGCTCTTTGTTTACATCGTCGTCCAACTTATTGCAACCGGTGATCTTTTTCTGGCCTTGGAAAATACCCTGCGTTCACCCTTGGCAGCTTGGACGCCTGTGGCCGGTTGGGCAGCTGCAGGCACTGTTTCCCTGATTGCCGGTGAATTGGGCTCCGGATTCTTGTTCCTCGGGCTGCTTGTACTGTCTGGGGCGCTTTTAATTCTTTATATTGCATTAAGCAATCCCGACTATTATGAAGACGTGCTGGTAGCTACGGAAACAGCCTTTGAAAAGAAAAGGGCCATGGCTGAAGGCCAGATCAATACGGAAGCATTATCGACGAAAAAAGTAAAGCTTGCTAAAACCGGAATAGGCGGAATGGGGGCTAATGTCTTTTTTTATAAACACCTGCGAGAATCGTTTCGGGCTAACCGTTTCGGTTTGTGGGGAATGACATCCCTTTTCACGGTAGTCGGTGCGGCCTTGTTTTCTGTGTTCCTGCGCGGTGGGGAAGGCAAAATTTTCATTCTGCTGCAAACGCTGATGTGGATGCAGATTTTTATGATCGGAACAGGGCGCGGCCTAAAAGAGCTTTATTCCCACTATATCTACCTAATTCCAGAAAACTCTTTTCGTAAAATAGTCTGGAGTAACCTGGAAATCGCTTTTAAAGTTCTGGTGGAGAGCCTGGTAATTTTCGGCATCGCCGGTCTGATCTTGGGAGAATCTATTGGGTCCATTGTAGCAGCCATGCTGGTTTATAGTTTGTTTTCCTTTTTATTGCTGGGCATCAATTATCTTTCCCTGCGCTGGACAGGCGCTAACATCAGCGCCGGGCTTCTAATTATAATCTATACCATTGCAGTGATCCTAATTATGCTGCCCGGTCTGATTGCAGCCATTGTCCTCGCCATAACCATCGAGAACAACGGCCTATTGATTGGACTAGGGGTGCTGGCTTTGTGGGAACTGTTGGCTGGGCTGGGCTGCTTCGCGCTGTCCAAGGGCATACTACATCGTGTGGATATGCCCGTGCTTAAAACTGAAAAGTAAGCCCGGCCAATAGTGGCATTCAGTAACTAAATTTTCCCTTCTCACAGTATTAATAGTTAAATACACTTTGGAGAAATATAAGGGGTGAACCACTAACGAAGGGAAAACATAAATCTTGTTTAAGAAAGCTATTCTTATATTGCTTATTGGGCTGTTCCTGCTCCTTCCAGCCGGTGTTTATTTCCAAACTCCCACAACGCTTAATGCCACTCCTTTTATGGAGCGCATCGAAGGCAGTACAAATATGGAGACTGTAATATCTATTGTCCAAAGGCTCGGTGGCACGGCAGCCTCAAACATTGTGATTACCGATGACTGCCAAAATGCCGCGAATTTTGCCGCTTCCGTACTAGCCTTTCACCTGGACGCTCCTATCCTGCCTAAGAGTCAATCCGCAATTCAATATGTCCGGCAATACCTGACCAAAGGTGGCACGGTTTGGTTAATAAGCTCTGGCGAAGTTTTCAGCGATGAGTTTGCAGCCAATTTTGCCAAGATCAAACGGATCGAGGGCCGGGATCAGTATGAAACAGCGGCTTTAATCGCCGAACAACTTGGTAAAACAAAGACCGTAGTGATCTGTTCCGGTGAAAATATAGCAGATGCCTTAAATATTTGCAGCATTGCCTCCCGGGAAAAATGGCCTATTTTATTGACCTTTAAAAACTCCCTGCCACAGGCAACCAAGAATTATTTGTTAAAATCCAAACCGCAGAACATTTATATTGTGGGAGGGAAGGGCGCAGTTTCTTATGAGCTGGAAGAGCAAATCCAGAAACTCCTGCCCTCTGCCCACTGCGAGCGCTTCCAGGGCTATAACTGCTTGGAAACATCCGCTCTGGTCCTGGCCAAGTTTATTCCTGACCCGAAGAATTTATATTTTACTTGCGCAACAGAGTATGATCTTGCTTTAGCTGGGAGCGTATTGGCAGCCAAAACCAAGGGCGCTTTAATTTTGTGCAATTCCGCGACCATTGATTTGCCGCCAGCAATCGATAAATATATCGCTTCTCTAAAAGAACCCACGTCCATCTATGTCTTGGGAGGACAATTTGCTGTCAGTGATGAGACCGTACTCAGTGCTGGTCAGTTGGAACAGCCCGCAGTCCAAAAAACTGATTTTGTCAACCTGGCAGAATATATTCCTTCCCTAATTATTGATTTACCTTATGCTACCACCAATAATTTTACCCGCACCCAACTTTACTCGGAAAATGTAGCCTATTTACGCAAAGGTACGGCCGACAAATTAAAAAAAGCCGTAGAAGAACTAAACCAGAAGGGCTACCGCGTGAAAATATGGGACGCTTACCGACCGCCGGCAGTACAATTCAAAATGTGGAATGCCTTTCCCAATGCTAATTTTGTGGCTAATCCTTGGACCGGTTACTCGGATCATGCCCGTGGTTCAGCAGTAGACCTCACTATTGATAATTTGCCTATGCCCACCGATTTTGACGAATTTTCTTCTCGGGCATATCGAGTTAACCAGAATAAAAATGCTCAACTGCTAGAAGAGGTTATGGTTAAACACGGTTTTGTTCCTTTAGCCAGCGAATGGTGGCATTTCACGGACAGTGATAACCAAGAGGGTATTTATAAACCGGTAGAAAAGGTTAATTTAGCTCCTAAATTAACACTAAGGCCCAATATAGTAGAAAGTATTACTATTAGCATGATCGGTGATGTTATTTTAGGCCAAGACGAACGTTTTGGTAATTTTGCTGACTATTATCAAAGATATGGTCCGCAATATTTCTTTTCCGGGGTTAAAGACATTCTGGCGAAGGATACCTTAACTATCGCAAATTTGGAAGGGGCGCTAACCAAGAGCCAAGAGAAAATTGACAAAAGCAGCCAGGGGAATAGGGCATTTTGGTTTAAGGGAGAACCGGCCTATGCAGAGATCCTGCAAGCAGGAAGTATTGAAGCGGTTAACCTGGCTAATAATCATAGTCTGGACTATGGAGCAGAGGGTTTGAAGGACACCATAACCAACTTAAAAAAGGTAGGGATCACTTGTTTTGGCGAGGAACAAACAGCAATCTATGGCAAGGTAGGGCTTATCGGAGCTAATGTCTTAGGTCCGGTAGAACAAGGCACGGACATTTCTGTATTAAAAAAGAAGCTAAAAAAACAAATCGAGTATTTACGAGAAAAAGTTCCAATTATTGTTGTCTATTTTCATTGGGGAACCGAGTACCAAACCATAGTTGATAAACAACAGAAAGAACTGGCTCATTTTGCTGTCGATCAAGGCGCTAAACTGGTAGTCGGCAGTCATCCTCATGTATTACAGGAAATAGAGCAGTATAAAGGCGCAACCATTGTATACTCTCTTGGAAATTTTGTGTTTGGTGGAAATACTCAAGTAGCAGTCAAGGATACCGTAATTTTTCAACAAACTTTCCGTTTTTTAAACGATCGTTTGGTTGAAGTGGAGAAAGAAAAACTCATTCCTTGCTCAGTATCCGGCAGCAAGGATTTCAATGATTATAGACCGGTAAAAATAAATAAAAAACAGCCTCAGGAATTGTAAATTACCTAAGGCTATCATTCTTCTTAAATTTCAATAATGTTATAATAAATTAAACTTCTCAATATAGCCGAAAATGAAAACTATCAGAATTATTACCGGCAGAATATAAGTAATATAGAATCTTGTTTTAGTCGGAACCTTAATTCCTTTTCCGGTATTAGCTTCCTTAATGAAATTATCCCAGCCCCAGCCATAGCGACTAACGCAGAAAAAGACATAAACTAAAGATCCAAGAAGGAGAATGTTATTGCTGACAATAAAGTCTTCCAAATCCAGAATAACCGTACCTTCGCCCAGCGGAGCAAAGCCACTCCAAACATTAAAGCCTAAGGCACAGGGAAGGGATAAGATAATAACTGCAAATAGGTTGATAATTACAGATTTTTTCCTGGTCCACCCTAAAAGGTCAATTCCAAAAGATATAATATTTTCAAAGACGGCAATCACTGTCGATAAAGCAGCAAAGACCATAAATACAAAGAAAGCTATACCCCATAATTGACCGCCGGGCATATGATTAAAAATATTTGGCAAAGTCAGAAAAACAAGGGATGGTCCACTTCCGGGATTAACACCAAAAGCAAAACAGGCCGGGAAAATAATCAAACCTGCGGTAATGGCAACAAAGGTGTCTAAAATCGTAATATTGATACCTTCGCCCATTAAACTTCTTTCCTTAGAAAAGTAGCTGCCGAAGATGGCCATGCTACCCATTCCAATACTGAGAGTGAAAAAGGCCTGTCCCATGGCCGCGTAAATTATGGTCCAAAGCCCGTGCTCGGCAATACTGTCAATATTGGGTTTCAGATAAAAACCAAGCCCTTCCAGTGCTCCGGGTAGAGTTAAAGACCTAATGGCCAGAACAATCATAATAACAAAAAGACAAGACATCATGGCTTTGGTGATTCTTTCAACCCCGTTTCTTAAGCCCATGGAGCAAACTGCAAAGCCTAAGATACACACAATAACCATAAAAAGAATACATAAGGTTGGGCTGGAAACAAGACCGCCAAATACTCCTTCAACTCCCTCCGGTGTCTTGCCAACAAAGTCTCCCCGCAGCATAAAGAAGAGATAGGCGACCATCCAGCCGGCAATCGTCGTATAAAACATCATTAATAAATAATTGCCGGCCATGGCAAACCATTTAAAGTTGTGCCATTTGCTGCCTGGGGGCTCCAAAACATCAAATGATGTGGCCACGCTTTGTTTGCTGGCCCGCCCCACGGAAAACTCCATAGTCATAATCGGTAAGCCCAGGATTATGAGGAACAAAATATAAATAAGTACAAAAAGGCCGCCGCCGTATTGTCCCGTAATATATGGGAAACGCCATACATTACCAAGGCCGATGGCACAGCCCGCCGAGATGAGAATAAAACCCAATCTCGAAGAAAATAGTTCTCTTGGTTTTTGCATATAATACCTCCTTGTAAAAAATTGAAAACGTTATAAGCTAATACTGTATTATAAAAGTATTATTTGTCAATAGTCAGTTTTTTTAGATCAACATCGTTTATATTTACTAAAGACATTTTCAACATTATAATTCAATGTTAATATTTTACTAATATGCTTTAAGTTGAGGGAAAGATATGTGCCTAATACTTTTCGCTTACGATTGCCATCCCAACTATTACTTGGTAGTTGCTGCCAATAGAGATGAGTTTTATAATCGGCCTACATTACCCGCCGCCTTTTGGCCTGAATCCCCAAACCTATTAGCCGGCAAGGATTTACAAATGGGAGGAACATGGATGGGGATAACCACTACAGGCCGTTTTGCAGCCATAACTAATTATAGAGAAAAGGGCACTCACCCCCGGACTCTTTCCCGGGGACTATTGGTCAGAGAATATCTTTGCGGTTCTGAGTCCCCAACAAACTATATAAATACCTTGAATGACAGGGGAACCGAATTTAACGGTTTTAATTTATTGCTGGGCGATACACAGGGCCTTTACTATTATTCTAATCGAGAAAAAATATTGCACAGGGTCGAAAAAGGGTATCACGGTTTAAGTAATAGCTTGCTGGATGTGCCATGGCCAAAGGTGAGTAAGGGGACTAAAGCACTTGCTGATTGTTTAACTTCCGAGGAGTTAATTAAAGAACGCCTATTTGAAATATTAGCTGATAGAGAGCGTCCAGCAGATCATGAACTGCCTCAAACCGGTGTAAGTATGGAATGGGAACGCACTCTATCCCCGGCTTTCATTGTCAGTCCGGATTACGGTACGCGGTGCAGTACGGTACTGCTCATAGATCGCTGCGGTCATGTCCGCTTTTGGGAGCGAAGCTTTTCGCCGGGAAAACCGGAGCAATTCCATGAGCTTACTTATGAGTTTGATATCAGCCGGAACTAAATAATGAAAATGGCTGACAGAGGAGCAGGAAAATGAATACTAAAGGGAATAAGTGGGATCTTTCATGGGAAAATTTTCGTTTACCTTTTCTATTCTTGGGGATTTTCTGGGGACTAGCAATATTATTAAGCATAACAGCGGATACTGTTTTCTATTTGTTTAATTTCGGTTATATTGGCACTTCAATAGCAGTCGGTATTTTTCTAATCCAAGCTTTACCTAAAGAGCATAAAGCCTGGGGAAGGAGAACCTCCCAAATTTTGGTGGGGTGTTATATGCTATTTTTTCTCGGCTTGTTCGGCAAGGAAAACATGCAGATCGAAGGTTTTTTCATGTTGCTCTTGTCAGGGGTATTTGCTGCTGCCACCATGCATTATGTTATTGCCAAAATTTTTGGCCCGCTGGTTTTTGGGCGAGCCTGGTGCAGTTATACCTGCTGGACAGCTATGGTACTCGATTTACTGCCGCATAAAAGACCTAAGAATAAGAGGATCAAAGGTCTTGGCCTAATTCGCTACGTTTATTTTTTTCTTTCTTTAGGGTTAGTCCTGTTTATTTGGTATGTCCTGAAAAATCCTGTAGAACCCCAATCAACAGGGGAGCTTTATTGGCTAATCGCCGGGAATATCTTATATTATGTATTGGGAATTATACTGGCCTTAAAGCTCAAAGATAACAGAGCTTTTTGCAAATACATCTGTCCTATTCCGGTATTGCAAAAGGTCACCTCAAGGTTTTCTCTGCTTAAGATCAAGATTGATCCAAGCAAGTGTATAGACTGCGGAAAGTGTGAAAAGGTCTGTCCGATGGATGTTAACTTATTGGCTTATAAGAATCAAAATCAACGTATTTTAGCCACGGAGTGCATCTGGTGCAGTACTTGTGCCTATGAATGTCCTGAAAATGCTATCGCTTCAAGCTTTGGATTTGATGTGGGCCTCAAAGACAAATTATATTTTCGGTCATAACTAATATATAATAATCAATACTTTGATTTAAAATCATGCATAACTAATAATACAATCACCATACTCTAGTTTAGGGAAATTAGGTTTATAACTTATTATTATTTAAATAGTAGGTTAAAAACTTAATAATATTAATAAACCAGGAGGAAAGTATGAATAAAAAACGTTGGATTGCGATAGCCATAGCTGTTGTGTTGCTGATCGTTTATATTCGTGTCGATGTATTAGCAAGCAATAAAAAAGCAGCCGGTGGCCTATTGGAGAACCCACTGAACCCGTTAACCTCGCAGCCGGCATATACAACCCAAACCCATAGAGCCGGAAGCGGTCAAACCATTGCTATTTTAAAAGTAAACGGAACAATCCTGGACATAGGTGATACACTCGCCTACGGTACCAATAGCTATAATCATCGGATCTTTTTAAAACAAGTTGAAGACGCTTTTCAAAACCCGGAGGTTAAGGCTATTATTCTCGAGGTAAATTCACCGGGCGGTGGCGTCTATGAAAGTGAAGAGATCTACCAGAAAATAAAATCCCTTAAGGCAAACTATCCAAAGCCGCTGGTTGTTTCAATGGGGAAAATGGCTGCCTCAGGCGGGTACTATATTTCCATGCCGGCAGATAAGATTATTGCTAATCGCTATACCATGACCGGCTCAATCGGCGTCATCCTGGCGACCTATAACTTCAGTGAATTGGCCGGAAAACTAGGCATCGAAGAAGTAGTCTTCAAAAGCGGAAAAAATAAAGATATTTTAAATCCTATGCGCGACATAAGGCCGGAAGAAAAGCAAATCATGCAAAGCATAATTGACGAATACTACGGCTATTTTGTTGATATCGTAGCTGAGGGGCGAAAGCTGGATCGCCCAACGGTAATCGAGATAGCTGACGGCAGGATCTATACTGCAACCCAGGCTAAAGAGCTGAAACTAATAGACGATATTGGCGATCTAAACAGTGCCATCAATGCGGCGGCGGAAATAATCAAAGAAACAAATCCTAACGTTATAGAGTATAAATATCAAAACCCATTCAATATTCGACGTTTGTTCTCTCTCATCTCGCCCTTGGACCTGGCACAGGTCAAAGAGGAACTACAGAATAGTGCAGTACCGACCGCCATGTATCTGTACCGCTGAAGGATGGTGAATTATGATGAAAATTTTAAGGGCAGCGGGCTTTTGGACCCGATTTGTAGCTTTTTTGCTCGATCTGCTTATAATTGGGATGAGCAGTCGGATATTCATTCACTTAGTATGGCCCTCCGGACTTGATACCACTGCGCTCAAATCATTTATATTGGTCAATGCTCTTTTTCCGGGTATATGGGGCTCCTTGTATTTTGTGCTTATGACAAAATATTGGGGGCAAACTTTAGGAAAAATGATTATGGGGATCCGCGTAGTAAGCAAAGACGGGAGTCCATTAAACTGGACCACCGCGATTCTAAGAGAAGTCGTGGGACGAATTCTGGCGCAGCTATTAGGCAGTTATTTGGGATATCTAGTCTGTGCCTTCCATCCTCGAAAGCAAGGATTAACGGATATCATCGGTGATACTTATGTGGTATACACAAAGGGCGAAAAGGGTAAAGCAATTGAGATCCCGGCACAATCAGTAATTAGCTAAATATCAATTCTATAAACCTAAATCCACTTGCCTTATTCTGGTATTTATTAATATTATAGAATAAGGTTGCTTTTTTATTGACTCATTGTATTGTTTGTATTATTATTAGTAATACAAATAATACAATTTAAAGAAGGGAAAACCAATGATATTAAGGATTGACATGGCCAGCGATATCCCAATTTACCAACAGATCCGTAATCAGGTCGTGCTTGCTGTTGCTAAAGAGATTCTCAAGCCCGGGGATGCCTTGCCAACAGTCCGCCAGCTGGCCCAAGATATTGGAGTAAATCCGATGACGGTTAATAAAGCCTATGCACTCTTGAAAGATGAAGGCCTTATTATCATTGATCGCCGACACGGTGCCCAGATCAGCGATTGCGGTAAGGGCGATATTGTTTTTAATCAGGATTTTGACAATAGACTGGAACTTCTGATTTCAGAAGCCCGAATGAGAGGCGCTACCAAGCAGGAAATTACAAAACATCTCTTAAACCTGATTGATTTGGTTTTCGAGTAAGGAGGAAATGCGTATGCTTATTACACTAATTATCATTGCCTGGCTAGTTTTTGGAATGATGGCAGCCTTTACGCTGTTCTATACTAAGGATCAAAATCATCAGGTTCTAGGCGTAACTCTCTCCGACGCCCATGCCCAAACGCCGGAAGTACAAGATATGTTAAGCGGGTACAAACGAACGTGTATTCTCCTTTTCCTGCTCTCCGGCGGACTCAGCCTTTTGCTGCTGCTTCCGGCCTTCGGGTCCTATGTTGAGTTCCTTCTGCTCATGC
>JAAYOJ010000053.1 GCA_012520405.1 Peptococcaceae bacterium
TGATATATCTAAATATTTTGTTCTTGCAATATTTTCAACTTTTTCTACAATATAATTCTCATCAATATCCCTATCTAAAAGTACAATAAATCTATTAGGTTTCGATTCTATTTTCTTGTCCGGGAATATTATTTGTTCCTCACTAAACTTGGATAAGACATGATGAATTATATCCGAAAGCAACTTGCTTCCTGAAAATGAGTCTTTAGTCTTTCTTGCTTGTGTAATAAAACTTTGAACAGGACCTATAGAAAAAGATAATATTTTTTTATCTTCCATACTTATATCACATCCCATATTACTACGCCCCCCATTTTATCTACTATCCTGTCTAAAAAGCCCTTTATTATTTTATAGTCAATATCTGCCTTTAACTTACTTTGAGTAACTAAATTAATTCCCCTTGCCCTTACTCTTTTCTTTGATATTTCAATTCCATCTTGGTTTTTTAAAAACTTTGCGGGGATAAGTGTTAGTATGCCAATATATTTTCCATTTTGTAACTTATGAATATGTATGAATAATGGGCTTGCTCTCCTGTTAGTACTGTTTATATTAATTATCCAGCCTGCGCTAAGAAAATAATTATGAGGTAGACCGAATACTACTCTTGTTGGATGTTTGTTTGTATTTTTACCTTTTATATAGTCATATGCTAAATTATGATCATCCTCAAATATTTTTTCAGATTTTTCCTCATTAAATATTTTACCCCTTCTACCATAACTTCTATATCTAATCATTTCTTTGCCTATTTCATCCAATACCTCAGTTGAACTGTCAAACTCTCTGTAATTATTATTTTGGTACCTTTGCTAAAAGCAGTATATGGAATATTGTCGTCTGTATATTCAAGCTTTATTGCCTTTTCCAACAATTGATTTATTTCATTTTTTAATTCGTCAATTTCCCCGCAATAAGGAAAATTAATTTGTGCCTGTCCATTTTCCTCTAATTTTACTAAGGTTAATGAGCCAAATCCCTTTCTAGACCTAGAACCTAATCCCCCAAATATACCAATAGCTTTTAGGGAATTCTGCAATAATTTTTTGCCTATTTCGTAGTCTCCTTCATTGACCTTTCTTTTTATCCCGAAATTTTCTATTAACAAAACTTTGATTTTACTGTTTTGTTCAATAAAGCCCCTGCCCCTTAATCCGTAACCCAAATAAGCAATTCCCGGCCTATTATCCCCATAACCCCCTTTACTATCTAGAATATCACTTCCTTCGATTTTTAATGAGTACAAGGCTTTTTGCACATTTTCCCCCCTAGCAGTTCCAAATAATATGCCCTCTAATCTTTCAACTTCGCATTTATCCCCGCCTAACTCCGCCAACGCCAAAGCCCTGAACCAAAATCTGAGTACTCCTTTAAACGACGGTGGCCTTATCTCTGCAAATTTGTTATCAGCTGAACCTAAAAACATTTTTGTATTTACTACATAGCAGGCTTCAATAATATTCATTTCGCCGCTGCCCTCCTTTTCCCGCTCCAATCCTTTATGTGTCTAAAAATAATCAAAACAGTACCAAAATAAGAATATTTATTATGTATCGTTTTCTTCATGCTTTTTTCTATCTTTCATCTTAAATTTCTCTTTAAATCAATACTCCCTATACCTCACATGGGATACCCTGTGGCCTAGCATAAGCGAATTGTTTTCCTCTCTTGTTTCTACAGCTTCCCTTTCAGTGGTAGAATATATAGGCCTTAGTCCCTTAGCCTTGCAATACTCTACTAACTGATAAGTAGCACCAAAATCTCCTTGTATCAAAACATAATCATTTTTATTTGCATTTTTATCTATCCATTTAATAATTCCCTCTAATTTGTCGTCAATATATTCTACATACGGATCTATGTTGCTCCAGATGCTTTGGAGTCTATCAGGTAAA
>JAAYOJ010000020.1 GCA_012520405.1 Peptococcaceae bacterium
AATACACTGGAGTAGAACTTTTCTTTGACGATCTGCGTGTTGATTTTTTTAATATAAGCAGCGTTCTTTTCTTTATAGACATTGATCAGGGTGATAATAACAAGGACGCCTAAATGTGAAATTATCCCGGGTAAAGATTCGGTTGAATGATACCTAACCAGAAATGCGGTCGTGCTCAAGAGACCGATAGCGTTCATCAAAACAGATACAATATACCCTGGCCTATTTTCCCTCAATACTAGATATAAGGAAATAAACATCTGGATTTGAACAACGATTCCTTTGATTGTTGATTCCTCAAAAACAACTGAACCTTTACCCATGCTCCCATCTAAAAGAAGTAATTGTTGGGCCGTAAGAATTAAATATATAAGAACACCTGCGAATATACTCATATAGCTGGTCTTTTTATCCACTCCTTCCGTGATGCCAAAGCTGTCCTTTTGAAGGATATGGTATATTGCCAGAACGGGTATCAGCATAATCACAGGTGCCATCTGAGGTAGTTCAGAAAATATACTACTTAAAACCACATCGGTTAATGTTCCGAGAATAAGGGCAATTATGATGGAGAGGCAAATCAGACGGGATTTCTTTTTAATAATTTTATCGGATGATTTCCTACCCCATTGATATAAAAACACTAACCCTAAAACGGTAAAACCGATATAGTAGACGTAAAATATCCAGTCCCAGACATTATTCTGAGCTACATTAATCCAGCCATATTCTGTTTGATGAAGCCTGTAGGGAAGAGGGTTTATTCCATTGGGAACAACAAATGCGAATAATGTAATGAAAGCCGGATAATACAAGCACGCATAAAACCACCACTTTTTAGAGGGAAAAGGTTTGTCCGTAATAATCAAGACAAAATGAAGCAGAATTGCGTAAGCGGTGCTCCAACCGATTGCCGAGAAACGCCGCCAGATTTCGCAGACTGCGGCATCTGGAGCAACGGTTGATAGCGCCATGCCTGAAGACCAAATTGTAATGGCGACTGTAAGGGCAAAAAATGCTCTGTTAGCCGGGGCTTTATAATTGCTCTGCAATGTAAATATCCCACTGGTCAGCACTACTGTACCTACAGCAAAAAACAACAACGAAATCATCCAAGTACTAAGCATCTTTTCTCCCCTTTCGGTTTCGGAGCAAAGACTATTTACCGAATTAAACAAATATTTTTTTCTTTCATTGCACTAAGCGAGGAAAGATTATTTAATATTTAAAATTGTAAAAAAACTATACATATATTATTGTCGAAAGAAAAACAGCCAAACTTTAAAGAAGCCCAAAACTTCCGATACCGTTATCAGCGATAGCCAAAGAGGAAAAAACGGTAACCCAAGACAGGTAAAGATTTCTATGGTATAAAGATGCTAATATGTATTATTTTACACTATATATGAAAGGATTGTTATTATTGGCAGTATTCGATTTTAAAAAAAAATATAAACACTTGTACTTACCCAAGAATAAACCGGAGATTATTGAGGTGCCAAAAATGCGTTTCATTATGGTCAATGGAAAGGGCGATCCCAATACTTCCGCTTCCTATAAGGAGGCCGTGGAAGTGCTGTACGGGTTATCCTATACCATCAAAATGAGTAAGAAGGGCAGTTCTCAACCGGTGGGATATTTCGATTATGTTGTTCCACCGCTAGAGGGACTGTGGTGGTTTGAGGATAATTTTTTCGATGGTAGTGTTAGCGGAAGGAAGGACGAGTTTAGCTGGGTAACTATGATTCGCCAGCCGGAGTTCGTCACCCCCGAAGTTTTTGAGGCGGCCAAGGCGAGCCTGTCAAAGAAAAAGCCGGAGCTTGACACATCAATAGCCCGCTTAGAGGACTTCACAGAAGGCTTGTGCGCCCAGGTCATGCACATTGGTTCTTATGACGATGAGCCGCCTACTGTTGCGGCTCTGGAAGAGTTTATTGAATCACAAGGATACCGGACAGAGATGTCCGGCTTACGGCAACACCACGAAATTTATCTGAGCGACCCGCGCAAGACTGCAGCGGAAAAGCTTAAAACAGTCATTAGGCATCCCATTGTAAGGAGATAACTATGAATCCTAAAATCTACGAATTTGAAGCCATTATTCGCAAAGTCATTCGGGCAAAAATCGGCAAACAGCCGGGCGACAGTGTATACGTTACGATAAAGGAACGTTAGTTTTTATTCCATAAACGGAAATTACATCGTCGCTTATGGTTATGGAAAGCAAAGGTTTAATCTTCTTCATTCCTACAAAATGGTACATATTAAATCCCTGCTTTCTGCATAAGTCTATCGCTTGCCAGAACAACTCTTTTACCGACGGGGCTAGCCAAAATGCCCTGGATTACAATTCCTGTCAATACTGCTGCCAGATACAGATAACCCTTAGGAAAGCTCAGGAATTTTGCCGGAATAGACAATCCGATAAAAATAACCATAGTAAACACCAGACATCTCCTGTAGCTGGAACAATGGGTGCCGCCGATAAATACCCGTAATAAGAGGGACGACAGCATCATTAAAAAGGTGTAGAGGGCCGTCCCCAATAAAACTGCAACCCCTAAGGTAAAAACTAACTCGATGGCCACGCCCAGCGATAGGGACAAGCCGTATTCTATCCTGGCTTTTTGCCTGGTATCGATTTGCACGTCTCTTGTCAAATAATTGGCTAATCTATGGGCAGTTTCTTCCAGTCCCAACATTCTTTTTTTCCTCATTCCTTCCGCAGTTTATGTTTTGGAATCTCGATTCGAATTGTAAACCGGCCGCCATGCGTCTTGATGGAGACGTTACCGCCCAGCCGCTCCGTCATTTTTTTAACAATGAACAAGCCCTGCCCTGCCCTCTTTTTTGGTGCTAAAACCTTCCATTAAGAATTGCTCCGGTCGGATTAATTCAGCAGCTAGCATAGGATTGCTAACCGTAATTATATAATCCAAAGGATCCTGTTCAATAGAAAGACTAATTTTTTGCCTGGACCCTTCCAGATCTTGAACCGCCTCCATAGCATTATCCAAGATATTGCCTAAAATGGTTACCAGGTTAAAGATGTTCTTTTTACCTGATTCAATCTTAGCCGCAACATGAACATTTATTTTAATTCCCTTCATTCTAGCGCTCTCTATTTTGGATGAAATCAAAACATCAACCTCATCAAGGCCTGACTGTACTTTAAAGAGAGCATCATTGACGTCATTAAGATACAATTCCAGGTAATTCATTAACTCCTGATATTTTTCCAGCTTAACCAGTCCCATAATCACAGTTAAATGATTTCTTAAATCGTGGTGGTGCTGCCGATATATACGGTTCTGTTCAAGCATAAAAGCATGCTTCAAAGAAGCAGTCTTTAAACGCTCGGCCTCTTCTCCACTAATGTATAAATACCTGGCAATAACAATAGCCGCCAAATTAAATGTAAGGATCAAGAGTCCAAACACCAAATCAGCCAGATCGGAACGTAAAGATTGAAGAAATGAAAACCTTTCCATAAAGTTGTTATTTAGTAATAATACAATTAACAACGACTGAATGATAAAGAACAAAACCGCTGTTTTATAAATGTTTATCTTCATCTTTACACTCCGGGTTTGTTTATTTCTATATCCTATTCAAATTCTTGATCCGAAGCCGAAACTCATTGTATTGCTTTTTTTGCAGGTAGGCACAGGCTTTCAGACCTTTGAAGTGTATTTGGTATGTTGTGCGGGAAAAACTTTTTATGGACTCTACCCATATTAAATTAACCAGAAAAGAACGATTAGTTCGTAAAAACATGGTTTTATCTAACTGGGCTTCTAAATAAGAAATGGACTGCAAACAATCAAAGATACTATTGTGCGTATAAACAATTGAATTTTTCCTATGCGCTTCTACGAAACAAATATCCCCCTGATTTAGAATTCTCACTGAATCGGAACACTTCAATTCAATTCTCGTGTCCAATTTCGAAGATTTATTCTTGATCCGGTTGAGTGTTTTATGTAATCTTTCAGTATCAAGGGGTTTAGTTATATAATCGGTAGCATAGAGACGAAATCCATCCTGCATAAAATTTTCATCGGCAGTAATAAAAACAATTTCCATGTAAGGGAAGTTGC
>JAAYOJ010000120.1 GCA_012520405.1 Peptococcaceae bacterium
ATTAATGATCTGGAATTACCATCGTCCAGCAACTTTAAGGGTATTATCCAAAAACCTTTTAAACTGAATACCGTGTTAGAGATTGTTAAACTTCTTACCACTAAAAATGAAGAATATCCTGCGGCTTGCCAGGTATAAGGCTACCGCAGTAAAATAGCACTTAATTGGGGCTCATTCTCAAAAAACCATTCCCGCCAGGATCTCGCGTCGTGCAGCGCCGGATTCTGGTTTTATTGTACCCTAAAACAAGCCTGTTGCTAACAAACCCTACTGTTAAACACCTAATTTTTTGTTAATTTCCGTACTAATATTTTATTGACCTAATAAACATAAAACAAGTAGTCAAATATATTTCTTTGTAGGTGGTAAGCGTGGCCGGTCGAGTATGCCAAACTGCTTTCTTCGTGGTAGTGGCTCTAATTATTCAATATTATTATTTACAAGGATCGGTTAAAGCCATGGCCGGTCTATTTAAACCTTATCAGTATAATTGCGGCGCTTATGAAATTAGCACTGAATTTCCATCTAGCGCTGATCTACATCTCACCCCGGATATCGGGGAAAATATGCTTTTAAATATATATTTTACAGACAATAAACTTAAATATAGAGGATATATCCAGCTCTGGTTACTTGATGATGTGGAGCGATTTCTTAAAGACAGTAAAGCTAAGAGTACTTATGATTTTATTTCTTTCTCCAGAATGAAAGTGGAACTCCACAATTATACCGGCTATCAAGAAGAATGGACTGCTGACTTCGGCGGTACTTTTATCAGTGCTAAAGAATACTGGCTGGAAATAAAAAAGTCCGGAGAAGCCGTTAGAATATCGTTTTTTTCCGATACTGCCGAATTCTCTGAACAGCAAAATAAAATTATGAACCATGTTATAAACTCTCTACATTTGACTACAAATGAATAAGAACTAAATTATACTTATCTTTCCTCCCGAAAATATGGTTCGCTTAAGGCTTTAGGAGGAGCATTTTTTTTACTTTTTCTAAAGGAGACAATAACCAAAATCACAATCGTGGCCACATAAGGTGCCATATCAAAAACATACTGAGAAATCGCTATTGCTGTCCCTTGCAACCTAAAGCCGATAATATCCAGACCTCCGAACAGAAAGGCCCCAATAATTGCTTTATATGGGTTCCAACCGGCGAAAATTACCAAAGCTACTGCTATCCAGCCTCGTCCCGCAGTAATATTCTCCTGCCAAACAGGTACATAAGCCAGAGATAAATATGCTCCGCCGAGACCGCACAGAGCCCCGCCCAAAAGAATATGCAAATATTTATATTTTGTAATGGGAATACTGGCGGCATCAGCTGCAGCCGGGTTTTCACCTATAGCCCTTAAGTTAAGTCCTTTTCCGGTGTTATACAGATATAATCCTAGAATGATAGCTGTAACATAACCAAGATAAACAAAAATATCATGGTTAAACAATATCTCTCCCAGGTATGGTATATCACCCAAACCGGGTATTTTCAAATCACGGAAAAAATAATTAAATTCATCCGTCATTTTCATGCCCACCAGGCTTTTGCCTACAAAACCCGCAAAGCCTGTCCCAAAAATTGTCAAGGCCAAGCCGGAAACAACTTGGTTAGCTCGCAAGCTAACAGTAAGGAAAGCATAGATCAAAGCTCCAAAAGCACCTGCAATAGCAGCAAAAAGCAGGGCTAAGAGGGGGCTGTTAGTACTATAACCTACCTGAAAGCCAATTATAGCACCCATCAGCATCATACCTTCTACTCCTAGGTTTAGATGCCCCGATTTTTCGGTAATAATTTCCCCCAAGGTGGCGAATAGGAGAGGGGTTCCGGCTATGATTGCGGCCTTAAAAAAAGCTATAGTGATCATTTTCCACTCTCCTTAATTCTTGATAGAATAGGGCAATCAATTATCAATTTATAGCGTGTAAAAAAATCGCTTCCTAATACAAAGAAAAGAACAATAGCCTCCAGCAGCTGTGCAGAATAGGTCGAAACGCCGAAAGCCGACTGAATATAAGAACTGCCTTGAATCAAAATAGCAAATAGGGTAGAAGCCAGAACAATCCACTGAGGTTTTAATGCTCCCAGCCAAGCTGTGATAATAGCGGTAAAACCAACACCACCGGTAATATCTTTGGTAAGAGTCTGTTCCACCGCTGAAGCTTCAATAAAACCAACAATCCCGCAGATCCCGCCACTTAACACCATGGCTAAAACCACTGTACTAAAGATATTAACCCCGGCATACCGTGCCGTATTAACGCTTTCCCCTAAAACGGCAATCTCAAAACCTTTTTTGCTCTTATTAAGAAAGAAATAAACAAGAATGGTCAACAATACGGCAATAATCCAGCCGACATGAACTCCCATTAACTCTGGAAGAACAGCACTTTCAGCAAAATTAGCTATCCTGGGAAAACCCGAGGCATTAGGGTCTTTCCAAGGCCCGTATTGAAGATAAACAACCCACTTTAAAGCTACGTAATTCATCATTAAGGTAATAATTGTTTCATTTGTACCCCATTTGGTCTTGAAAAGAGCGGGAATAATTCCCCAGAGCGCTCCCCCGACAAAACCGGCTAAAAACATAATTAATAAAAGAAGCGGTCTAGGGAGATGAGAGTAATTCAAGGCAAAATAACTGGCTAAAAACGCTCCCATTAAAATTTGGCCTTCAGCGCCAATATTCCAGAACTTCATCTTAAAAGCGATAGCAACACCTAAGGACGTTATAAGTAAGGGAATGGCATAGATAATAGTCTGCTCAATACGGTAGGCACTCCCTAAAGAACCCTGCAGCATTGCGATATAAACTTGGAAGGGATTAAGTTTCAAAAAGGCCAAAAACAAGCCAGAAACAAACAAGGCCGCAAAAATAGAGCCTAAAAAAATTAGGGCACGCTTTTTTTTACCGATTTCCGCTTTTTTTACAATTCTAAACTGCATGATCCACCTCTTTGTTGCCAAGCATCATTAACCCCAACTGCTCCTTGGTTGCTTGGCGGGCATCTACAATTCCTGTAATTTCTCCGTTAGAAATCACCATGATTCGGTCACATAAACCCAACAATGAATCAAGGTCTTCAGCAATATATAGAATTGCGACCCCTTTTTTCTTTTCTTCGTTTAAAATATCATATATTTTTAGACAGGTATTAATATCCAGGCCCCGCACCGGGTAGGCGGTGATTAACAGCTCCGGATGAGAATCCAATTCTCTGCCCAGCAATACTTTTTGAATATTCCCTCCGGAAAGGTTTTTAATCGGTTCTCTAATTCCCGGCGTATGTATCTCCAGTTTTTTAATAATCTCTCTGGCTTTAGCTGCAGCTGGTTTCCTTTTTACCCCAATTCCTTTACTATGGTGATATTGTTTTAGAAGAATATTATCCACCATATCCATATTGGCTACCAGGCCCATTCCTAAACGGTCCTCAGGAATAAAGCTCATACTTATACCCCTGGTAATAAATTCCTTGGGTGACTTGCCAGCCAGGTCTTCCCCTTTAAATAGGATCTCGCCCTTTTTAATTGGATATAAACCGGCCAAAGCTTCACACAATTCTTTTTGGCCACTGCCGGCGATACCTGCGACCCCCAGAATCTCACCCTGAACCATATTAAAACTAATATCTTTTAATACTTCTACTTTTTCCTCATTTTCAGCCGTTAAATGCTTAACTTGAAAAACAACTTTATCTGATACTCTAGGAACACGTTTTATGGAAAGATCCACAGGCCTTCCCACCATAAGTTCGGTCAGTTCCTGAGGATTCGTGCTTTCCTTTTTTAAGGTGGCAATGGTCTGCCCTTTGCGCAAGACAGTAATCCGGTCAGCAATTTCCATTACTTCATTCATTTTATGGCTAATAAAAATAACCGAGCAATCTTGCTCTTTCATCCTGCGCATAATCTTAAATAGTTTTAAAGTCTCTTGGGGGGTTAATACTGCTGTCGGTTCATCAAGAATTAAAATTCTTGCTCCTCGGTAAAGCGTCTTTAAAATCTCTAAAGTCTGTTTTTCCCCAACAGACATATCATAAACATATCTATCTAAATCAACGTCAAGCTGAAACCTTTCCATTAAGCGTTGTAGCTTGACTTTTTGATCTTTTTTCTTTACAAAAAGGCCCGTTTTATAACCTAACAAAATGTTTTCTAAAGAAGTTAAAACTTCTACCAGCTTAAAATGCTGGTGAATCATCCCTACCCCAGCTTTGAGAGCATCTCTGGGCGAAGTTACTCTGGTTTCTCTTCCATCAATAAAAATTTGTCCGCTGTCAGGGATATATATCCCTGACAGCATATTCATTAACGTACTTTTGCCGGCCCCGTTCTCTCCCAAAAGGGCATGGATTTCCCCTTTTTCTACTTCTAAATTCATATGATCGGTAGCGATAACTGAACCAAATGTTTTGGTAATATTTTTCATTGCAACATGAACAGAACGGTCCGCCATAAAAATCACCCAATACCTTTATTAGTCAATTTTACCTTCTACGCCTTCAACAAACCATTTCATAGCCAGTTGATCTTCCAAAGAAACAGTGGAGCCTTCAGGAACTACTACTTGGCCGCTCTGATCTTTAAGCGGTCCGGCAAAAACATCGAAGCTTCCGGCCTTCATCTGGTCCTGAATCTTGGTAACAGCTTCCTGGGCACCCTCAGGAGCCACCTCGGTCAGCGGGGCCAAATCAATTAAACCATCTTTCATGGTTCCCCAGTAAGGTTCATTTGTCCAAGTACCGTCCATAATGGACTTCACAGCCTCAACATAATAGGCACCCCAATTCCAAAGCGGAGCGGTCATATAGGCCTTGGGAGCAGCATTGGACATATCGGCATTATACCCAATAGACCAACAGCCTCTTTCTTCAGCAGCAACCTGAGGCCCAGTTGTATCCTGGTGCTGAGCAATTATATCTACACCTTGATCAAGAAGGGCTACGGCAGCATCTTTTTCTTTAGCCGGGTCAAACCATGTATTGGTCCACATAACTTTAACCACAGCCTCGGGGTTAACTGAACGAACTCCTAGGGTAAAAGCGTTAATGCCCCTGATAACTTCAGGAATGTTATAAGCAGCAACATAACCAATCTTGTTTGTCTGGGTTTTCATTCCGGCAACAATACCGGAAAGATATCTCGCTTCCTCAATACTGCCGAAATAATTGGAATAGTTGGGACCCTGGATACTGCCGGAACAATGCAGGAAAATAATTTCCGGATTTGCTTCGGCTACTCTCTTGACATACTCTTGGAAACCAAAACTATTGGCGAAAATCACTTTGCAGCCTTGGTCAATCATATCGGTCATTACTTTTTCACATTCCTGAGTTTCAGGAACATTCTCTTTAATAACTGTCTCCACTCGATCTCCAAGCTCTTGTTCAAGCATTAAGCGGCCTTGATCATGAGCGTATGTATAGCCCGCATCAGTAGCCGAACCAATATAAACGAAACCTATTTTCATTTTTTCCTGTTGGTCTTGGCCTTGATCCGGAGCTTGTGAGCAACCTACAGCCAGTGCTAGAACAAGTGTAATTGATAACAGAATTGTAAGAACCCTTTTCATGTAAGTTTATCCTCCTATATGAGTAATTATTTGAAACTGCTAAAAACCTTATCCTTAGTCCATAAAAGTAACCTTGCCGCCCTCTAGGGACTTAATTCGGGCTAGAGATTCCAGCCTGACATTCTCCTTCAGAATTTTTTCTCTTCCATCCTGAAAGCTTTTCTCAATTACAATTCCTACACCGCTAATCTTAGCCCCGGCTTGCCTGACGATATCCAACAAGCCCAGCACAGCATTGCCATTGGCTAAAAAATCATCAATGATCAGGATGTTATCTCTGCTATTCAGGTACTTCTTGTCAACCCTTATTTGGTAGAACTGTCCTTTGGTAAAAGAAAAAACTCTGCTTTCATAGACCTCTGGGTTTAAGTTCTTAGCAGAAAATTTTTTGGCGAAAACAACAGGCAGATTGCCAAAATACTGAGCAGTTATGCATGCTATACCTATCCCGGAAGCTTCAATGGTCAAGATTTTGCTAATTGAATCTTGAGAAAACCTTTGTTGGAATTCTTGCCCAATGGCTTGATATAACCCAATATCCAACTGGTGATTAAGAAAGCTGTCCACTTTAAGAACATCATCGGCAATAACTCTGCCTTTTTCAATTATGTATTCCTTTAGGAGTTCCATAGCCGCAATCCTTTTCCGCGAGTCCGAAAGTTACTAATACATTATAACGATTCAGTACTAATTTTTCAATTTTAATTCGAACAAAAAATCACTTTTTATATAAATTATTCGGATTTAGAACAACAACCCTATGGCTAGAAGCAGCCCATAAAATGTATTGGTTTGAGCCACGGCCTTCATTCCGGGCATCATTTCTATTGGCGTTGACTTATGGCGATAGGAAGAGACTGCCTTGTAGGCATAAGGAATACTTAACAAGGCTACTAAACTGCTAAGCGGCAAAATCCTTGCTAATACAAGCATAACAGTCCAAATATAAGCTACAGCAAACATTCCGGCCAAAAAGTATACCGCTCTAGTATGTCCCAGTAAAACAGCCAGGGTCTTGCGACCGTTTTGCTCATCTCCCAAGCGATCCCTGATATTATTGGACGTTAAAATTGCTCCGATCAGGATCAAACTGGGAATGGAAACTAAAAATACTTGCCAGGTAACTGAGCCGGTCTGAATAAAATACGATATTAGAATAATCCCACTCCCCATAAAACCTCCGGCAAATAATTCACCAAAAGGTGTATAGGCAATAGGGACAGGACCGCCGCTATAAAGATACCCGGCAATCATGCCCAAAAAACCAATTGGAATCAGCCACCAACTGCTGTACAAGCAGATATACAGGCCCAAAAGAGCTGCTATAACTAAACATCCCCAAGCGTAATTTAATACTGTAGAGGCTTTTATCCCGTCTCTGGTAAGGACACCGGCAATTCCGACAGATTTTTCATTATCTAAACCCCGTTTAAAATCATAATACTCGTTAAACATGTTGGTTGCCGCTTGGATGAGCACACATGCTACCAGCATGGCCAAAAACAGCCCCCAATGAATAATAGCTAACGATCGCCAGGCCAAAATCGTACCAAGCAGTACGGGAATGAAAGACGCAGTTAAAGTATGAGGGCGGAATAACCGCCATAATATCTTGCTTTGTTTTTTCAAAAATTATCCCCCTCTCGCTAACTCGTTACTCTACCTTCATTACTCCTCTAACAAAGTAGTAGCAACTAGTTCTTCATAAGCAAAGGGCTCTGACAAAAGTTTTTTGCTTACCATCCACTGCATAACTTTACTTAGCTGCTCCTCGCTCGGTAACTGCAGTTTAGAATAAGTCGGAATTTTATAAGTTTCCTTTAAGGCCTCGGGGACTTGAGCTTTAACTACAATTAAATCCCTGTATCTCTCAGGATTTTGATTGATTGCCTGTCCGGCTTGCTCATAGACTTTTAGGACAACTTTGACTGCCTGCTCCTTTTCCTCCAAGGTTTTATTCCGGAAAATAATAACTGTTTGGGAAATATTGTCTGTGGTATCGTCAATAATTAAATGTGCACCCTGCATTTCCGCAAAACTAGCCAAAGGATCAGTAAAAACTGCAGCTTCTACTTCATTGTGTAAAAGCATCTCCAAACGAACCGGGAATTTTGGAATAGAAGTAATTTGAATTTCCTCGGGGCTAAAACCATGTTTTGTTAACAAGCTATCTATTACATAATGTATTATTGTATTTTCCGTCCCGCCTATGTTCACATTCTTTAAATCTTCTACCTTACGCAAGGAGGACTGAGGGGAAGAAAGAATCGCAAAACGGCCTTCCAGGGGAGTAAGCCCTAAACTAATAGCCGCAATTCTTACATCCGTCCCGCCTTTTTTCAGTAAGTTAGTAACAATCAGGTCTGTAATTTCCCCATCTATTTGCCCGGACTGGATGGCTGCTAACATTTCCTGGGCACTGGAAAAGCTGATAAGCTCTACATTGATTCCAGCTTGCTCAAACATTCCTTCTTGCTCAGCCACATAAAAAGGAAGATTCTCTTCAATGGGCAGAAGGCCAAGTTTTAGTACTTGACTTTCTTTAGTTTGCTGCCCGCATCCCCCTAATAGTAACACAAATAAGAAGCTTGCTATTATTGATAGCCCCAGTAAGATTCTAACTTGTTTCATTGCTATAGGCCTTTCTCCTGTTTTCTAATTTTCTGTTCTAACTCCCAATTTTTTCTGTTCTAACTCCTTATATATTAGACTGTTTATTTCTTGGTAAACTTCGGCCAAAGCAATTTCCTTCTCTCGGGCAATTCTCTTGCAGTCTTCATATTCCGGCTTAGCTTTGATCAATTGACCGTTATAATATGAAAATTTTACCGCCACCGGTCCATATTGGGTTTCCAGTACTTTAGTAGTTCTGGGAACCATGCTTTTTTCTACAGGGTATTTTCTAAGACCAATTGTAGTCGTCTCTTTAAAAATTACCTCTTCAATGGCTTTAGCCTGTTCCTGCGTGGTTAGAATACTGAGTTTTACTCCTGGTCTGCTTTTTTTCATTATTATCGGAGTCTTAAAAACATCTATCGCCCCGGCACTATATAGTCTTTCTTCTACAAATTCATAATACTCGGGGTTCATATCATCTAGATTTGTTTCCAGCATGTAATTTAAGCTTTGGTTACCCTTTGAAGCTCTCACCTTATACTCTTCAGAACAGGTCCCCAGATAAACCCGCAAGACATTGGGGATCTCCAAATCCCTTTGCCCTACCCCATAACCGACTTTATCAATAATAAATTCCTGACGGTCCGAAAATTCCTGTACATTTGCTGTCAGAATAGCCGCCCCCGTAGGTGTTGTAGTTTCAAATTTAACTCTCCCGGTTTTTACCGGAACACCTTGCAACAATTGAACTACCGCCGGTGCCGGTACGGGAAGCAAACCATGAGCACAGGAGATAAAACCCCCTCCCAGTTCTACACTGGAAGAAATAATTCTGTCTACTTGCAGATATTCAAGGCAGATGGCAGCCCCTACAATATCTAAAATTGCATCAAGGGCACCTACTTCATGAAAATGTACTTTTTCTTTGCTGACTCCATGGACCGCCCCCTCCGCTTGGGCCAGCAGCTCAAACATTTTTATACTTCTGCTCTTTATTTCAGGACTTAAGTCGCTCTCGTTAATTATTTTTTCTATAGCAGGTAAATTTCTAGAAGTTTTTTCATGCAAATTATCATGCGAATAATTATGATCTTTATCATGAACATGGTCATGTTTTATATCATGGTTTTCATGGTGTAGATCATGGTGTAAATTTTCATTAACTAATTCATGCTTATTTATTTCTTCCAGCTGTTTGTGGTCGTCAACAATAATCTCTACCCGTGTTCCTACAATACCCTTTCTTTCTTCTCGACGGAAATCTATTTGATAATTATCATCTAGTTTTAGCTTGCTTAATTGCTCTAATAGATACTCACGATCTACTCCCAGGTCCACCAAGGCCCCTAAATTCATATCACCGCTTATTCCGCTAAAGCAATCGTAATAAAGAACCTTCATAATACACCTCTTATCAGTTGTTGATTTTTTTATACTCCATATAATTATTGCGACCATTGTTCTTAACCCAGTACATAGCCATATCAGCTTTCTTAAGCAAACTATCTATTTCCTGGGAATCGCTGGGATAATAACTAAGGCCGATACTAAGTGTAGTTAAAAGATCGATACTGTTTATTCTAACCGGCTCACGGAATAAGGCCAGAATTTTTTCGGCCAGCTGCACAGCTTGATTTTCCGACTTCAGTTCAGTTAGAAGAACAATAAACTCGTCTCCCCCGATGCGGGCTGCGATATCCTCTTGCCTAATAGCCTTTCTAAGCTTACGGGCACTTTCCTGTAACAAAACATCTCCTACTTCATGCCCATAACGGTCATTGATACTCTTAAAATTATCCAAATCGATATAAAGTAAAGCAATAATTTGGGCTGAACTTTTAGACTCCTCAAGAATTATCTCCGCTAAGGATTTAAAATATTGCCTGTTGATCAGATCCGTCAAAGTATCGTGATTAGCTGTATAGGCCAAAATTTCTTCAGAACGTTTACGTTCCGTAATATCGTAAATTACTGCCAGTCTGCCAATAAGATTTTGTTTGCGGTCTGTTAAATTCGAAACATCAAGTTCATAGCAGTAAAGCCCTCCCTCATGCTCGATATTCAACTCCCATTTATGACGTTCACCTAGTTCCTCGGAATAAAATTTTTCTCGCCAATCACTGATAATGCATCTTATTGGCAGACGAAACATATTCCTTAGATCGGCAAGACCAAAAATATTTAAAGCAGCTTTATTCATATCAACTATCCGATCTAATTCATCTAGAACTATTACCCCGGTATTCATTCTGTCAAAAAGCTCCTCCCTAGCCAATGGGGCCAGGTGAAACAGCTTATCTTTAAGAATACCAACTCCGATTATAATTGCCGATAAACCAAATACTGCGGGCGTATAATTAAAATCTATAGACCCTCGGCGAAGCAAGTACTCAGCATCAGCAGCGAAGATAAGCCCAAAGCCTATAAGTAAAAATACTGCCTGCCTCCGGTTTATTTTTTCTCCTTTTATGTAAGCAAAAATAATAAGCAATAAGGTAATTAGGTTCAATAGATTGGAATACACGGCCTGAACCCAAAACCATAGTCCATAGCTTTTGGCAATAGTGAAATAAGATTCAATTTGCACCAGAAAAGCATTTATTCTGACTAAGTGATGATAGTCATTACTCCAAACCAAAATATTGGTAGCCAGCGGTATAATGAAAAGCGGTATAACAGCAGCTATATTTAATGGTTTATTACTGACGAAGGTTAAGATTAGCACCAACCAGAAAACCGGTAAAAAAGCATAGCTCAAAAACTGGCTATTATCCCACAAAAGTTTAAGCCTAAGGCTCGGAGCTAAAATCTCTTGTATACAAGCAAAAGACCAAAAGGCACCCAGGAAAAAAATGATTGCTAAAAGGAAAGCACCTTTAATTCTGCTATTTTTCCAGGCATAAAGTGCCAATAAAGCTGTGGCCAGTCCTGATGCAATTAATGTAGATAATACTATTATGCTGGGCATTGTTTATTAACCTTCTCTTAACATACATTGGTCTAATTTTGAAATTTCGACGCCTAAAATGCTAATCCTGCTATTATGCTAACACTATTTGGAAACCTGATTGGTCATTTATGATAGGTCTCCCCGTGGTTGATTTTACAAGCTCTATATATCTGTTCTAACAGTATTAATCTGAATAGTTGATGGGGAAAAGTCAACTTAGAGAAACTCCAAACATAATTCGCTCTTTCTTGGACCTGAGCTGAAACTCCCAACGAACCGCCAATAATAAAAGCTATTTTGCTTTGCCCAGCAAGAGATCTTGTAGCTAACATTTCAGCAAATTGTAAGGAAGAAAGCCCACGCCCTTGAAGATCCAAAAGAATTAGGTAATCTTGTTCCTCAATATGTTTTAGTAGTCTTATTCCTTCTTTTTGTTTAACCCTCTCCATTTCTGCGAGGGAATGTTTTTCAGAGCAAGGTTCATCATCTACCTCAATCATTTGAAATTTTACGTATGCTCCCAATCTCTTACTGTATTCCTTAATGCCTTCTTTCAGGTATTTTTCTTTGATCTTACCAACAGCAACAATTTTTATATGTAACATTTAAAATCTCCATTATTTTTAAAATTAGCATTTAAAGCTAACACTTATACTAAGTAAATATTGCTATGAAAATATTTTATTTTCAAGTAAATAATATAAGCGGAGGTGAAAATCTTTATGGGCAGAACAAGTGAAGAAAAAAAGAAATTATTACAACAATTAAAAATGGAAGCGGCAGCTGAAATCGGTCACCTTGATTTTGTACGGGAAAATAACGATCATTATAAAGGAGACGTAACAGCGCGGCAAAACGGTTTGGAAGGAGGACCAATAGGAGGGCGCATGGTTCAAAAAATGGTTGCCTATGCCCAACAACAAATGATGCAAAACGGTGGCCGGTTATAAGAATTTATTAGCTTGATAAATGAGTAAAAGGGGCTATGTTGATACTTTCAACACAGCCCTCTATTCACTTATTCTATAATTTGTCCTGAAGTCTAATTAATTACTAATTATTTTATTTCGCCGTAATTTGATCCGATGAATTATAGGTTTTTTCAGAATAGGAGTTTTGTTCTTGCTCCAAATTGTTTTCCATTTTTTTGAATGCCACCGAAAGCATTAGTTTTATTCTATTTACCTGGTTGACCTGGCTGGCCCCGGGATCATAATCGATGGGCACAATATTGACCTGCGGATAGCGTCTTTTTAATTCGCGTACCATTCCTTTACCGGTTATATGGTTGGGTAAGCAGGCAAAAGGCTGAAGGCAAGCAATATTACAGGCCCCACTTTCAATCAATTCCAGCATTTCCGCCGTCAAAAACCATCCCTCACCGGTTTGGTGCCCCAAGTGCATTACTTCTTTTGCTAAATCAGCTAAATGATATATAGATACCGGTGGTTCAAATCTTTTACTTTTACGCAGTCTCTTTTTCATATAACGCCTGTAACTTTCAATGCGCCAAATCGCATATCTTGCTAAAAGGCTCGCTTTTAAACTACCGGCCAGTTTCTCCCGCGCGTAAATAGCGTTATAAGCGCAATAAAGAAAGAAATCTACTAAGTCGGGCATTACTGCCTCGGCGCCTTCTTTTTCCAAAATATCCACAATATAATTATTGGCAAAAGGATGAAACTTTACCAGAATCTCACCGACAACCCCCACCTTGGGTTTTTTTAGATCCAAGAGCTCCATATTATCAAATTCTTCGATAATTAAGCGGATGTTACGGTGAAATTCACGCTTACTCATTGTAGCAAGGCTCGGTTTTAAAGCCTGAAGCCATTTATTTAGGAGAGCGTTGGTCTCCCCTTTATTTTTTTCATAGGGTCGGCAAGCAAAGGTAAGCCTCATAAGCAAGTCGCCATAAACCGTAGCCATAAGGAATCGTTTTACCATGCGAAGGGTTAATTTAAACCCTGGATTTTTTTCCAAACCTACAGTATTGAGAGATACCACAGGAATATGCTCCATACCGGCATCTTTAAGGGCCTTGCGAATAAAACCAATATAGTTGCTGGCCCGGCATCCCCCTCCTGTTTGCGACATAATCACAGCTGTCCGATTAAGGTCATAACGGCCTGACTTTAAAGCCGCCATGATTTGCCCTACAACTATAATCGAAGGGTAACAAGCATCGTTGTGGACATACTTAAGTCCTTCCTCAACTACTCCTGCCTCCACATCCGGCAAAATTTCAATTTTGTAACCTTCTAAATGAGCAGCCTCTTCAATTAACTCAAACTGGATAGGGGCCATCTGCGGCGATAAAAGAGTATATTCCTCCCTCATTTTTTCCGTAAAAATTACCCGTTGTGGATTATCATAAAGTTTATGGGGAACAATATTTTTCTTTTCTCTTTCCTGCATGGCTGCCAGAAGTGAACGTATGCGGATGCGGACAGCGCCTAAATTATTGATCTCATCTATTTTAACCAGGGTATAGGTTTTTCTGAATCGCTGTAAAATTTCATTTACCTGATCCGTTGTGACAGCATCCAATCCACAGCCGAAGGAAAAAAGCTGCACTAGCTCCAGATCCTTTCTGGTCGCTACATAGCTGGCCGCGGCATAAAGTCTGGCATGGTACACCCACTGATCCAGTACTCTTAAAGGCCTCTCCACCTCACCGAGATGAGCAACCGAATCTTCCGTCAAGACAGCCAGCCCCAAGCCAGTTATCATTTCCGGTATGCCATGGTTAATTTCCGGATCTAAATGATAGGGCCTGCCGGCTAGAACAATTCCTTTTTGACCGGTTTTTTCAAGATAGGCTAAGACCTCTTCTCCTTTAGCACGAATGTCGTGGCGCACTTGCTTTCTCTCAGCATAGGCTTTATCAACTGCTTGAGATATTTCATGCTTTGATAATTTAAAATCAGCCAATTCTTCGTGCAACCTTACTTTTAAACGCTCTAGATTATCCATGGGTAAAAAAGGAAATATAAACTTTATATCTTTCCTTTTAAGATCGTCCACATTAGCATTAATAGCCTCCGGATAGGACGTAACAATCGGACAATTATAATTATTGGTTGATCCCTGCTGTTCTTTCTCATCTCTAGGAAGGCAGGGGTAAAATATTACCTTAATACCTTTGTTAATTAAGTCCTGAATATGGCCGTTAGTAAGCTTGGCGGGATAACAAAGGGACTCTGAAGGTACGGTTTCCATACCTAATTCAAATATCTTTTTAGAGGAACGGCTCGATAGAACCACCCGGAAACCTAGTTCAGTAAAGAAAGTAAACCAAAATGGGTAATGCTCATACATATTTAAAGCTCTAGGAATTCCTATTTCACCGCGTTTGGCTTCTTCCTTTTTCAAAGGCTTGTAATTAAACAGGCGTTGATATTTGTAGGCAAAAAGGTTCGGAAGCTCACTGGCTGCTTTTTCGATCCCAGCACCTCTTTCACAGCGGTTGCCGGTAAGAAACTCCCGGCCGTCTGAGAAGCTGTTAACAGTCAATAAGCAATTATTACCGCAAAGCCCACAGTGACGGGTAGCGGTTTCGGTTTTAAAGGTTTTGAGCTCCTTCTCTCCAAGTAAAGTCGAAAGCTTGTCAGTCTCATATCTATCGCGAGCAATTAAAGCGGCTCCAAAAGCGCCCATTATCCCAGCAATGTCGGGCCGGATTACCTCCCTGCCTGTCACCAGTTCAAAGCTCCGCAAGACAGCATCGTTGTTAAAAGTTCCTCCCTGGACAACAACTTTTTCCCCTACTTCGGAAGAATTATGCAGTCTTATCACTTTATATAAAGCGTTTTTGACAACGGAATAGGCTATGCCGGCGGCTATACTGCCAATGTCGGCCCCCTCTTTCTGAACCTGTTTAATTTTGGAATTCATAAATACCGTACAGCGAGTACCTAAATCAACCGGAGTTTTAGAAAACAAACCTCGTTGTACAAATTCCGTTAGCGATAATTCTAAAGAATGGGCCAAGGTCTCAATAAAAGATCCACAACCAGAGGAACAGGCCTCGTTGAGCATAATATTATGAATCACTCCGTCGCGAATCATCATACATTTCATATCCTGGCCGCCAATATCTAAAACAAAATCCACTCCCGGCAGAAAATATTCGGCCCCTTTGTGATGCGCTACGGTTTCAATCTCACCAAAGTCTATTTTAAGCGCAGCTTTTAGAAGTGCTTCCCCGTAGCCTGTAACCACGGAACAGCCTATCCAAGCTTCGTCCGGCAATACCCGATATAATTGCTGCAAAGCTGAGATGGTTGAATTTAAAGGGCTTCCTTCATTACTGCCGTAATGGGAATAGATAAGATTACCCTCTTGGTCTATTAATGCTAGTTTAGTAGTTGTCGAGCCGGCATCAATCCCCAGGAAACAAGGCCCTTTGACCTCACTAATCTGCTTTTGAGGCACGGATTTAAGGCTATGCCTTTTTCTGAATTGTTGGTATTCTTGTTCATCATTAAATAAGGGCTGCAGAATTGTTGTGGCCGATGCCGAATTGTGCAAGTTAGGAATATTATCACAAATACTTTGGAATTTAATAACTTCTTCTTTTTTAGAGGTTAAAGCCGCACCTATGGCTACAAAGAACTGAGCATTTTTAGGGACGATTATAGAATCAGGTCCTAGCTGCAAAGTCTCTATAAAACGCTGGCGAAGTTCAGGTAAAAATGAAAGGGGCCCCCCTAAAAACGCAACTTTACCCCGTATAGGTTTGCCGCAAGCCAGCCCGGCAATGGTCTGATTAACCACCGCCTGGAAGATGGACGCAGCAATATCCTCTTTAGCTGCACCTTCATTTAATAAGGGTTGAATATCAGTTTTGGCAAATACACCGCATCGGGAGGCTATGGGATATATTTCTCGGTGGTGTTTGGCTAGTTCATTAAGCCCAGCGGCATCAGTTTTCAATAAAATTGCCATCTGGTCGATAAAAGCGCCTGTCCCACCTGCGCAGGTTCCGTTCATCCTAAGTTCGGGTGAATCTCCAAAATAAGTGATCTTGGCGTCTTCGCCCCCTAACTCAATAGCTACGTCCGTTTCCGGAATAAAACGTTGTACAGCTTCACCACAAGCTATTACTTCCTGAACAAACTTTACGCCGATCTGTTCCGAAGTTGTCATCCCGCTGGACCCTGTAACATTCATGGTTACATTTGCATTTCGATATTGAACATATATTTTTTGCAGGAGGTTGCTTACAGTATGCTGGACATCAGAAAAATGCCTCTGGTAATGACTGAAAATTAGGTTGTCCTCTTCATCCAGAATAGCAACTTTAACAGTTGTAGAACCAACATCCAATCCAATATGCAAGATTTTCTCCATTTATTTTTCTCCTTCTCTATAGAGAAATACCTCTCTAGTCAAAGTATATCATGATTCAATTAGATATCCCTGTCCCAATTATTATATACGCCAACGAGATGGTTTGACTCATATTTAAACCTCAATACCATAATTATATAACATAAGTTGCTGCTATTGACAAATCCAAGCTAACCAATAAATCCCATTGAAACAATGGGATTTTGTTGGGGATAAAAGCCGCAATGCTTTAAGGACTTCTTATTGCGATCTAATTTCCCCTAGCTTTACATTAACCGTATCAGTATTTCCGTTGCGATAAAAGGTTACTTTAACGGTATCTCCAGGTTTATATTTAAAAAGTTGATGAGTTAATTCCAGGGCATTAGTGATAACTGTATTATTAATGGCCGTAATAATATCTCCTGAACGCAAGCCCGCTTTATGGGCAGCCCCTCCAGGCTGAACCTGCGAGATATAGGTACCCGCGGGCCATCCCCTATAGCTGGCATACTCGGGTGTATAACGTTGATCTATATTGACTTGCAGAGCAGGATGGCTTACATATCCCTTTTCAATGATTTGCTGAATAACAGGCAAAGCGTCACTGATGGGAATAGCAAAGCCCATGCCTTCAAAACCAGGTGCCTGATTTTTAGCTGAATTTATCCCTATAACCTGACCGCTGTAATTAACCAAGGGTCCGCCGCTATTGCCAGGATTAATAGCCGCATCGGTTTGGATAAGACTGAAACTGGCTTCCCCTTCGAGACTTAAGAACCTGTCGGTTGCCGATATTACGCCGGTAGTCACTGTACGGGCAAAAGCCTCACCCCCCGGATTACCGATTGCTACCACAGGCTGTCCAACTTCTAAAGCATTTGAATCCCCCAGTTGCACTGCTCTTAAATTATGGGTATCTTCAATTTTGACCACTGCTAAATCAGTTCGCGGGTCTTTTCCTACTAATGTCCCCGGCAGATTACGGCCATCGGCCAAAGAGATCATTATTTTTTCCGCACCGGTGATTACATGATTATTTGTTACTATATAGCCATGTTCAGCATTAATTATAAATCCTGAGCCGCTGCCAACTTCAGTCAGCCCAGTGGTACTGCCTAAAAAACTACCTCGGTATTGAAAGTTGGCAACGCCTACAACCGCAGGCCCAACCGTACTAGCTATGTCCACTACCGGAGACTTTTCGCTGCCGGAGGCGGAGGCTAAGGGCGGTGTCCCTCCCTGATGAAGAATAACTCTATTTCCACTGTCCGATATATCGGCTTGGGCATATATCTGTGGATAAACCTTGGGAACAAGAACCACGGCTATCAGTCCTCCCAGCAACGCACAGAACACGGCCAGAAGCACGGTAGAAATAATCCGGGGTTTACGCTCATAAGACCGATTATAATACTTATAATCACGATCATAGTCCATGTTTATTCCTCCCACGGTTATTATTCTCAATTTTACGCTTCAAGTATAATAAGCTCATGCGGTACATGCCTGGGAGCTACTCTGATCTTGAGCTGCGGGCATCTGTGCCTGGCTTCGGATTTTCTTAACATATTGATAACAGTATGCAAGGCTAATTGGGGAGTATTATTTTCGGCACTCAAATGAGCCAAAACTACTTTTTGAGCGTTGTCTAGCAGCCATTCCGCCAGGGCTTCGCCTAGTTGAAAATTGCTAAGGTGACCGTACTGGCTGTTAATCCTCTTCTTCAGATACAAGGGGTATTTCCCGCGCTTCAACATTTCCGGGTCATGATTAGCCTCGACAACATAGGCATCACATCCTCGTAGGCTTGTACTCATTTCCGGCGTTACAATTCCGCTATCTGTTGCTATAGCTAAAGTATGTTTCCTACCTGCTATCTTTAAACCGTAACTTTCTCTGCTATCATGAGAAGTCGGAACCAGCTGAATATGCATCCCGGCCAGAGTAACATCTTCCTCGATAATAACTCTCTGTTCGGGCTTGAGGGCGCCTAATGATTTCTCCATTTCATCCCATAAACCATATGTAGCATAGATAGGAATTTTCAGCCGGCGGGCTAAAGCTCCTACTCCCTTAATATGGTCAGAATGTTCATGGGTTACAATAATGCCTTCTATCTGAAGAGCGGACAAATTTATCATACCTAAATTGTCCAGCAATCTTTTTACTGTTATGCCGCAGTCAACAAGAAAATTCCTGTTTTCTTCCCCCACAATTATTGAATTTCCGGAACTGCCACTCGCCAGAGTAGCAAAATACATAATTTCTCGCCTCCCGGCTGCCCCTTTTCGAGTATTTCCAGCAAAATTCTATTACTCTTGAGCGGAATTTGATTCCATTCCTTCTGTCAGATTAATCATTTCTTGCAAGTATTCTTTAAAAGCTTGATCTTCAACCAATGGCAGTGCTTGACGCCAATAATGCAAAGCCTGTTTATAGTCATCTTTTAAATATAAAAGGCACATGCCATACCCAAATAAAACTTCCGGGTTTTCGGGTTGATTGGCTAATAACTCCTCATAGGTACTACTTGCCAATTCAGCATCCCCAACAAAGAAAGCAGCATTGGCCATTTTAAGCCGAATGTTATCATCTTCCTTGGCCTGTAAGACATCTTGATACATTTTAATAGCGTTTATTAAATCCTCTTTATATTCATCAACATTTAACTGGGCAGTAACCTCAGACTTGGCATAATAAGCATCTCCTAAATCAATCTTGGCCTGTAGGTCAGTAGGATTCTCAGCCAATCTTTGATTTAAAAGGTCAACTGCTTGCTGCCACTGATTATACTCATTAACCAAGGCTTGTTGCCCTGGATCTTCCGCCAAATCCTCATCAGGTAGAAAAATAGCGTAAAAGGATGAGCCGATAAGGGCTACACATAGAATGACTATAATAGCTATAACAGTTATTTTTTGGGTCCTGCTGCGCATCTGCCCCACCCCGATTTCCATAATATTATTAAGCGTTGTTTATTAAGCGTTGTGACTGTTATTTAGATTGTCTCTATCTGTTGAGCTTCTTTAATCTTTAGATAATATGCTACTTCCAGCCTTTTTTTCTGTAACTCACAGCCTAAAGAATACACTTTGGTTAACTCTCCGCTAAAAGCCGCGTTAGCGGCATGACATCCTCCACTGCAAGAAAACCTGGCCCAACATATTCGACAGTCCTTCTTATTATAAACATGGGCCCCGCGGAATTTTTGCATTAGCTCTCGCTTTAAGGGATTATCTTGGTAAACAGTCCCTAGCTTATACTCTTCCTGCCCCACAAACTGGTGGCAGGGGTATATGCTACCATCCGGTGAAATTGCCACATATTCATGGCCTGCTCCACAACCCGATAAACGTTTAGGTAGACAGGGTCCCTCATCCAATCCTGCATTAAAGTGGAAAAAGGAGAACTCCTGTCCCTTCTGTCTATATTCCAATAGTTTTTCTCCTAAAATATCATAACTCTCTTTTATTTTATCGATATCTTCCTCCCGGAAAGCATAATCGTGGTTGGGAGATGCAATTACCGGTTCCACAGATATTCTTTTTATGCCTAAGTCGGCCATATGGAGAACATCTTTATAAAAATCAGTATTATACCGAGTATAGGTGCCCCTGACATAGTAGTATTGCCCAACAGCATAAGGAGAAGAGCCAGGTCTTAGCTTAGTAAAATATAGAATTTGAGGTACGATATTATCATAACTGCCCTTGCCATTGGGGAAAGGGCGCATTCTGTCATTGACTTCTTTTCGCCCATCCAGGCTTAAAACAACACTAACCCCTTCCTTTTCCAAATAATCGGCTATAGTCTTATCCAATAGCACGGCATTGGTGGTTAAAGTAAATTTTATTTTCTTTCCGGCTTGCTGGGCAACAGTTTTACCATAGGTTATTAGTTCTTTAATTACAGACATATTTAATAAAGGCTCACCGCCAAAAAAATCAACTTCGCATTGCCTTCGATTGCCACTGTGCTTTAATAAGAAATCAAGCGCCCGCTTACCGGTTTCCGAGGTCATTAACTCCCGCTGACCTTTGAATGAACCGGTGCCGGCAAAACAGTACAAGCATCTTAAATTGCAATCATGAGCGACATGCAGGCAAATTGCTTTTATAAGCGGGGGGTCGGGATAACAGGGCTCGGTTTCTTCTGCTTCTTGAGAAAAAAGAAGACTCTGATTCTGTAGTTCTTCCAGTTCCGAGAGAATTTCCTTTTTTACTGTAGCTGAAAGATTCTTCCCAACCTTAGCCAATAACTTTTCTCCGGCAAGCAGCATATTAGGATCTTGGTCCTGTAAATCTTTCATTTCCTCTATAAGGGCATAAGTATGGTCATCAAGCACATGAAGCGAACCGGAATTGACATCATAGGCTATATTCAGCCCCCCATGGCGGTAAATATGAACATTTTTTTTAATAATATAATCTTTGATCTTAAGCATTTTTTCCTCTTATCTTATAAATTTTAATTAGTATTCATTCCATAAGTATATTATATATTGCAGGTGCCGGGAAAAATAGCACTGTTTAAATATAAAAAAGACCTTGATTATTTCACAAGGTCCCTCATTATAAACTACCAGTTATTTTTCGCAGACCTGATTGCCTACTGTGCAAGAAGTCTTACAAGCTGATTGGCAGGATGTCTGGCATTGGCCACAACCTCCATTTTTAAGCGTAGAGGCTAAATTTCCTTTTACAATGGTCTTAATATGCGTACTCATAAGTATTACCTTCCTCCTATTCTTTGGGCTGACTGAACAGATAGACAACCTTATTATCCTTAGAATAGCCAACAATATCGGCATTTACACAAGGTACCTGCGGTTCGCTGACAAAAGCATACCAGAGTCTAAGCTGATCAGTGTCCACTATTTTCCCTTCTACTGTCTCACCTTGAGTTGTAGTAACAGTAATTGTTTGTATATCTTCATTAATTACTTTACCATAATATAACGACAAATTTTTCTTATCTTTAGCTACTAAATTCGTATAACGCCAATGGAGGCCTTCCGGATAAGTAACCAGCTTCCCACTTCCACTTCCTACCCAATCCCAGCCAAAACTATTTTTAGTAAATATCCCGACGCTCAGATCATGTTCATAAGTATAAAAAATAACACCGGAATCTTCGCTTACCTGTTCAATATGAACCAAGGCATAACCTTCAGGGATATTCAATTTTGCTTTTTCAGCTGCGTCCTCCAGCGAGTTACAGCCAGTCAAAGTGGATATCAATAATAAAACAATTAGACAAGAAAAAACCTTTATCGTAACTTTTTTCTTAAGATTGTATTTAAAGCAATAGTTTGCTAACATACGCCGGGTGAAACCCCTTTCAGCCTATTAAGGCTCAATAAGTAGCGCCTGGAAAATAATCTGCTCTAAGAAAAAAAATGGAGCGGAAGACGGGATTCGAACCCGCGACCCTCGGCTTGGGAAGCCAATGCTCTACCGCTGAGCCACTTCCGCACGGTAAATCAATGTTATCAATTTCCTAAACTACCTCTAAGACTATCGGACACCTCCGATTGCAGATAAATTTTACCCTAAATCAAAAACATAGTCAAGAACCGAGTATTCTTTTTTTAGAAATCATTGCATATAAAATGTCAAAGTAAATTGCGAATTGAGAGACACTTTCTCCCCAATTTTTTTAAGTACTGTTCATTTCAAAGTAGCTAAGAACCCTTTTCTAATAACTTTTGATATATCGTCATTAACTATACTAAGTAGATAAATATCTTTGTTCAATTTAACAAATTGCGACTCATTTAACTTAATGTACCATTTTTACAATGAACTGGAGTAAATCTTATGCATAGAATATCATCTTTCTTCAAAATTTGCTA
>JAAYOJ010000001.1 GCA_012520405.1 Peptococcaceae bacterium
ATAGATATTGGTTCCACTACTTCCAAATGCGCAATTTTGAAAGACGGCCGGGAGATTGTAGCTCAGTCCCTTGTTACCCTGGGTACGGGCACCAGCGGTCCTGCACGCTCTATTGAAACGGTTCTAAGGGAAGCGGGTCTCAGCAAGGACGATCTTACCTTAACGGCTGCCACCGGCTATGGCCGCAATTCAATGCCGCAAGCAGAGCTTATTTTCAGTGAGCTAAGCTGTCATGCCAGAGGAGCTTGCTGGCTATTCCCTGCTGTCCGAACGGTAATCGATATTGGCGGCCAGGATGTGAAAGCCCTTGCTGTTTTGAAGGGCAGGCTGGATCAATTCGTGATGAACGATAAATGTGCTGCCGGCACAGGCCGCTTTCTGGAAGTTATGGCTCGCATTCTGGATAAAGACCTGTCTGAAATGCCTGCGCTGGACGCTTGTTCCCAAAAGCGGATAGATATTAGCTCTACCTGTACGGTTTTTGCCGAGTCAGAAGTTATATCTCAGTTAGCCCAAGGGGTAGATACTTGTGATCTGGTAGCGGGTATTCACCGCTCTGTCGCCAGCCGGGCAGCAAGCCTTGCTAAACGCTTAGGTATTATCGAACCGATCTTCATGACCGGTGGTGTTGCGCAGAATTTCGGTGTTGTTCGGGCTCTGGAAAAGGAACTCGGTCTCAAGGTCAGGACAGATCCCCGGGCCCAGTTGGCAGGCGCAATCGGGGCCGCTCTTTTGGCCTGGGAACAAAAAAGAGAGGAGAAATAGAGAATGGCGGAAGTTAATAAGCGAGATATCAAACCGGCAAAAATCCGGCTGAAAGAGATAGCGGACAAGGCTACTCAAGATGCTTGGGAAGCCAAGAACAGAGGAGAAAAAATCGGCTGGTGTGCTTCCAATTTTCCGCAGGAAATTCCCACCACCCTGGGGATTCATGTTGTTTATCCAGAGAATCAAGGGGCGGCTATCGGGGCTAAGGGCGGCGGACAACGGATGTGTGAATATGCCGAGGGACTGGGTTACTCCAGCGACATCTGCTCCTATGCCCGCATCAACTTTGCTTACACCGATTTAAAGGAATGTCCGGAACTTAATATTCCCCAGCCGGATTTCTTGCTCTGCTGCAATAATATTTGTAACTGTATGCTTAAGTGGTACGAAAATCTGGCCTTCCAGTTGGATATTCCACTGCTTTTGATTGATATCCCCCGCCTTGATGCCTACGAATGTGACCAGGATCGTATTGATTACATACGAGCTCAGTTCGACTATTGTATCGGCCGCTTGGAAGAAATATCCGGCAAAAAATGGGATGAAGACAGGTTCAAAGAAGTAATGGCTATCTCCCAGCGCAGTTCCAAAGCCTGGCTGAAAGCCGTTGATTATATGAAATACACCCCCTCCCCTTTCAGCGGTTTCGATATTTTTAACAATATGGCTGTGGCCTGCGTGGCCCGCGGTAGGCTGGAAGGTGCGGAAGCTTTTGAGCAATTAGCCCGGGAATATGAAGAAAATATAAAAAACGGCACTTCCACCTTCAAGGTTAAGGAAGAGTACCGGGTTTTATTTGAAGGAATCGCTTGCTGGGCTCACCTTAGTTATACTTTTAAAACTCTCAGGAACTTTGGAATTAACGTTACTTCTACTATTTATGGCCCCGCCTTCAGTTTCTTGTATCAAAATCTGGATGAACTTATGGCCGCCTACGCCTACGTGCCGAATTGCAATGTCTTTGAACGAGAAGTGGAACTCAGGGTTAAGGATGCCATTAAGAACAAGGTAGAGGGAGCGATCATTCATATGAACCGCAGCTGTAAAAAATGGAGCGGTAACTTGTATGAATTGGAACGCCAGCTACGCGAGCAGGCCGGTATCCCCGCCGTAATGTTTGACGGGGACCAATCCGATCCGCGAGTATTTTCCGAGGCCCAATACCTGACCCGTGTTCAAGGACTGGTAGAAATTATGGCTGCCAACAAAGGGCAAAAGGAGGAACAAAGCTGTGAATAGCATAGAAATGATTTTGGATGAACTTCGCTTTATTAGCGCTCACCCCAAGCAGCAGCTGGAGCAGTATTTGGCTGCCGGTAAAAAAGTAGTGGGTTGTCTACCCTATTACTGCCCGGAGGAACTGGTGGCAGCTGCCGGCATGGTACCTTTCGGCCTCTGGGGAGCCGAGATCCAGGTTTCTGAGGCTAAGCGCTATTTTCCTCCCTTTATATGTTCTCTTTTGCAGACGACTTTAGAGTTAGGTCTTAAAGGTGAATTTGACAGGTTGACAGCCGTCATGATCCCCCTTCTTTGTGACAGCCTTAAAGGGATGGAGGCCAACTGGCGTTACGGGGTGAAAAATGTTCCTGTAATCACTGTGGCTCAGGCCCAGAACCGTAAAATGCAAGCAGGCCTAACCTTTACCATCTCCCAGTACCGCAAAATAAAAAAACAATTGGAAGAGTTATCCAGGAGGCCGATCACTGACCAGGCAATTGCCGAAGCGGTTAAAAGCTATAATGAACAGCGCAGGGTTATGCGCAAATTTTTAGCAGCCGCCGGAAAGCATCCGGAGCTCATTTCTTTTTCCGACCGTAACGCCGTGGTGAAAAGCAGTTATTTTATGGATGCAGCAGCCCATACAGTTAAGGTAAGAGAACTGGCGGAACTATTGGAACAAGCAGCTGAGAGCAGCTGGCAAGGGCCTAAAGTAGTCGTAAGCGGCATCACAGCAGACTATAGAGGCTTAATAAAAATATTCAATGATTGTAAGCTTGCTGTGGTTGACGATCAGCTTACTCAAGGCTCGCTACGCTTTCGCCTAGATGTGCCCCTTACCGCTGATCCTTTAGTGGGTATGGCAGAGCAGATAGGAAAAATTGAAGGCTGCCCTGTACTTTTCGACCCCGGCAAACAGCGCGGGCATATGTTAATCCATCTAGTCAAGCAAAGCGACGCCCAAGGAGTCATTTTTGTACAGACCAAATTCTGCGATCCGGAAGAATTCGATTACGTCCCTTTGAAATCTATGCTGGAAAAAGAAGGCATCCCCAGTCTGTTAATAGAAGCAGACAAGCAGGCTGCTAATTACGAGCAGGCCCGTACAGCTGTTGAAACCTTCTGTGAGATCCTTAGTTGATCGAAATCCTTTCAATACCTTTGGGATCACGCAAACCCAAATAGACCGTATGGCCTGTAAATCCCGACTCCAAATCATCCCAGAAGCTGTCTTTCAACACTTCAGGAAAAACATTGATCTTAGATTTTTCGATCTCTTTCCTGCTCAAAAACCGGGCTTCGATAATAAATTGTTTCTCAATCTCCGGGTCTGACCCGGTTTGAATCTGGTAGTGTTCAGCTTCAGCCAAGAAATACAGTTCGACATGATGAACACATTTTTCGGTCCCTCCCAAAAACTCCCGTACATAAACCAGTTTCCCAGGCCGGCATTTGATCCCGCATTCTTCCTGCACTTCTCTTATTATGGTCTCCGAAGCACTTTCCCGGCTCCCCAGGCCCCCGCCGGGCGGTGTCCACCATTCTTCAGCCGTTAAGGGATTTCTATGCAAAACTAAAAGAAGCTCCCGGGCTTCATTGAGGATAATTGCTGCCGCTCTTACTCTAAATCTAAAATCCATTGCCTTACCAACCTCGTATAAATTTTTTCCTCATTCTTATAATATAACACGCTAGCATAAATCCAACCTCAAAAAGCAAAAAACCCTCCCTTAAGATTCCATTTCCCCTTTAACAATCAAACGGCGATAGGGTTTGGTGCTGTAATCACAAGTTACCAGAGTAATTAATCTTTTCTCTCCATCGGGCCTTAAAACCTGAACATCCTCCGCCTGGACTATCATGCTCTCGGTAACAGTGTAGACATATTCCTGCTCTTTAGCCTGAACCACAATCCGGTCTCCCACTGTCAGCTCATCCAGCCTGCTAAAGAGCAGACCGTAAGTGTGGCTGTTATGCCCGGCCAACACATAGTTGCCTACTTCCCCGGCCTTGGCGGTGTTTTCCACGCTGGCTACCGCCAAATCAAGGTTTCTTTTATTAATCCCGGTAAGAATCGGGACTCTTAAATTAATCTTGTCGATTATGAGCAGACCTTCCATTTCCTTGGAAAGATCGAGCACAGCCTTAACCGGTTCCTCTTTACTCTCTTGAACTGGCTCCAAAGGCTCCCTGTCAAGCTGCTCCAGACCGGCCTGCCAAGCTTCTGTAATCTTTTTTTGCTGGTAATCATAATATAAATCCCTGGCTGTTGGATAGCCCACTATACTAATACCTATTACAATTAATAACAAAGCCAATAATTTGCGCGGCATAAGCCAGCCTCCTTGAACGCAATAAAAATGAAGCCGGGGAATCCCCCGGCCGATTTATTCTCTTAAAATGTAAGCAAAAAGCTTATTATTTCTTTTTCCTGGTAAGCAGGAACCCCGCCAGTATTACCACCGAGCCTGCTGCATAATAGGGAAGCGGACTTGCGATGCCGGTTCCGGGCATTTTAGGATCATCTGAAGGGACGGTAATTCCTTCATCCGGTTCTTCCGGAACCTGGACTTCAGGCTCCTCAGGAACAATGATTTCTTCCGGTTCTTCTTCATCATCTCCCTGGACGGTATAACTACCGCCACCGCCGCCTCCACCACCGGAGCTAACCGTAGTGAAGACCCAGATCGCTTTTAAGGAAGAACCCTGGTAGTCATTATCAGTTCCTTCAGGCAGCTTAGCGCTAAAATGCAAAGTCTTCGTGGAACCTGGTGCCATAATCCCTAAACTGACATTGCCTTGGTCATCAGCCTGGCGGAAAGTGGTGTCGGTGATGGTATTATCCCCATCTTTAATGGTTAGCCATAGCACCTCAGATAATTTACCCTTATTAGGCCCCGGTTTTTCCCCCGTAACCTCCGTTCGGATAGAGACTGTAAGAGATGCGGAACCTGTATTGGTTAACTGCAGACGGGAATTTTTCAGGTCACCGGGGTTTAAGTTCCCTGTTTTTTCAGGCGCATCCGGTGATGCAATGACCAAGCCGTTGCTTTCCCCCACAATCTTGTAACCTGTAGCTCCCAGGGCCATCCCCGGCCAAAGGAAGGCAGCCAGAAAGACGGCCAGTATTAATATGGTTATATATTTTTTCCTTGTCATATGCGACCCTCCTTTGGTGGGTAGGATTTGGGATAATCCGGCTGTACTGTTATTGGGACAGTACAGCATCAGATTTTTAAATTACCAGTCTCAATCATTATTTGAATACTGCTCTGAACTGCACGTTATAAGAGGGCATTTCATAGGTAAAGGATTGATTATTGCTTTCAGTTTCCCATGCTTGGCCATTCCATCGTTCCCATTTCTGGAAAGTATATCCGTCTCCATGTATATTGGATACTGATATGGTAACGCTTTCTCCGGCTTTATATGAACCGCCTGCTGGATTAAGTGTTACTGTGCCATAATTACCTGTTTTCCAACTATTGCCGCTGCTATAACGGCCTACTTGAGTAGTGATGGTA
>JAAYOJ010000154.1 GCA_012520405.1 Peptococcaceae bacterium
CAGAACTCTGGGCAGATCAACAAGAGCCTGCAGAAATTGCCAAAATGGACGAAACCCCAGCCAAGTATGCTGCCATGTTTAAGAGGCGAGCCAAGAAGGGACAATGTTTTCACCGGCCTTACCTGGGGTGCCGGGAATTTGCCTGTGACTTTCGGCTGGTCGATCCCGATGAAGATCAGATTGCTCCAATCAACGAAACTCGGGATTTAGGATACATGTTGTACGATATGGACTTCGAACACGATGTTAACAATCCCAAACCGTTGTTTTTCCGAGCCCAACTGGTTCAAGGAGTGATTAACACCGACCGGAGGGAGGTGGATATCAGAGGATGATATTACAAGCATTGAAAGAGTACTATGACCGGAAAGCTGTAGATCCGGATAGTGATATTGCTCCAATTGGATGGGAATATAAAGCAATACCGTTCATTGTAGTTCTTAATAGTTTCGGAAATTTAGTTCAAATTGAGGATACTCGAGAATCGGAAGGAACAAAGAAGAAAGCAAAGGTATTTTGTGTTCCGAGATCTGAGAACAAAACGAGTAATATCAAAGCAAATTTACTTTGGGAGAAAGCAGAATACATTTTTGCTGGTATTGATGCCCAAAAAGATGAGAAAAGATTGCAGCAAGAGAGAGAAGCTTTTTCATCTAGGCTAGAGAATCAGTTGGGCGAGTTTAAGCATATACAGGTATTGCTCTCTTTCCTTAAGGAGGTAAAGAGTGAGAGATTAGCACAAGAAGCTTGTTGGGGGGAGATTAAAGAGAAAAACCCTTATTTAACCTTTAGATTTCATGATGAAATGACACCGCTCTTTCTTCGTCCGGATATTCTCAAAAAAATTAACGAAATCAAATCAAATCAACTAACAGGTGTTGCTAATGGTAATAAAACTGGGGTATGTCTTATCACCGGAGAGCCGTGCGTTATTTCTAGAACTCACAGTAAAACTTTTATAAATAGAAAGAATAATAGCCTTGTTAGTTTTCAAAAAGATAGTGGTTATGATTCTTATGGTAAAAAACAGGGGTTTAATGCTCCTATATCAAAAACGTCAGAATTTGCTTATGTAACAGCATTAAACACGCTATTGAAATCTCCGCGACAAAGGTTTTTCATCGGTGATGGGACATATGTTTGTTGGTCAGCCGATAAAACTAATTTTGAGACTGAATTTGCAATGATTTTTGATGATCCAATTGCACAAGACAATCCCGATCTTTATTCTGAAAAAGTAAAAGCTCTACTGAACTCAATTAAAACTGGAGCATTTCAAGCAGACGAAGGCTTCCAACGTTTTTATGTTTTAGGTTTGTCACCTGGTGGAGGTACAAGGATATCAGTAAGGTTTTGGGACTCAAGAACGATTAGTGAATATGCTACAAATATTCAGCGATATTTTGATGATTTGTCAATTGATAAACCGAAGAAGTATCCTAAATACTTTGCTCTAAATCGTTTGTTGGTTAGCGTTGCTCAACAAGGTGACAAAGAGAAATTACCACCCAAATTAGCAGGAGAAGTGGTACGTTCTATTATTTGCGGAATACCCTATCCTGAAAGCTTGTTACAAGCTTCACTTCGTAGAATACAGTCAGGTATAAAAAAACGATTAAGGGATGGCAGACAAATTACTGAGCGAGTAACACCAGAAATTGCTGCTCTATTAAAAGCATATCTCAATCGATACTATCAATTCTACCCAATTAAGGATTATAGGGAGGTTTATATGAGCCTAGACACTAATCATACATCAATTGGTTATAACCTAGGACGATTATTTGCTACTTTAGAACATGTACAGGTAAAAGCAAACCCTAAAATTAACACTACCATTAGGGATCGTTATTTTGGGGCAGCCTGTACAACACCAGTTACAGTATTTGCAACACTTTTACGCCTTAAGAACCACCATCTTACTAAACTCAACAGAGGGCAATTTATATTCTTTGAAAAGCTGTTAAACGAGATTATGGAGAAAATTAGTGAGTTCCCCCCATATCTGAATTTACACGAACAGGGGTTATTTGCAATTGGTTATTATCATCAAAGGAACAAGTTCTTTAGTAATAACTAGTGGACAATAATATATGCTTGAAAGGAAGTTGAAAATATGGGTAATGAGATAAAGAACCGCTATGATTTTGTGTTTTTCTTCGATGTTAAGGATGGCAATCCCAATGGGGACCCAGATGCAGGAAATTTACCACGGATTGATGCTGAAACTGGACATGGTCTGGTCACTGATGTTTGTATTAAAAGAAAAATAAGAAACTACGTCGGGCTAATTAAGGAGTTTAAGGAACCATATGACATTTATATAAAAGAAAAAGCTGTCTTAGGCAGAGCTCATGTGAAAGCTTTCACTGAATTAGGGATAACCCTAGGAGAGGAAACCCGTAATGAGATTCCCAAAGAATTGGTTGACGACTTCTATAGCTTGGATTACTTACCAGATGGATTAACTTTGGATGAATATGATGAAAAAACGTTTCTTATTGTTTCTCCTGATGCAGATGTCAAGTTAATAAAAGCAGAAATTAAAGAAATTCAAACTACAAAGGCAATGCAAAAATTTATCAATCAAGTACTGTCAAATGTTAAAGCTCGCAAACCAACCTCAGAAGAGATGGATGATGGAAGGCAATGGATGTGCAGTCAGTATTATGATATTAGAACCTTTGGAGCCGTAATGGCATTGAAATCGGCTCCTAATTGCGGTCAAGTTCGTGGTCCAGTGCAGTTAACCTTCGCCCGTTCAGTGGATCCGATTGTTACGCTAGAGTACAGTATCACGCGAATGGCAGTAGCCACTGAAGCCGAGGCCGAAAAGCAAGGTGGCGACAATCGTACTATGGGGCGGAAATTTACTGTTCCATATGGATTATATCGTGCCCATGGTTTTGTCTCCGCTCCCCTAGCTGAACAAACTGGTTTTTCCAAAGATGACTTAAATTTATTGTGGGAAGCGTTGGACAATATGTTCGAACATGACCGTTCAGCTGCTAGAGGCTTGATGGGAACACGTAAGGTAATTGTTTTTGAACACTCATCCAAGATGGGTAATGCCCCTGTTCAAAAATTATTCGATACTATTTCAGTAAAGAGAATTGATGAAAAAAAGCCGGCAAGAGACTTCAGCGATTATGAGATAATAATTGCCAAGGACAAGATCCCCGAAGGTGTCAAACTGATTGAGAGATAGCTTTATGGGACACATATATACCGAAGATGAACTTCTCCCCATATCTGGTTTACAGCATATAGCCTTTTGCGAGCGGCAGTGGGCTTTAATACACATTGAACAGCAATGGGAAGAAAACCAACGTACAGCTGAAGGCAGGGTAATTCATGAACGAGTTCATGACCCCGATTATAAAGCACATAAACCAGGTGTAATAGTGGTGAGAAGTATGCAATTACAATCCCTGCGTCTACGCTTATTCGGAGAAGCTGATGTCGTGGAATTTATACCACAGCAGAAGCCACCCGGAATTGCATTATCAAATGCACCTGGTATCTACCTGCCTCGACCGGTTGAATACAAGCGTGGAAAAACTAAGCAGGGAGATTATGACCGAATCCAACTATGCGCTCAAGCTATGTGTCTCGAAGAAATGACAAACTGCCATCTTAGTGAAGGAGATCTTTATTACGCTGAGACAAGAAGGCGAGAAAAGGTTCAGTTGAATGATGAATTAAGGTCAAATGTAATTGAACTTTCTGAGCGAATGCATCGATTACACCAGGAAGGTGTGACCCCTAAACCGGATATGAAAATGAATGTTTGTAGAACCTGCTCCTTGAAGAATAAATGTCTACCGGGTATCCGGTTGCAAACCAGCGGTAAGGAGTATTGGGCTGAAATGCTAAAAGACATTTCTACTCAACAGGGTAACTGAGGTGAGTTATTGAGAAAATTATTAAATACTTTGTATGTGACCAACCCAGAATCTTACCTGGCCAGAGAAGGGGAAAACGTACTTGTTAGGGTAGATGATAACACTGTTTTTCGCATTCCGTGCCACAATCTCGAAGCTATAGTATATTTCGGCTATCCTGGAGCTAGCCCATCATTGCTGGGGTTATGCGCAGAGAGGGGTATCACTGTGAGTTTCTTAACGGAGCACGGAAGGTTTCTGGCCCGAGTTGAAGGACCACAAAGCGGGAATGTATTATTGCGGCGTCGGCAATACCGCCTAGCCGATGAAGAAAATCAAGCACCTTTATTAGCCAAATATTTTATAGCTGCGAAAATAATTAACAGTCGAGCCGTACTGCTGCGGGGGCGTCGTGATCATCCCGAAATAGTTGAAGACAACTTTGAGCAAGCTATCGTCTTCATGGGCAAGATGGCGAAGAAGGTCTTTGAAAGCAACAACTTAGGAGATGTTCGTGGTATAGAAGGTGAAACGGCTCAGAGATACTTTGAACAAATTGATCACTTGATACTTGAAGATAAAAGCGAATTCTTTATGAAGGGACGTAGCCGGCGACCCCCGTTAGATAAATTTAATGCTTTGCTCTCACTTTTCTATACCTTACTTGTACACGAGTGTCGTTCAGCACTGGAAACCGTTGGCCTTGACCCGGCAGTTGGCTTCCTTCATAGAGACCGTCCAGGACGGCCAAGTTTAGCGTTAGACCTAATGGAAGAACTTAGAGCTTACCTTGGAGATAGAATGGCACTTTCTTTAATCAATCGTAAACAGATTTGTAAGGATGACTTTGTAGTAAACCCTAATGGAGCAGTGTACTTAAAAAAGGATGCGAGGAAGAGTGTTCTAGCAGCCTGGCAGAAACGCAAACAAGAGGAGATAGTGCATCCATATTTAAATGAGAAAATATTAGTAGGTTTGCTCCCATACACTCAGGCACTTTTGCTAGCCAGGTTTTTACGCGGTGATATCGACGCCTATCCAGCTTTTGTCTGGAAATAGAGGTGATTCGCAATGATGGTTCTCATTACTTACGATGTAAGTACCGTTGATCCGGAAGGAGCCAAACGATTGAGAAAAGTAGCAAAAAAATGTGTCGATTATGGACAAAGAGTTCAGAATTCAGTTTTTGAATGTTTATTAGAACCGGCTCAATTCGTTAAACTGAGGAATGATTTGGAGTCAATCATAGACAAAAACCAAGATAGCCTTCG
>JAAYOJ010000029.1 GCA_012520405.1 Peptococcaceae bacterium
GGAGGCTTATCCGCTCTATCTTGCCTGCTTTTTATTGGAAGGATTTTTCAATAGTCTTTAAATATGGTTTGGCTATTTTGGCAATGAGCATATTCCAGTTTACAGCTACACAGTCACGCCCTCTTATACTTGCTGCTTTTTCTACTTCAGGCATCGGTGTTTTAACGGAGTACAGAATAATAGAGGTCTTCCCAATTTTTATTATTTCTTTGGGTGGAATGCTAATTAGTATAATTTTGCCAAAATCCGCAAAGGCTATTCAGGACAATGACAGAGGTAAAATTGAGCAAATAGCTTATAAAGGTACGCGTTATACGAGTGTTATAGTGTCCCTATTATGTTTCCCAGTGATGTTGAGTGCAAGGGAATTACTAGAATTGTATGTAGGAGAGGGGTACACTTATTTGTCTCTTTGGCTAGTTTTATGGGTGTTTACTTTAGTCTTGTACTTACACAATAGCCCGGTTTCAAGTCTTGTACTTTCCACCGGAAAAACAAAGATGCTGGTTTACAGTTCAGCTATTTCCTGTGTTGTGTCGATCGTTATTAATGCAGTTCTGACTAATATATATGGGGTTGGATCAGCGGTAATTGGCTACTTGGTATATATTATTATTCAGATGTCGTTCTACTATTTGTATTTTAATAGCAGTGTATTGGGATTAAAATCAATGAGAGTGTTTAAGTCATTTATTATACCGACTGGCTTGGGCTTTGTTGCCTTCATCGGAGCACAGCTCTTGAAAATTGAAATGAGCTCTTTGCTTCTACAGTTAATAGTAAAAACTGTAGTCTGGGGAGTGTTTTATCTGTTAATGTTGATTCTGTTTAGAGTGGTTGATATTCGGAAGATAAGTGAGGTTTTATTAAAGCAACACGTATAAATCAGGATAGTAAAATCAAGCTAATTGAACTTTTAAATTAGCTGAGAAATCATAAAAAAGCAGTTACGAGTGTCAAGCATCAATACCGGAATAAGAATAAAGCTTAGTGTAGTTCATATTTTTACTATACTTATTTTTTGCCTAAGCTCATTTTATTTTTATGAGCCGACTTTTCTAAATGAGCAAGGGTTAAAATTTTTTTATTGGTGTTTGGTTATCTTGTTATTTGGATGGTCTTTCAAGCGGTTATTATATAACCCTGAGACATTTAAGTTTATTCCTTTTTTGAGATTATTGCTAATAAGCATGTTCGTTTCAATGTTACCGGCATTGCTCTTTCGGGGGCAAAATCCGACGTTGACTCTACGTGCTATGTTTCCGTATTTAGGGTTTATACTATATTTTTACCTTTTAACGACAAAGCCCTCATTAAAATGGTTGGTTCGGCTGATCTGGTTTCTCGCGTTTTTGTATATAGTAGTTTATTTGTTTTCATTAACACAGCTTCCTGATGTAATATTCGGTAGCTTTGCTGACAAGGATGTTGACGATAACCGAGGCCTTTTTCGCTTGTTTATTCCTGGCAGAGGATTTCTATTCCTTGCTTTTTTTATGGCTGTAAGTAACTATTTATACTCCAAAAGGGCGTTGTGGTTATGGATTGCAGCAGGGTTGTTTATGGTAATAGTGGCGCATGTGATACGGCAGTATATTTTATTCTCATTTATCATAGCGGGTTGGGTTTTGTTCTGGAATGTGTCATTATGGAAAAAAATGATATTTCTTTTATTAGGTGTAATAACTGGATATTATGTATATCTATACTCCCCTGTAATTCAGACTTTGATTTCATTGACAGAGGTTCAGGTAGTTGACAATGTGCCAACTGAAAATATTAGAATTACTGCTTACCGCTATTTTTTTACTGAGTTTTCGCCTAATTCAATTAGTTCAATATTTGGGAATGGCGTACCACATGCACATAGTAGTTATGGCCGCTATTATAACGGGGTCATTAATGATCAGATGCGATTATACTTTAGTGATGTAGGCTACGCTCAAATCTACGCACAATTTGGAGCCATTGGATTATTGGCAGTTATTTGCATTTTTATTAGAGCCTTTTTCGTTAAAATTCCGGCGGAATTCTTGTATCTGAAACTGTTTATTGTCTTTGTGTTTTTTGCAAATATTATGTCAGGCTATTTCTTAAGCAATCATAA
>JAAYOJ010000021.1 GCA_012520405.1 Peptococcaceae bacterium
ATAAGTTAAGTTTTTAGCATAAGTAGGGTGATAGGGACTAATAAGCCTCTGTATCCAGAGTAGGATTACCGGAAAAATTATTCCCCAGACCAGGACTACAAATACTCCGGCATAATTAATGAGCATTTCCTTCTTCCCTCCCATAAATAAATTACTTTTACTGCTAAATTAAAACAACCCATTAAAAACAACCCTTAGAATATATTAATGCAAGAAACGTGCCGATTATAACAATTAATAAATAAAAGGCTATAACCTATCAAGCAGATGTTTTCTGTTCCAAGGGTATCAGTTTTTTTTCAATTAATTTATTTCTTTTTGAGAATGAACGTGCTATTTTAAAAAATAAATATTGCATGAAAAAAAACTGTCTAGGATTTAGCACAGTCTCTTTCTCCCCATTTATTATATTATAAAATAAACACCTTGCGGAATCAAAAAAAATAAAGCATTCAATCGGGATTTTTTCCTTAAGTAAATATTAACCAATCCTATTATGAGTGCTTTCTTTTTGGAAAATTTTATTATGGTACATATGCTTATCAGCACTTTTTAGTATTTCCCGCAAGCTTTTTCCTGGTTTTTCAGCAGTAGCAATGCCAATTGAATAACTTAATGGAATTTTTCGTTTTTGATTATAAATATCGGTATAGTGTTTTATTCTATCCAAAGTAACTTCTACAGAACCTTTATCTGTTCCCGGAAAGATAATCACGAATTCATCCCCGCCTATCCGAGCCACGATGTCCGAGGACCTTAAGGAACGTTTTAAAATCCTGGCTAAGTCTTTTAGCAGCTGATCTCCCTTGTCATGTCCCATAGTATCATTAACAATTTTTAAACCATCCAAATCCAGAAAAACAATAGTTATTGGATAATCCTTTTTCCTCCTGTGAAGATACCTCATTTTCCTTTCAAAAAATGTACGGTTATACAATCCAGTCAATTGATCACGCATAATATAATATTTTAATCTAGCCTCAGTCTGTTTGTAGTCCGTAATATCCAAAAGAACTATACCTATAAAAGAACAGGCTTGCCCATTGTCAGCTATAGGGAAAAACCAAATATAAAACTGGCATCTTTTCCCGCTGGGAAGTTCAATACCAATACTATGCTGGCAGGTATTTTTATTCTTGACGACCTCTCCTATACCGGCCATGAATTTCCTGGATATAGAAGGTTTAAAGCATTGATCAATTTTCCGGCCTTCGATTGTGAGCTCTGATAATTCCATCATATTTAAGAAAGATGGAGAAAGGCGATAAATATGCCCGTCTTTATCTACAATAGCAATAGGGTTGGGAATATTATCCCAAAATAAATTGAGAATTTCCGCCTGTCTTAGTTTGTTTTCCATATCATTCATAGTTATCATCTTCTTTATAGTTATCATCTTCTTTATAGTTATCATCTTATTTATTGATAAAAATAAAAATATGCAAATGTACTGAAATAGGTATTTAGTCCTAGAGTATAGTCTCTTCTTACTATTTCTCCGTTTTCCTAGAAATTCCTTCCATGAAAAAATATATTTTTAGTTTTAAATTAAGTGTTTTTACCTTTGCCAAATTAATATTTAAGCTTTTAAGAGCTTATTTTAAATAGTTGTAATATTCACACTATTCTGATAGGTTAGCTGTTTGGGCCCTTTATGTACCATTTTTTTGAAAATTTATTTTTAATTTTCTGTCAATTTATTGCTAGTTTGTTTTGATATTTATTATATTCTTCTTGCTAAAATAAGGAGAAAAGATAATAATTGATATAAGCCCAAAATTAAATTATGAGGTGATTAGGATTATGAAAAAATTGCAAGGTACTAAGACAGAGAAAAATCTCCTTGAAGCTTTTGCCGGAGAAGCCCAAGCGCGAACTAAATATACTTATTTTGCCTCTGTGGCTAAAAAAGAAGGATATGAACAAATCTCAGAAATTTTTCTGGAAACCGCAGAAAATGAGAAGGAACATGCTAAACTTTGGTTTAAACATCTCCAGGGAATTGGTACTACAATAGAAAACCTTGCCGACGCCGCTGCCGGAGAAAATGAAGAATGGACAGAAATGTACTCCCGAATGGCTAAAGAGGCCCGAGAAGAAGGTTTCGAAGAAATTGCCCGTCAATTCGAAGGAGTCGCCGAGGTAGAAAAAGTTCATGAAGAAAGATATAGAAAGCTAATCGAAAATCTTAAACAAAATAAGGTTTTCCGGGCTGATAGCAGCGTTACCTGGAAATGTCGCAATTGCGGCCATCTGCATACTGGGACTGAGGCTCCGGAAATCTGCCCGGTTTGTGAGCATCCTCAAGCCTTTTTTGAATTGGCAGCTAAAAATTATTAATCCATATCCTCAATATTAGCTGACTATTTAGCTCAAAAAAACAGCACCCCTAAAATTAGATTTTTAGTCTAACTTTAGGGGTGCATATCATTTTTTTCACTTTCTCTATACTTTGAACTTGGAGATTTCTATTTGAAGTTCATTGGCACGTCTGGCAAGATTTTCACTTGCACCTGATATATGCTGTGTTGAGGCAGCCAGTTCTTCAGTTGACGCCGACACTTCCTCCGTTGAGGCCGCATTCTCTTGGGCAATAGCTGAAAGATTCTCAAGAACAGCCAGAATTTCGATTTTCTTGCTATCTATTTCTTTACCTGAGATATTTAGCTTTTCTATGGCCTCTTTCGTCTGTTCAATAGCCACAGCAATTCCATTAAATATTTCACTTGTTTCATTAACCGCAGTGGCCTGTTCAGCCGTTATTGCTTTTACATTTTGCATAGTCTCTGTTGAAGCTTCGGAGCTGGCTTGAAGTTCCCTTACTATAGTATCTATTTCTTTGGCCGAGTCTGTTGACTGTTCGGCAAGCTTACGAATTTCTTCTGCCACCACTGCAAATCCTTTTCCGGCTTCCCCGGCTCTTGCCGCTTCAATAGCCGCATTTAAGGCCAGTAGGTTAGTTTGCTCGGCTATACTTTGAATAGTATTGCTGGCGAGATTTATTTGGGCTGCGCTACTATTAGTTTTCATAATCGCTGTATAAATATCCTCTGCAGCTTGATTACTTTCAGCTGTTTTTTGTTGTAAGTTTTCTACTTTATTCATGCCCTCATCTTTTAGGCTAGTTACTTGTTGAACGGAAAGATTCACCGCTCTCATAAGCTGCTGATTTTGTTCAATTATTTCTCCAAGCTCCACAGCTTTTGATGAACCGCCGTATCCGTTGATTGTTCCATTGCTCCTGTAGCAATTTCTCCAATTGTCTTGGCAACCTCGTCAATAGCACTTGTAAATTGTTGGGTAGTTGCTGTGAGTTCTTCAGAAGAAGCACTAACATCCTCTGCTGTTTCAGAGGCACTTCTAATAAATGAGCGGATACTATCTGATATTATTTGAAATGCAATTCCTAACTGCCCTATCTCATCTTTGCGCTCTAGCAGGTTTTAGGAACATCCTGGGTTACGTCCAGCTCCGCAATTTTTTTAGCATGTTTTCCGGCAATGACAATAGGTTTCGCTAATGAATTTCCTATTATATAGCAAGCAACGATCCCTATACCTAATATTATAAGGGCAATTAAAATAATAGCTTTCTGTAAAAGAGCTATGCCTCCTAACACTGCCTCTTTTGTAGCGGTAATACCAATAAGCCAATTTGTTCCTTCTATAGGTGCATAGCCTACATAATAATTTTCTCCCTGAAAACTATAATCATTTACCCCGGTTTTTACTTCAAGCATTGTTTGAAAACTCTCTGCAACAGATTGAAGTGAAGCATCTTCCTTTACTTCTTCCAAGGGATTCCACTGATTCATTACTCTTTCTCTATCCGGATGAGCAACTACAACCCCATTATCATTAATCATATAGGCATATCCGTCACTGCCAAATCCCATGTCGTCAGTAATATCAGTCAAAGCATGGCCTGCTCTTCTGCCGATCAAGACCCCTACCGTACTCCCATTGTCTTTAATGGGAACCGCATACATCAATACCGCTTCCTGAGTTACTCTGCTTACGATTATATCTGAAACATTAGGCTCACCACGGAAAGCCCGGATAATATAGTCTCTATCACCTAACTCGGCAGTTGTTCCATCCACATAATAAGCATTACCGTCGGGATATACAATCCCAAGAGTCAAAAAACCCGTATTCTCTAGCTGTCCCTGCAAGACTTGTTGCTGTTCTTCCCAATTCATACTTTGAATGTCTTCTCTAAGAGCTATCACTTCCAGCGTGCGGATTTGAGTTTCAATCCGGCTTTCTGTAAGCAATGCTCCTTGCTCCGCCAGTAAAACTAGGGCTTCTTCTGCTTCAACCGTAACTGCGTCACTTGCTATTTTTATAGCACTCAGGCTAAGTGCTGATAACCCTACTACTATTAAGAATAGCAATATAAACGATAAGTTTGCTCTTAATACTTTTCATTGATTCTCCTCCATACTTAGTGAATTTATTAAGTAACTAAAATAAATGCTTTTTAAATTTCAATTTTCATAATATTTAGACATACTCTTTTACTCTTCTGTACTCTTCTGTACTCTTCTGTACTCTTCTGTACTCTTCTGTATATATTTGCAATATATTAATCGTTTTTCGCAATATTTGTAACTTTATGTCGTATTTTTAGATAGATTGATTATAACCATAATTTAGCAGATTTGCAATCAATAAGTAACAATTTTTTAATTTTTTTGATGTAGGTTATACCAAACACCCCTAAAGTTAGATTTTTGGTCTAACTCTAGGGGTGCACATCAGCAGGGCGCTGTTTTTATATTGTATGAATTCGAAAATTGAATATTGCTATTTTAGAATTCCTATTATATGATTCTTTTTATAAAGGTATTTTTTTACTTTAACAGCATTTACTTTTAAAATTTAAGGAGGATGGTTAAGATGACAAAAATCAGAGAGATGTACGAGTGTGCTATTTGTGGCAATTTAGTCGAAGTTGTTCACGCCGGTGCCCCTGCCCTGGTTTGCTGCAAGCAACCAATGAAATTACTTGAAGGCAATACAGTCGATGCCAGTGGCGAAAAGCATGTACCTGTCGTACAGTCTACAGAAAATGGTGTCCTAGCCAAGGTTGGCAGTATTGAGCACCCCATGGAAGAAAAGCATTATATCGCTTTTATCGAAGTTCTTACAGCTGATCGGGTTTATAGGGCAGAGTTGAAACCGGGACAAAAACCTGAAGCCTTTTTCCCTGTTACGATGAATGAAATCGTGGAAGTCAGAGAATACTGCAACCTCCACGGCCTTTGGAAAGCGTAAAAACTATATCAAACTAACACATAATTATATATAAATAAATAATGGGTAATACTTCCTGCCAGAATAAAGAAATGAAATATCTCATGAAAGCCTAGATTGCCCAACCTCACTTTAGGAGATTTTAAAACATAAAAAATTGATCCGCCGGAATAAAAAATACCTCCTAACAGGAGCAACAATATTCCTGGCCCGGGTATAGCCTTGGAGATAGGATAGAGAAAAAACAGCGCGAGCCAGCCTAGCAGCAGATAAAAGCTTGTAGACAGCCATCTTGGAGCATGAAACCACACTAATTTCAAAATAATGCCCACTGCTGCTAGGCCCCATATCGCTATAAGCAGCGCGGTCCCCAACCTGCCCTTAAGAGTAAGCAGACAAAGAGGAGTATATGTGCCTGCAATAAGAATATAAATCATGCAATGATCGATTTTTCTTAAGGCCTCAATTACCCCGGGGTGAGAAATAACCCAATGATAGATTGCGGAAGCGCAGTAAAGTAAAATAAGGCTTAAACCAAAAATCAGACTCGCCAAAATGTATGCCAGACTGTTAGCTTGAATAGATTTAATAACCAAAAAAACTAGACCCGCCAGGGAGAGACCGGCACCAAATAGGTGGGATATGGAATTAACTGGTTCGCGGATTTTTAAATACACAGGCATAACCTCCATACATAGTTTCTATTACTATATGTAGTCATATGTGTATTCTACATTATTATTCCCTTGCTTTCAACTGTAATTTTTATTATCATTTCTTGTATCAATACTATTAAAAAGGAGTTAATAATGCCTGCTATTGAGTTTTTAAAATATAGAGGGGTGAATACTGACGAGATACCAAATATTGACCTCTATATGGATCAAGTGCTGACTTTTTTTGATGAATTCTTCGGCATTTTTCGACGTGACCAGAAGGAAAACATCCTTACCAAAGCGATGATCAATAATTATGTCAAGTCTAATACCATAGAAAAACCAATGAAAAAAAAATATAATAAAGACCAGCTCAAAAAGCTAATTATGATTTATCAGATCAAACAAGTTATGGCCATTAATGATATCCAAGCTTTATTTGACCAAGTAGAAAGACTGCACCTTACTACAGCAGAATTATATGATAGATTTCTTAAAGCTGAGCAGGCTTCATATGGTCATTTAGCCGAACAGTATTCCCATCTGCTTCCGGAGGAAGCCGAGGGAGAAGAGTTAATCAATACCATCCTAAGTTTAACATCCCAAGCTTGTGCCCAAAAACGCCTGGCCGAAAAGCTCCTCGATCATCTTAATAGTTCGCAAGCTTAAAATTTTCAATAAAACTAATAGTTTATTGTATTTAAGTATTAAAACAAACGAATAATAAGCCTATAAATAATTTTTATAGGTGAAAACGCAATGGGCAATTTATTCTCCAGGTTTCATCCCCAATTTAAATATTTAGTAGCTATACTTTTGTCTTTAGTAATAATTCTATCCGGTTGCAGCCTGGTAGATAAAATGCTTGGCAATAGTCCGGAACAAACGGAACAAGCCAAGCAGGAAGAAAAAGCCGAAAAAGTGCCTAAACAACTGGAAGAGCTTGATCTTACCCTGGAAAAGGTGTTTAAAAACTTAGGCGGTCCCACAGCAGTAGCTTCCCAAGAACAACAGCAGGGCAATTCTAAAAACCAAAGTACGCAAAATCAAAAGCAACAACAAGCGGATAATAATTCTCCACAAAGCCAAAACGGCCGGCAGACCGAGCAAAATGCTCAATCCTCCGACCCATGGCAGCAAGCAGCTTCAGATATTGAAAGCCTGCATTCCGCTTGGAATGATTATATGCCTGAAATCACCCAAAAGGGAGCGAGTAAAGAACTTCTGGATAAATTCAGTGACGCCTTAAATAATTTGACTAAAGCTGTAGAAACCAAAGATAAAAACAAAACAATGTTAGCCGCCAATAATCTTTACGCCGGCATAGCGGAAATGTATGCACTCTATAAAATAAAAACTGTCCCCGGGCTTAAGCTGCTCATCTACCACACCAGAAATGTAATTCTCAATTCAGCAATTGAAAATTGGTCCGATACTAATACTGCCAGGGACGACCTTAAAGCGGCCTGGTCTTTGGTAAGAACAACCTTAGAGGGACAGAAAGACGGAGAAGTAAAACTCGACCTATCCATTAATGAGCTGGACAAAGTTATTAAGGAAAAAAATATTGATCTAATAGAAATCAAAGGTAAACTGATTCTTGCTAACATTGAGTCTTTGCAAAAATCCCTAAAAGAAGCTTCAAAATAAAGCACAGCTAATTTTTAATCTCCATAAGCTTTAATGGTTGCCCCCCCTAAAACTGTATCCTGATCATAAAACACGACGGCCTGACCCGGAGTTATCGACCTTTGAGGTTCAGCAAACTCTACCTCAACCATAGATTTTTGCACAGTCAGGCGAGCCGGTACTTTGGGTGCTTTATAACGAATTTTAGCTAAAATCAGACTTTTATCCGGCGGTGAGCCCGCTATAAAATTGGGTTCATCCGCCGTTAATTTTTTGTGAAACAATTCCTCTTTTCTTCCGATCTGGATGGTATTTTTTTCGGGATCTATTCTGGTTACATACACCGGATAACCCAAAGCTAAGCCTAAACCCTTATTTTGCCCGATAGTGTAACGGTAAATACCGCGGTGCTCGCCTACTTTTTTTCCTTCGGAATCTATAAAATCCCCGGAAGCAGTAGAGAGACCGCTGTAGTTTTCTACAAAATCTCCATAATGACCGCTGACAAAACAAATCTCTTGGCTTTCGGCTTTGTCAGCCACCGGCAAGTCTTCTCGCCTGGCAATTTCCCTTATTTCAGATTTTCGGTAAGTTCCCAAAGGGAAAAGCGTACGTTCAAGTTGGTGCTGATTCATATTATAAAGAGCATAACTCTGATCCTTACTGTCGTCCGCCCCGGTTTTCAGCAACCATTGACCGGTAATAGCATCTTTTTCTTTACGCACATAGTGCCCGGTGGCTACAAAATCAGCACTTAAGGCCTGTGCTTTTTTGAGCAAAGATTCAAACTTAATATATTTGTTGCAGGAAATACAGGGATTAGGGGTCCTGCCGGCTAAGTACTCTCGACAAAACTCTTTAATAACTTTTTCTTCAAATTCCTGCCTAAAATTCATTACATAATGAGGAATTCCCAATTTCCAGGCCACTTTTTGAGCATCACTAACCGCATCCAAACTGCAACAAGTCTTAGCCTGGTCTTCATGCTGGGGCCAAATCTGCATGGTAATACCAATAACCTCATAACCGGCCTGCTTAAGAAGCAAAGCCGCTACTGAACTATCTACCCCGCCACTCATAGCAACAATAACTTTCTTCTTCATATAACCATAACCCTCAGCTACTCTTATATTTCTTAATGTTCTCATTATATATATAGTTTGACCACTTTTCCAGCTTTTCCGATACTCGGAATATAGAAATAGAGAATTCAGGAGCCCTGGATTCTCTATTCCGGATTCACGATCTCACTATGGGGGTATCTCTTTTTGAGCCGAAGAATTCCTCACCTGCTTGTAATTTCCATGCCTCTAAATCCAAAGACGTATCTGCTTTTTTGAGATCATCGTTAATTTGTTCAGAGGGATTATATGGGCGGTAATAGCCCTGGGCCATGGCATAAGACACTATTTGACCCTGAAGGTCTATATTTTGGTTTAAGTGTTTCTTTAAAACATCTCTGACCATTGGTGAAGTTGCCTCACTTAAGACCGCGGCATAGCGATTTACGGTGTTTTTACTGGTAAGAAGCAGCTCGATCACTATATCTTTTTCCGTCATAAAATCTACACCTGCCACATCTTGAATAATATTGGCCATTTTATCGCCTCTTTAATTTTACTTACTTTGTAATATAGCGTTACTTACTATGTCTGATAGCCAGACTTTTGAATTAGATCCTTAAGCTCTCTGATTTGCTGCTGGGATATTTCCAGGTCGGACTCCAGAATTAATCTTAATTTTGGATCGGTCACATTTGCGCTTAACCCAGAAGACTTCAAGGCGCAAATATTTTTAAGCTGCAGTAATTCATGGAGATTGAAGGTTTCATGGGGCGCAATAGAATTTTCTTGCCTATTGGATATTTCAGTCAATATTAAATCACCTCTCCCTACGGTCTTTAAGCCAATAAACTTTCCTAACCATTTTATTGTTATATTCTTAGTTTTTTTTTATTTTTTATCCCTAACAAACAATTAAGGATATCTAAAAAACAATATAAATACAGGAGAAGCTATGGCCAGTAAGGCTAAGACAGCAACCCCGCAGGCCGCAAGTTTGTTATGATCATCTTTCCAGAGGCTTTTAGCATAGGTAAAGGTATAATAGTTAACTCCTAAAATAAGAATAACCAGCACTATTTTCATGGTCAGTTACTTCCGTCCTTTCTGGTCGGGTGAAGTAGATTGAATCGGCATTGTTTTATACAGAAAACCGCTCCGCCGTACCTTCACGTCAACGTCAACATGGACTTCCGCATCCTGATAATGTTTCAGCCAATTATATTCTTCCAAGTCCTGAATAGTTCTGAACTGGGCCGCGGCCTTTTTGCCAAAGAAAAAGATATCACTGTTCCATTCCCGTTGGGTTTTTTCAATTGTTCCTTTTATACCGTCGTGAAAATATTTTTCTATTTCGATTTCCAATTCAGTAAGCTTGTCTAAAGTCTCGTATTCTATTCTGCTCTGGTTGGAAATCAATTCCGCTTCCAAACTGATTTTCAAATCAATAACAGGTAGCCCTTCCTCAAAACGAATTTTTGTTTCCGGGCGTTTGCTGCTCGTGATTTCTAATATATAAGCATCTCCCGGACTTCTCTTGTCTTCAAAGGTAAATATTCCCCATTTAAATTTTCCAATAGCCATGAGATAAAAGCGGGTCTCATTCTGCAGGAGATAACCGACCATTTTATCACCGTCAAAAATCGCAGTCCCAAAAAATTCGCTTTTACTGCCTCCTTTGCGTGGAATTTGACCGGGTTCCAGATCCACATCTGTGTGCAATTCCGGTTTTTCCTTTTCCTGGCTGTCCAGTTGCTTAAATTCATTGACCCCGGCGTAGATTGCCGTACACTGGCCGTAAGGAGATATTAAAGAGGAATAGAAATTATGAAAAAAGACATCGGGAAAATAGCCGGTGTTTTGGGACTGATAAAAACCCATTTCCATGCCTTTGGCCGTGTTCGCTCCTACAAAATCGCTGCTTTTCTTGATAAATTCTTCGGCACTCCCTTTGCAGATCACAACTCTCATCGACTCCCGGACCTCCCTGTATCTGGCCAAAGGCTCCACATAACGCACCACCCCTTCACGGGCATAATCTTCAGCGAAAACCAACATTTTGGTATGGTATAAAGATATTTGCCGGTTGGAGGAAAGGTTAAGCATACTTATACCTTCCAGCAAAGAAGAGGCTTCCACTGTGGAGATCACTGTGCCATTTACTTCTCCGCTTTCTTCCCCGCCGCCTCCACTACCACTTTCGCTGCCGCCGCCCCCTGAGCCTCCACCCCCGTCCTTATAGGTGGGGTACTGAACCGTAACTCGGATTATATTACTTACTCCTTTATCTATACCAACAGCCAGAGCATATACTTCTTCATCAATTTCGATGGAATCATAACAACCGTTTAAAGGAAGACAAAAAAACAAGGCAATTAACAAACCAGAGAGAAATCTATAAGCTTTTGTCATTGGACGTCCCTCCTCGCCTCAAGATAACCGCAACTAGCAAAACCAGAATAGGGACTAAATATATTAGAAGAAAACTAAACTCCCGAATAACCCGAACATGAATTTGCAAAATTTCCGGGAAACTCCTGGGCAGGAAACAAACTGCGCTGGTTAGCAAGAGAATGGAAAATAATAAAGGGCGATGATTTTTGATCAAAAAGGCCCGACAGTAGGCTTTCAAAGAGATATAAAAGCCGATGGCTATAGTTATTACTGAAGCGAAGACCCAAATAAACAAAAAGATAGCTTCAATTCTTTGAAAAAAGCGCGAATAATAGATTACACGGGAAAGTTGGAACATGCCGGAAAGATGTTCGCTGCTCGATGGATACTGAAAGGCCGCCAAAATGCAGGCACAACAAAGACTAAAGACAAGCCCACAGATAAGCAAGGCACTTATCCCAACCCGGCGAAAATATTTCAGACCGTGAATGGAATTAATAATTATCGCCAGAAAAATAATTTCGCTATAGGCAGATGATCTTAATAAGCCTATACCTATAGTGGTGTCCAAACCATAACCAAATAATGGCCGGAGGTAATCCCAGTCATATACCGGAAAGGCCAGTACAAGGATAAGAACCAGGCCCCCAAAGATAGGAAATACAAACACATAAGCCACTCGGGCAATACCCTCCAAACCAACATAAGTCATAGCTGCAGCAATTACTAATAAGGGTAAGACAATCAAGTAGATTGGAGTATAGGGTAGACTGTAAGCTTTAAGAATAGCTGCGAACTCCTGGGCATTGATTGCCGTGTAATAGAGAAAATAAAGTGAGATAAGAAAAATTAACCCCCGGCCCACCAGTTTGCCGGTCACGGTTTCAAATATTTGGAAGAGATCCTGGCCGTTAAATCTCTTCATTAAAAGATAAAGCAAACCAAAGAAGGATAAACTGGCTAGACAGGAAATCAAAGTCCCAAGCCAGGCCGAAGTCCCCAACTTCTCAATAAGAGTCATAGGACTGGTAAAAAAGATTTTATTGATAAGTACAATAACCATTAGACTTAAAGCTTCAAGAAAACCAAAATGTCCTTCCCTCATCAATCGGAGCTCTCCTTTTCTTTGCCGGTGTTTTGATTTCGGCCGGCCGGCGCTTGTTGGGCCGGGCCTTGGTCCTTATTTCTGCCTGCCCCGCTTGGCTCAGGGGCATCCTCTTGCGTCCACTGCCTGGAGATCTCTGGTTGACGCCGAGAATCGAGGGTATTTAAGTAATCAGGTCTCTCTTCCTGCATCCAGATCGGCCAGCGGACAACTGCATCTTTGCTTTTTTTGTTTCTTGGCGCCACAATAGACAAATAAGGAATCCCAAAGGATTTAAGATTGACCAGCATAAGTACAAACACCACCAGAGCTAAAGCCAAACCATAAAAACCAAGAAAACATCCTGCTATTATGAAATAAAATCTTAACAGTCTTACCCCGAAGGCCAAGGAATAATTCGGTATAGCAAAGTTGCTTAAGCCCGTAGCCGCTACGATAACAATAAGGACCGGACTGACAATATTAGCGGATACCGCCGCTTCACCTAAAATCAAAGCTCCGATAATGCCCAGCGTATTGCCAATAATTCCGGGAATACGAATCCCTGCTTCTCGAATAAGTTCAAATCCCAATTCCATTAAAATAACTTCAACCAGCGTTGGAAAGGGAACATTCTCTTTGGCCTCGGCTATCGCAATCAATAAATCGGTGGGAATCATTTCCCGGTGAAAAGTAGTGAGCGCAAGGTATAGCCCAGGCAATAAAGCGGCGAAGGCAAAGGCAAAAAAGCGAATAACCCTTAAACTGGTTGCATACTGCCATTTAAGCGCAGCATCTTCCGGAGAATGCATAATCTCGTTAAGGGTAACAGGTACAACAATGGCAAAGGGAGCTCCGTCCATGAGAATTGCCGCTTTGCCCTCAACAAGATGGGAGGCTGTTCTATCCGGCCTTTCCGTGGATAGAGTTGTGGGAATAATAGAATAAGGGCTATCCTCAATAAACTGTTCCAGCATCCCGCTGCTTACTAAAAAGTCGGTTTTTATGCTGCTAATTCTGCGTCGCACTTCTTCCAAAATAGAGGGGTTAATAAGATCTTGGAGATAAACCACAGCACAAGTTGTGCTGCTTTTTTCCCCTATTTCAAAAAACTCAGAAATCAAATCTTTATTTTTGATTATGCGGCGGATTAAAGAAATATTGGTTCTTAAGTTTTCACTGAAACCTTCTTGAGACCCTTTAACTACCCCCTCGGTCTTCGGAGTTTCTATTGATCTCATTTCAAAGCCGATTGACTCGCAAGCTAAAAAATAATCCAGGCCATCAACATATAACACTGTATTGCCTTTGAGAATTTCGGCAAATACTTTCTTAAAATTCTTAAGCTTTTTAACATCGTTAGTTTCAACAATGTTCTCCAAAGCAAGGGTAGTTGAGTTGCTGTCCCCTGCTAAATCGGAAGTTGACAAATCAAATAAGGGTCTAAGGATGTGTTCATTTATAACCGTTTTATCTACCATTCCATCCAAATAAGCAATAAAACCCCTTTTATCCCGGGCCAGAATAAACTCTCTAATTACTAAATCCTTATTTTGAGGGACATTAAATTGTTGTCTGATCATCTCAAGATTGGAGTCAATATCATTTTTTACTTCATTGACATCCCTTCTCCCGGACTTCACCTGAGAAGGGGAAAGGGGTTTTCGGAGCGTTTTTGTTCTTTTTTTCCCTTCGGATTGGGTTTCCTCATTTCCTCTCCCTTCGGGAGCCTGGTAATTTTGAGAATTATCCCCGCCCTCCTGCCCTTCATTCTGTTCAGGCAAGACAAAAGACCGGGGCCTGCTCGTTTTTTTATAAGTAATAAGGGACAATATTTTCAAGATAGGGCTTTGCTGTTTTTTCTTCTCACTTACCAACAATATCACTCCAAATATTACTTCCAATCCACAGTTTATTCTTTACAATCATGGTAAAAATATGAATACCATTAATTTGTTTTTAATTACTATTTCTATGGCTCTATCAAAAAAACCGCTGTGTTAAAACAACGGTTTTCAGCAAGCCGGAGGAAAATCATTTTTCAAGTAGAAAAAAATTTCTTAAGATCTCAAACTCTTCTTCAAACTTGGCTAAATGGTCCTGGACCTTTTCAATCTCATTCCTCCTAAAACATAATTCTATTTTAAAGGCTCTGTACTTTAATTTATCAAGCTCAAGTTTATGGCATAATTGTTTAAGGCGATGGGTAACCGGTTCTACCGCTAAAAAGTGTTTTTTCTTTACTAATGATCGTACTTCTTGAAGACACTTATCAATTTCCACCATTTCAGAAACCGAATTTGCACATTCTATTCTCTTATTTACCAATGCTTGTTCATGCCGGTCACAGACCCCGGTATTGTTAGCCATTTGCTCTATCTTCTCATAGAGCTTAAGCATATCGATCGGTTTGGCTATATAATCATCCATGCCCATGGTTAAAAATCTCTCTTTATCGCCCTGTAAAGCATAGGCCGTAATGGCTATAATGGGGATATGTTTACCAGACCCTTCTATTTGTCTAAGACGCTTAGTGGTTTCTATTCCATCCATAATCGGCATTTGTATATCCATGAGTATGAGGTCGTATTCTTTTTGCCCACAGAGTTCCAACACCTCAAGCCCGTTTTCGGCAACATCTACCTTATACCCTTTATTAGTCAGCATACGGTCTAAAACAAGACGGTTCATGGCATAATCCTCAGCCAGAAGAATAGATAGAGGCTTTTGAGGCCCAGTTTTATTCAGCACAGGCGTAGGCACAAGTTCCGGCTTTGGTTTGCTACCGGTTTTAAATTTCAGGATAAACTTAAAAGTACTGCCTTTGCCTTTAGTGCTTTCTACCCAAATGCATCCTCCCATTAACTCGACCAGTTTTTTGCATATTGCCAGTCCTAAACCGGTCCCCCCGAATTTTCTGGTTATTGACCCGTCCAATTGGTTGAAAGCTTTAAAGAGCTTGTTCTTTTCTTCACAAGATATGCCTATGCCGGTATCTTTAACAGCAAAAAGCAACTTATGGCATTCTGAATTTTTCGGGGAAATCTTTTTAACTTCTAAAACTACTTTTCCTTGATCACAAAACTTTACAGCATTATCTAATAAATTATTAAGCACTTGGCGTATCCTATTGGGAGCGCCCATCAGATACTCCGGAATACTCGGATCTATATAATAATTGATGCTAAGCCCTTTCTTCTTGGCGTTAGGTATATGGATCTTCAAAGTTTGCTCAATCAATTTCTTAAGGTTAAAGCTTAGATGCTCAATGGCTAACTTTCCTGCTTCCATTTTGGAAAAATCCAAAATATCGCTGATAATGCTGAGAAGGGAATCGGCACACAGCTTGGCTGTCTCCAAATTACTCTTTTGTTCAACACTCAACCCGCTTTCCAGAGTTAAATCGATCATCCCGATTATACCATTAAGCGGGGTTCGTATTTCATGACTCATGTTGGCCAGGAATTCGCTTTTAGCCCGGTTTGCCGCTTCTGCTTGTTCTTTGGCGCGAATATATTTCTCTTCATTCCTTTTTCTTTCACTAATATCGCGCATGGTAGTCAGCTCATAACATCTATTATTCAAAGTAAACTGGTGAATTTTTATTTCTACCGGTATTTCCCTGCCGTTCTTGGTTATATGGGTTTCCTCAGATTCATACATGCCGTATTTTCTTAATGCTTCATTGATAAGATCTAAACGTCTTTGATCTTTTTTATTCCTTTCAAAGAAGGAGGGGGGTTTTCCCAATAATTCTTCCCTGCTATATTCTAACAGTCTGCAAGCTTCATCGTTGACCTCAACAATTTTTAACCCCTCATCCTTATTAACTAAGACCATGCCATCCCTGACATTATTAAAGACACTTCGATATTTTTCAAATAGATACTTGTATTTGGCTCTGCTTTGCTGTAGTTCATACTCAACTTTCTTTCGTTCGGTTATATCCCGGACTACACCTAGAAAAAACTGTTCCCCGTTAATATTGATGCCTTGAACACTTACCTCTACCGGAAAAATGCTGCCGTCTTTTCTACGGTGCTGGGTCTCTAAAACAATCCCGTCCTTTAAGGCCTCTTTTATTTCTGGTTCTGTATACATCTTGCCCTCTGCCTGTAAATCCGGGATGCTTTTGGTCAGTAGTTCTTCACGTGAATAACCGTAAGACTTAATTGCTGCTTTATTGGCCTCCAGTATTTGACCTGTAGCAGAGCTAAACAGAAAAATATCGCGCGCGTTTTCGGCCAGTAAACGGTATCGTTTTAATTCCTCTTCGGAATTGTTTTTTTCCCCCCGCATAATCATCACCAACTACATTATAATATAACATTTAATAATAAATTCTAATATTCCAGCAATTCTCTATTTTTTCGACATTTCCTTCTTTTTATTAGAATAAAAAACACCTTTGCCTTTTAAATTCAAGAAGACAAAGGTGCAATTTTGTTATTTTTCAGCCAGCATGTTCCTGAGCATAGTGTTGACCACTCCCGGATTAGCCTGGCCTTTGGTGGCCTTCATAACCTGCCCTACCAAAAAACCAATGGCCTGTTTTTTACCGGATTGGAAATCCGCAACTGACTTAGGATTCTGAGCAATAACCTCCGTAAGAATCTGGGCTAACTGCTCTTCATCCGATATCTGGACCATACCCCTCTCTTTAACAATTTGCTCCGGATCATTGCCTTCTTCAAACATGAGCTCAAAAACTTCTTTGCCCATTTTGTTGCTGATGGTACCCTTTTTAATCAACTCCAGGAGCTTTGCCAGTCCTTCAGGGGTAATCTTAGCCTGGCTTAATTCCAAATTGCGCGCATTTAAGAGTCGCAAGAGCTCACCCATAATCCAGTTGCTGATTGTTTTAGCATCGGGATATTTCTCATAGACGGCATCAAAGAACTCCGCTAAAGCCAGAGAACCGGTAATAATTCCGGCATCATAAGCCGGCAAACCATGTTCTTTCACCAGCCGCTCTTTACGGGCATCCGGTAATTCCGGAAGGGCTGCTCTGACCTCTTCTATCCACTCTGGAGTAAGCTTTATATCAGAAATCTCATGCTCCAGGAAACTTCTATAATCCGGATCCTCCTTACTTCGCATGGACACGGTAATACCCTTATTTTCATCCCAGCCGCGTGTTTCCGCAATAATGGTGCCTCCATCTTCCAGTAGCTCAATTTGCCTATCTATCTCATATTCGATAGCCCGCTGCACAGCGCGAAAAGAATTCATATTCTTAATCTCTGTTTTGGTGCCAAAGGTAGTAGTTCCTGCCGGACGAACGGAAATATTGGCGTCACAACGTAGAGAACCCTGCTCCATTTTGACATCTGAAACACCGGTATATTCTAGAATAGATTTAAGTTTCTCCAAATAGGCTTTAGCTTCTTCCCCGGAGCGAATTTCAGGCTCCGAAACGATTTCTATCAGGGGTATACCTGATCGGTTATAATCCACATAAGAAGCAAAAGAAGTGGTTATGGATTCACCGGTGTGAATGAGCTTGCCGGGATCTTCTTCAATATGAGCCCGGGTAATATGGATTCGTTTCTCTTGGCCGTTAACCTCGATATCCAAGTAACCATTATGTGCAATGGGACGAAAGATCTGGGAGATCTGAAATCCCTTGGGCAAATCGGGATAAAAATAATTTTTCCGGTCAAACCAGGTATGGGTACCAATTTCACAGTTTAAGGCCAAACCGGCTTTCACAGCCAGCTCGACAGCTCTTTTATTTAACACACCGGTACTGCCGGGCAAGCCCAGGCAAACCGGGCATACTTGCGTATTAGGCTCTTTTCCGAATTCCGTAGAACAACCACAAAACAATTTGGTCGCGGTTTTTAATTCTACATGAACCTCTAAACCAATTACTGCTTCGTATCTACTCATTTTGACCCCCTAAAAAAATTATTCACGGTCTAGATCAGGCTTCAGACTGGTTTGGTCTGTATTCTGTTCTAAGCTATAACCTACTCTCAATAAGGTTTGCTCATCAAAATGACGGGCGATTAGCTGTAACCCTACAGGCATCCCATCAGCCAGACCGAAAGGTAAAGTTAAAGCCGGTAATCCGGCCAGATTGACCGGTATAGTGCAAAAGTTAGACAGATACATAGCTAAAGCATCCTGTGCCTTTTCACCAATTTTAAAAGCAGTCGTTAAACTAGCTGGAGTAAGAAGACAATCTACTTGAGTCCAGACCTGATCAAAATCCTGTTTGTTTAGGGTGCGAACTTTTAAGGCCTGAGTATAATATTCGTCATAAGAAGCGCTGCTTAAGACATGGGTACCCAAAAGTACTCTTCTTTTTACCTCGTCCCCAAAACCTTGGCTTCGAGTCTGCATAAACATGCTCAACACATCTTCGGCCTCAACTCTAAGGCCATAACGCACCCCGTCATAACGGGCCAAATTGGAGCTGGCTTCAGCACAGGAAATAATATAATGAGCTGCCACCGCGTATTCAGTATGGGGCAATGAAACCTCAACGCAGATTGCACCCATGTCTTCCAATTGCTTAACGGCTTCCTGAATCTTAGCTGCGACTTTACCTTCTACGCCGGCTTCCATATATTCTTTAGGCAACCCAATTCTTAAGCCCTTAACGTCATTAACCAAACCAGCTTTGAAATCAGGTACATCCACAGTAGCCGAGGTCGAATCTTTGGGATCATGGCCGAGAATCGCATTTAGGATTAGCGCTAAGTCCGTGATATCCCGCGCCAAGGGGCCGATCTGATCAAGAGAGGAAGCATAAGAGATCAGACCTGTTCTGGGAACATAGCCATATGTAGGCTTTAAGCCCAGGACACCGCAAAAAGCCGCCGGCTGGCGAATATCCCCAGCGGTATCAGAACCTAAAGCAAACGCAGCTTCCCCAGCCGCTACAGCTGCTGCCGACCCCCCACTGGAACCGCCTGGTACAGCTTCCAAGGCATAAGGGTTCTTAGTCGGGGTGAAAGCTGAATACTCAGTAGATGAACCCATTCCAAACTCATCCATATTGGTTTTACCTATTAATATGGAACCGGCATTCTTTAGTCTTGTGACAACAGTTGCATCTGCCGGGGGAATATAACTATTGAGAATATTTGAAGCACAGGTGGTCTTAAGGCCTGCGGTGCAAATATTATCATTTATGGCTACCGGAATACCGGCCAGCGGGGATAACTCTTCCCCCTGCATCCTTTTTGCATCAACTATCCGGGCCTGGGCTAAAGCTTCTTCCTTGGTATGGGTTATAAAGGCTTGGATTTTATGTTCTATTTTACTACTTCGTTCCAAATACGCATTTATTAATTCTACACTGCTGATTTTTTTTTGGGCCATTAATTCACTCAGTTGGTGAACTGTTAATGTATATAGTTGCATGAAATACCTCCTGGTTAAACAATACGGGGTACTTTAAAAGACCCTGCTTCTGCCTCCGGGGCATTGGCTAAAGCTTGCTTGTGGTCCAAACCAATCTCAACCCGATCTTCTCTAAAGACATTGACCATCGGCAGTACATGAACAGCCGGTTCTACTGTATCAGTAACTAACTTAGTTAAGCTATGCATGTAATCCAAACTGGCATTAAGAGATTCTGTATAAGCCGCTTTTTCCTCTTCTGTAAGTTCAAGACGGCTCATTAACGCCAGTTTTTCAACATCCTCGGCCTTGATTCTCATATATTCACATCCTTCTTGGCAAAATATGTGTATTAATTAAGTAAAAGCCAATTTTAATACTAATTATATTAAATATTACATACTGTGGCAATTATAACTATGGTCACAATAGTGTGCATAGCTAGGTGACCCTGCGAATGAAGTCTTTGGGCAAAGCCTAAAGACAAAGGAGATGCCTTCAAGTGAAGACATCTCCTCAATATTTGGTTTATTTATTGTTATATTATTCAGCTTGTTAAAACTTAGCCACCATATTGGGCGTTATACTTTTCTGCCAAGTCGAAGAAGAGTTCAAGGTTTTTAGTTCCTTCATAACCTTTGCTGTCAAGATCTTGAGCATATTCTTTTTGTAGTACACCGGAAGCACCAATCATCTTGTCAAGGTTGGCCTGATCGAACTCAACAACTTTTAATCCGTTAGCTTCAAAGTTGTCGTAAGCAACCTGAGCATCAGCATCTCTACCTTGGGCAAGGAACTCATCAAAAGCTTTCTCGGTGGTCTCGGTGATAGCTTTCTGCTGGGCTTCGCTGAGAGAATCCCAAACGCCCTGGTTCATAACCATAATATAGGTTCCAATATAGAAAGGATCTTTTACGACATGCTCGGTAACTTCATACAGTTTGACGCTGTTGCCGGCATGAGCCAGACCATAGAAACCTTCAACAACACCGGTTCTTAAGCCTTCATAAACTTCGGAGAAAGCCATAACGGTCGGAGTTGCACCATAAGCTTTGATAATCGGAGCCTGGGAATCGCCGCAACGAATTTGACGACCCGCAAAATCTTCAAACTTTTCAACCGGGAAGGTGGTCATAACACAACCATTGCCTTGGCCCAAAGCATAGAGGAGTTTAAGGTCTGCAATTTCCTTTGGTTTAACCTGATTAAACCAATCATTTACAGTATAGGAAGCAGCCTTACCATTGACGAAATTAACGCCAGGATACTCGAGCATGAAACTCTCTACCAAGCTTCCCGGACCGTAGGCTACAGGGAAGAATGTAATGTCAGCTAGACCTTTTCTTACGGCATCAAGTTCCTCATGGGCAGGACAAAGGGTGCCACCGGCATAAAGGGTAAAGTCAACTGTTCCTTCAGTAGCTTCTTTAATCA
>JAAYOJ010000002.1 GCA_012520405.1 Peptococcaceae bacterium
ATACAACGCCTTAACGAAGGAACTTGCAGCGGAAATAACGGAGCGGTCTATCTGGATATCATAAGCAATCTGGAACGCATCGGCGACCACTCAGTAAATATTGCCGAATATGTTCTCGGTGATAGGTGACTGTCTTGTACTGTCTTGTAGTAGGTAATTTCAGAATAACCGTACAACAAACCTCATAATAAGCTTACCCGGCAGTGCTATCTGCCGGGTATATTAATCGGGTATATTAATAACGTATATATTAAGAGGGTAAGCTTTAGTAAAAAGTATTGATATTAAAGGGCCTTTGTGTTTAAACTATTGAAGTTTGGAGTTGAGTAGTATAATCTTTAATTACGAATAATTTTCCAACATAACCAATATTAGGGGTAGGAAAGTATTGGGGCAGGAGAACTCATCAAATTTGTTTGGCTATACAATTCTTGAAGCCGGTAATACTAACAACAATTACAAATTATAAGTTTAAGAAAAACTAAATTAATGAAACAAGAAGTTATTAAAAGCTTAACATCAACATGAAAAAATCGAGGGAGGGAATATTATGCCTTTAGTTACTTCAACTGAAATGTTTAAAAAGGTCTATGGGAAATGTGCAGTAGGAGCATTTAACGTCAATAACATGGAAATTATCCAAGGAATTGTCGAGGCTGCCAAAGAGGAAAACGCACCTTTGATTTTGCAGGTTTCCGCCGGGGCAAGGAGATATGCCAAACATATTTACTTAAAAAAATTAGTTGAGGCTGCTTTAGAGGATACGGATTTGCCGATCTGTCTTCATCTTGATCACGGGGAAGACTTTGAAATCTGCAAAGCCTGTGTTGACGGCGGTTTTACTTCGGTTATGATCGACGGTTCTAAGCTGCCTTTTGAGGAAAACATTGCGCTAACGAAAAAAGTCGTAGAATATGCCCATGCCAAAGGAGTTGTAGTGGAAGCGGAGTTAGGAAGACTGGCAGGAGTAGAAGATGACATTAAGGTCAGTGCCCAAGACAGTAGTTATACTGATCCCGATCAAGCTGCTGAATTTGTGGAAAGAACAGGCTGTGATTCCTTGGCTATTGCGATCGGAACCAGCCATGGAGCTTATAAGTTCAAGGGCGAGCCAAAACTGGATTTTGAACGTCTGGCCAAGATTGCTTCGCTTCTCCCCGGATTTCCCCTTGTATTACATGGCGCTTCAACTGTCCTGCCGGAGTTTGTGGCTAAATGCAACCAATATGGCGGCGCAATTAAAGGTGCTCAAGGGGTTCCAGAAGAGATGCTTCGTAAAGCCGGGACTATGGGAGTATGTAAAATTAATATCGATACCGATCTTCGTCTCGCTATGACTGCTTCTATCCGGGAATATTTGGCCACTAATCCGGCTGACTTTGATCCCCGCAAGTATCTTGGACCGGCCAGAGAAGCCATTAAGAATATGGTCAAGCATAAAATCAGAGATGTGTTAAACTGCAGCAATACAATATAGCTGTTATGCCAATAATTTATCAATAATTTTATGTTGTGCTCCCTGAAATTAAAAACAAAAGTTGGACCGGAAATTTACCGGTCCAACTTCTATTTAGAAATACTTAACTTATTTTCCACCGCCCCAATTCATTCCGGCACTGGCGACAGCTGCTCCGCAGGGATCAACGATACACGCTCCTCCGTCTACCATGAATACTGCTCCGGTAATAAAGCAAGCGTCATCGCCCGCCAGGAAGGCTACTAATCCCGAAACTTCATCCGGAGTGGCAAACCTGGGCAATGGAGAGAATCTGGTCATTGCTCCTAGTGCTCCGGCTATATCGGTATTAAGGGATTGGGCTAAAGGTGTCATAGCTTGTTCCAACATTTCTGTCCGAATAGGTCCAGGACAAACAACATTGCAGCGAATATTTGATTTGCCATAATCAAGAGCTGTTGCTTGAGATAGGCCAATCAAACCGGATTTTGATGCCGAATAAGCAGGCATAGCCGGAATACAGCGTACTCCAGCCAAGGAACCGATATTGATGATAGAGCCGCCACCGTTTTTAATCATATTAGGAATAGCTGCCCTCATGGTCAAAAATGGCCCAGTAAGGTTGGTATCTATAATTCTTTGCCACTGCTCTATGGGAATTTCAACTACTGTTCCCGGGGGATCAATACCGGCGTTATTTACCAGGATATCGATCTTGCCGCCAAATTCTAATGTAGCATCGACCATGCCCTGAGCATCCTTAACTACATCACCGGCGAACACGGATATCGAACCTTTAGGCAGTTCGGCTGCTACTTTTTCCAGTAACGCTTTGCGTCGGCCAGTGATAACAACTTTAGCTCCTTCAGCTACAAATCGTTTAGCAAAATCAGCCCCAAGCCCAGTTCCTCCGCCTGTAATAAGGGCAACCTTTCCTTTTAAACGACCGTCCATATTCAAAGCCTCCTTTTGATATAGAGTAAACAATAAACTATGTTTATTATTTAGCAGCAGTACCTTTAGCATTTCTTCTGGCTACGACCAAGGGAGCGGATTCTTTATAGAAAAAACTGACAATTAAGCAAACGCACATGCAGCCAGCGGTAGCCAGCATAACTGCTCCCAGACCAGCCTTGTCTGCTACCACACCAAGGATGGTAGCCCCAAGAGTGGCGCCAATTAATTCCCCGGTTAATTGGTTAGACCCTATAATAGTGGATACAAATCGTGGGTCACCGGATTCTGCAGGGATAGTAGATTGCATAAGAGCGCAGACGCCGGTGCCTCCCCAGCCTAGGAAAGCAATAAACATGAGAAAACCTAGGTTGGCGGGTCCATATAGAATACCTAAATTACCGATAATTCCCATGGCAGCAGCGATAATAACCAGCGGTTTACGGCCGAATGTATCGGATAAGCGGGGTATCAAGACACCCCAAAGAATAGCTCCTACACCGAAACAGGACATTACATAGCTCATTTGAACATTAGTAAGGCCTTTAACTGTAGTTAGGAAACCAGGAGCAAAAGTAAGAGTACAAACATACCAACAAAGTAAGAAGAGGGTTCCGATAATAGAAAGCACGACGTTTCTGTTTTTGAAGATAACTTCACCATAATTAATTTTTTCTTTGGGTTTCTTTTCGGAAGGTGCTGCCTCAGCCGCAGCCTCAGCCCCGGTGGGGGGATTAACCAGTATCTTCCATATTAGAATCGAAATTATTATACCTGGTATAATGGTGAGTACAAATGTCAGTCTCCAGCCAATTGACTCGGCCAAAGCTACTTGAACAAGAGGCCCTAATAGTGATGAAATTAATCCCACTGCTGAGACCTGCATTAGGCCCATATTCATACCCCGACGGTGAGGGGAGGATTGGGGGATGATGAAGCCTTGAGATACTGGCATTACCGGTCCTTCAAAAGCACCCATTAAAGCCCGGATAATTAGAAGCATTATAAAACCGGTGGCCAGACCAGTAAGCATGGAACAAATAGAGAAACACAAGACAAAAATCGCTAGTAGTTTTTTACGGGAGACTTTCGTATCGGCGAAATAACTGCCGAAAAGTCCGATAACTGCCCAAGTAAGGGCGAAAACAGAGGTTGCTAAGCCGAGTTGTGTGTAACTGATATTCAAATCAGCCATGATGTAGTTCTGCAGGTTGGAGATAGCAAACCGGTCAAACATAACGAAACCGAAGGCGAGACAAAGGATGAACACCATCCAGTTCTCATACCCTTTAATCATTTTCTGCTGTTCCATTCAAATATCCCTCACTTTATAAAAAATAAATGGGAAAATTCACAAGCATAATTCCAAGCTGCCACTCACGAACCAGTTAATAAATACAATTTTTCCTTCCCGGATTAGGTGCCCTTTTAGGGCACTTTTATTATTCTTCGTCTTCTCTCCAATCCCATTCCCTTTGGCCTTTAAATACATTAGAGTTCATTTCATTGCTGATGAAAAGGTTAGCATCGGGGAAACGCTGGCACATGTTATAGTAGAATTCGCCCACGGTATTGGTTCTGGCGAGTTCTTCCTCAGTTGCTCTAATATATTCTTTAGTGAATTCAAAGGAACTGTTGTCAAAAGGCATGCCAGGCTTGGCGTGACCCGGAATAACTACCTCGGCCCCTAGTTTTTCCAGCTTTTCAATGTCTTTAATCCATTGCTGGCGTTCTTCGGCATTTACTTCACAGGTAAAGGGATGGGCCTGGTTGAACAGAACGTCACTGCCGATCAAGGTCTTAATTGAAGGAATCCAAACAACCGTGTTATATTTAAGGTCTCCCATTATCTTTGGTATAATTTCGATTCTTTCGCCTTCAAGTTCGAAGTAATTCTCCGTCATAGGTTCAATGGGGATAGGTTTGGTAGGATAGTTGAATTTACCTATTTGTTCTTCCCAATGCTCCAATTTGTCAATAAACTGTTTATTAATTACTTTAGCTACTTCCGGGAGAGCGATGACGCGGGCGTTAGGGTAGGCTTCAACGACTGGCTGGAGACCAAAATAATGATCGGGATGAGCGTGAGAAATATAAATAGTTTTTAAATCTAAGCCCGTCTCCAGAACTTCAGCGGCTACACGGTGTCCATTGGCTAATGACCATTGGGTATCGATCAGAGCGCAATCCTGTTTCCCCATGATGATTACAGAAGAAACTTCAAAGCCTTGTTTCTCGTCGCTGAAAAATACCTTGGTAGCAAGCTTATCTTTGCCATGGGTGTTAATTCTGACTTCCATTAAACTCACCTTCTCCTTACTTAAAAATTTATAAAGTAGCATTGACCTCAAGGGCTTAACCATTGGGTTGGCAGTGAAAAAACCCTTAAGCATACGCACCACCTTTCCGGGGTCTAGCTTTTGCCATGGTTAAAGCTCTCTTGATGTCTTTGTCGCTTCTAATAAATATAAATGCAATATACATGCCAAAGCCTTGGATGTGCTTAAATCCAGGGAATTAGCACTGCTGAAACTCCCCATAAACACCAATTGTTACTTACCCTTAAGATAATGCAACAGAAAACCAAGAGTATTTAACATATCTCAATAAGTAGTGTATCAAATTAAAACACTCATATACTTACTTAACATAATTAGTCGCGCAAATTATATTTTTTTATTTTTCGATAAAGCGTAGCTCTGCTAAAACCAAGTCTCTCTGCAGCATGGCTTATACAATAGTTCTTTTCTTCTAATACCTCTTTGATAATTTCTCTTTCCAATTCTTTCAGAGATGGGTTTTGGGCCTGTGTTTTTTCTTCATTAATTAACTCCGATCCCAAACCCTTTTCCGCAGCTGATTTATTCATAAAGTCAACAATTAGCTGTGGAAGGTCTTGAGGTCTTATTATCCCATTGTTATGTACAGTCATGGCATAAGAAATAGCGTTTTTCAATTGTCTAACGTTTCCCGGCCAGTTATATTCTAAAAGTAGATATTTAGTGGCGCTGCTTAAGGATGGTGGGGTAATTTGCTGTTTTTCCGCCGCCTCAGTTACAAAATGTTTTATCAAACTATTGATATCAGACTTTCTTTCCCGTAAGGGAGGTAACACTAAAGTGAAAACAGATAAACGAAAATAAAGATCTTCTCGAAATTGGTTGCTTTGGACTAGAGACATTAAGTCTTTGTTAGTGGCCACAATTAATCGGAAATCCACGTCGATGTAGCGGTTTCCTCCTATGCGTAAAACCTGTTTTTCTTCTATTACCCTTAACAGTGCAGATTGCAATTCATAGGGGAAATCACCTATCTCATCTAAAAAAAGAGTCCCGCCGTTAGCCATTTCAATTTTTCCCGCTCGGCCTTGACGTTCGGCCCCTGTAAAAGAGCCTTTCTCATAACCGAAAAGTTCACTTTCTATTAGATTCCGAGCAAGAGCCCCGCAATTGACGGCAATAAATGGTCCGTCGGGGCGGCTAGCGTTATGTATGGCCTGAGCGAATACTTCTTTACCTGTACCGCTCTCCCCTTGAATCAGGATAGATTCATCCAGGGGCGCAAATCGTTGGGCTAACTGAACAGCTTTTTTTATTTGGGGAGAACTACCGATTATTTTATCAAAAGAATACTTGGCCCTGGCACTGCTTACATTGGCACTGTTCAAACAGGAAGATTCTTTCTTTAAAGTGTTTATTTTTCTTAAGGTCAGGACATAACCGAAATTAATTCCGCTATCAATTAGGGGTTTAATAGAACACAGAAGCTTTTGCTTAACAAATTCACTTTCGATTACGGTTTCGCAAATGGATTTACTGTTTTTTAAAGCGGATTTCAACAAAAATTGTTTACCTAATATCTCTTCAATTGATTTTCCTAGCAGCTCTTTGTTATATTTAGCAAACAGTTTTCTTGTTATTTCATTGAAGTAAACAATATGACCGTCTTTATTTAAAGTAATCACAGCTTCGTCAGCAATTTCAAATGATAATCCTAAAAGTTTGTTATTTAATTTATAACGGAATTCATTTTGAATAGCTCCGGCCATATTAATAGCCAGAGCTAAGGTGTGAGTGTTTTGATGATGAAAAGTGGGAGTAACAATAGAAAGGGTACCGGCCAGAACGTTGTTATTATCGAAAATAGGGGCTGTAGAACAAGCGATTTTATCGTGTTTTTCACAGTAATGTTCCGGACCGCAAACCTGGACGGGTATTCCTAGAATTAAGCTTAAAGTATGGCCGCAAGTGCCGACCGTTTTTTCCGACCACACTGACCCTTCTATAATTTCAAATCTTTTGTTTTGTTCCAATAAAAGTTTGGAACTACCGACAATTACCCGCAGAAAAACCCCTTGTTCATCAGTCAGGTAGATAATGCTTTCTGTATTGGTTAAAATTGTTTCCAACTGCCTAATATTGGGGTCCGCTGCTTTTAAGAAAATACTTTTTTCATGTAATAGTTCAGCGAAGTCAGATGGGTTTAAAATTGGGGCACGGTTATAATCAAAAATATTGAGACCGTAATTATAGGATCTTAACCATGATTCCACAATTATTGGGCGAACAAAGTCAACCTGTGAGGAACTCTTGCGATGAATAAGCAAATCAATTTTATATTTGCGGATTCGATCCATAAGTGCCAATTCGCTATTGGTAAGGTTTTTGTCTATAGCTTGGTTGGATTGAAGTATCATTGGGCTAAGCATATGTTCGAGCGAATTCATGAAACCATCCCCCTGTAACCTTACATTTATGCCATATTAATACAAGTATACAACCTTTGTGAACAGAAAAACAAGCTGAGTTGAGGCTCTAAATTTAAAGAAATAAAAAGAACAGCATTGTTTGTAGCACAGTAGCTGTTCTAAGGACTAAAGAATTAGTTTATAAATCATATCTACCTGACGCTTCCGGTTGAAAAAGTATTTTTTTGACCGTTATTTTTACGGTCCCGTCCGGCACTTTCCATTCTATTACGCTGCCTTCCGGATAGCCGAGAATAGCAGTACCGATCGGAGATAATACAGAGATTCTATTCTGGGAGATATCTGCTTCCTCGGGGTAAACAAGTGTATACTCTTCCTCTTCGTCCCCAAATGCTAAAAGAACCTTGCTATGCATGGAGATTACATCCCCTGGTAGTTGATCAGGAGTTTTGACGACGGCTCGATTGATTTCTTCTTCAAGCTCGTTCAAAAATTCCTTGTTTTTTAATGAATCATATTTGGTTTGGCTAATAATTTTTAAAATTTTGTGTTTATCCGATTCGGTGATAAAAATTTTGCGAGCCATTATTTGTTCTCCTCTCGAATTACTTTGTATTTCTATATAATACAGGCCTAATACGGGAAGGCTAAAAAAAGAAATAGAAAAGAAAAAAAGTACAAAAGACACTTCCCCAAACAGTAAGGGAAATGCCTGTAACTATTAATTTCAGCATAGATGATCTTACAGGCATTGTCAATACTGGGTTGCATTAACAGTTAGAATATAGGACTACAAAAACCTTGGTTTACCTAAGAAAAAGGCTGCAATAAGACCCGGGCCGCAATGGGAGCCTATAGTAGGGCCTATATAGCTTATAAAAGAATCCTGAAAGCCACATTCGTCTATGAGAGTTTGAGAAAAGGTTTCAATTTCTTGAGCTTTACAATCGGAATGGCAGATATAAAGCTTTTGCTCGCCGGGATTCACTACAAGCTCCTGAACAATATCGTAAATGCGTTTTAGGGCTTTCTTACGTCCTCTTGTTTTTTCGCGGACTATAAGGTGGCCTTCTTTATCAAGGTTGAGAATGGGATTGATATTCAAGACTGTAGCCACAGTTACCCCGGCCCTGCTTACTCGTCCACTGCGATAAAGATATTTCAGGTCATCACAAGTGTAATAGGTATTTACGAAAATCTTATGCTCATCCAACCATTTTACACAAGCTTCAGGTGTTTCGCCGGCGTCTCGCATATCAGCAGCCCAAACACATAACATGCCGTAGCCAATAGAAGCGAGGGTGGAGTCCACAACAAAAACCTGGGCTGCGGGATGAGCATCCAGGAAAAGGGTTTGGGCAATTACAGCATTGGAAAATGTGCCTGAGATGCCGCTGCCCATAGCAATATGAACTATGGGGAGCTCAAATTCCTTCCATAATTTTGTCCAATGATCCACAAACTCATATGGTGTCATTTGGCTGGTACGAGGTACGGCACCTTTCCTCATGCGGTTATAAAATTCGATACAGTCTTCTGGGTTCATTTGGTCGGTGTATTGTTTTTCGTCTATAATATATTTCATATGGTAGGCGTGAATGCCCCGATCCTTGCAGAATGCTGCAGGTAGGTCACAGCCCGAATCAGTAGAAACACAAAATTTGCCCATCATAAATAAACCCTCCCCTCTTCAGGCAGGGTTTATTTTTATGTTGGGATATACTGGTGGGATGTACTAGTTGGATGTATTGGTGGATATGCTATGCATGGGCACTGGCATGCTATATTTTCCTTAGTAGTTTACCCTGCTCTGAGTAAATTTTCAATAAAAGAAATGGGCACTATACTAATTATACAAAAAATGGGAGAACATTGTAAATAGGAAGATCCAAGCTAAAAAGTTTGCAAAGCGAGGCTGGCGGCAGGGAAAGGCTGAAGTGCCCTGGGTAGAATCCCCATTACATAGGCAATGAGCAGGCCGTAATTAGTAATAAAGACACCTTGTTCGCGTGCTTTTGCCATACGGTACAGCATTTCTCTGCGATTAAGCATACAAGCGCCGCAATGAACGATAAGCGCATATTGGGAAAGATCCTCAGGATAACGGGTTCCTGAGGCCCAGGAAAATTCAATCTTTTCTCCAGCGATCCGGCGTATCCAGCGCGGGATTTTTACTTTTCCGATGTCGTCTTCCTGCCGGTGATGGGTGCAGCCTTCCACAATTAGTACTTTATCTTTAGTTGTCAGTTGTTCAAGACGTTTGATACCTCGCACCATTTCCGTAAGATCTCCCTTTTGCCTGGCAAATAAAATAGAAAAGGAAGTTAGGGGAACGTCAGGGGGTGTATGCGCGACTACTTGCTGAAAGGCCTGAGAGTCAGTAATCACAATGGCAGGCGGGAGATTCAGGCTTCTAAGCGTTAGTTTAAGTTCCTGTTCTTTTGTTATTATCGCTATGGCTTCACTGTCGAGAATAGCACGGATAGTTTGCTGTTGGGGTAGAATTAGCCGCCCCTTGGGAGCAGATTTGTCAATGGGGGTCACAAGCACGGCAATATCCCCGGGCTTAATTAAATCTTCTATCAGGGTGGGTTCAATATCTTCAGGATTGGAATTGGCAATAATCTGTTTTCTTAATTCTTCAATTCCTAAATTATTAATTGCACTTGTGCAGACCAGAGGAGTTTTTACGGTTTGCCGTATCCGAGCGAGTGTCAGGTTTTCAGGAATTTCTTGATCACATTTATTGAGAACACAAAT
>JAAYOJ010000173.1 GCA_012520405.1 Peptococcaceae bacterium
GTCAGAAAAGAATCGTTTAAACCCATTCTTTTACCTAATTCAGTAGACAACACTCTAAGCCTGCTGCAATGCTCCTCTGTTTCGTGGGTCTTTTCCTCCAGGGTCTTGCGTAAGGACAGCACGATTGAACTGCGCATACTTTTATTTTCACTGAGTTTGGCGCTGTACATGCGGTCTTCGGCTTTTTTTAGGATTTTGTTTATATCTTCATCCCTGTCTGTTTTAGTAGCTATACCCATAGCCAGACTGGGTACAACAAGCAGATCCTTCTCTTCAGCACAATATTCCTTTATCTTTTGAAAAACCGCATAGGCTTTTTCCTGGCCAAGTCTAGGAAGTATTATGGCAAATTCATCTCCTCCTATCCTGGCGACAATATCTTCCTTACGGCAGACCTTTTTTAAAACGTTGGCTGCATGAACAAGCAAACGGTCCCCTTCATCATGACCAAAAGCGTCATTCACAATCTTCAATCCATTGCAGTCGGCCATAATAATGCTTAGCGGCAAATTTTTTCCCCGATCGATTTTAAGCAGCTGCTTCTCAAAGTAGGTCCGGTTGATCAGCCCTGTAAGACTGTCATAATAACTTAAATATCTTATTTCTTCCTCTGCTTTTTTGCTCTCCGTAATATCTTTGATCACAATTACCATACCCGGTTTATGTAAGGCGAATTGGGCCGGAGAAATAGTAAAAGACACGATTTTATTATTACCGTCCTTGGTCTGCAGTCCATAATAATCATTGCCGTTTTCGGTAATAAATGAATCCAAGTACTCTCCCTGGATAATTTCCTTCCTTTTATTCTTGACCTTATAAACTTTCAAAATTTCTGTCCATTTTTTTCCTAATACTTCCTCCTTCTTATAACCGGTTATTTCTTCAGCGGCTTTATTGAAAATCCCAATTTTTGAATCGTCATTGTTAACAGAAATAACCCCTTCTTGAATTGAATTTAAGGTTACACTGAGTAAATCGCGCTCATCATCGAGAATTTTTTCTGACTCGCTTTTAACAAAAGCACTAATAAATATTTTTTGGGCAGCGTTGAGCAGGGAAGTATATTCCCGTGGCCACTTTCTTTTGGTTGTGACGCTATCCAAACCTAGAAAACCAATAATTCTCGCTTTTTCGCGCAAGACAAGAACTATACTGGATTTGATGCCTGCAGCCTGTAAAATGCTTTTTACTTTCGGCTTAGCAGACAATTTATCAACATCATGGATAAGCACTACATTATCCTGGCTATTGGTAACCCACCATTTAATTAAAAGAGGAGGAATAATAGCTGTCTGGCCCCAAGCTGAGGGAATACCTTCTTTACACCATTCTCCGTATTTACTGGTTTGAGGGTAGCCCTTATCAATACCACAAAAAAAAGCCCGATCTGCCTGAAAGTATTCACCAATAGATTCCAAGCACAAGCGCATATATTCAAGAGCATGTCCTCTGGGCAGATTTATAAAATTTTGGGCTATATTGATCATTAAATCTTTAAAATCCAGTTCATATTGTAAGCTGTTAGTAATCCAATACTTTTTGGCCATATTTCACTCCGATTCAAAATTTTTCGATAAGATAACTAACATATTTCTAAAAAATAACAATAATTACATTCGACTAATATTTATAATATACCTTCTGAAATTAAGAGAGCAGTTCAAATTTTTATGAACTGCTCGCAAATTTTTTATTAACTTTCCTTTTGCCCAGAAGAAGCAATTTCTCTCAATCCTGTTTCCAGGGTTTCCAGCTCTTTTATTTCCTGGTCCTTCCCAATACCAAGCTCCCCGAATTTGCGGGCGGTGACTAAAACCCGTCCTTCAAAGGAACCTACTGTCTTGTTATAAGCCTGGACAGACTGTTGCAGTCCTTTGCGAATATCCAGAAGATGCTCGGCTAAAATACCGAGTCTCTCGTAAAGAGTTTTTCCCAGCTCACTAATCTGGCGGGCATTTTCGTTAATCAGTTCCTGCTGCCAGCCAAAAGCCACAGCTTTAAGCAGAGCGATCAACGTGGTAGGAGTAGCAATAATAACCTTTTGTTCCGCACCAAATTCTATCAGAGTGGGATCGGCCTGCAGGGCAGCACTGAAAAACATTTCGCCCGGTAAAAACATAATCACAAACTCGGGCGTGAAATCAAACTGGCTCCAATAGGACTTGCTGGCCAGGTTAATAATATGGTTTTTTACCTGTTTGGCATGACCTTGCAATTTTATTTTTCTGCTCTCTTCATCCTGGGCCTCCACTGCCTCCAGATAATCACCTAAAGGAGTTTTGGAGTCAACTACAATAATTCTCTGGCCGGGTAAGCGGATGATCATATCCGGTCTTTGGGAACCACCTTCTCCGCTGACATGTTCCTGTTGCACAAAGTCACAGTATTCCACCATACCGGCAACCTCGACCACTCGTTGCAGCTGAATTTCTCCCCAGCGTCCTCTGACCGTAGGAGTCTTTAAGGCTGAAACCAACTTGGTGGTTTCTCGCTGTAGCTTTTCCTGACCGATAGCCATATATTGTACCTGTTTAATTAAGCCTTCATAGGCGCCGACTCTCTTTTGTTCCAATTCATTAATTTTAGTGTCTACGCTAATTAGGGATTCTTTTAAGGGCTTGACCAACTCGTCAATAGTTAGCTGCCTTTTCTCCAAATCCGCCGCAGCCTGGACCTGAAATTTTTCCAGGGTAGCCGTGGCTAATTCTAAGAAAGATTGGTTGTTGCTGTGCAAGGCCTCAGCGGAAATAGCTTTAAACCCATTTGTGAGCTCTTCTTTTGCTTTTTGCAGTAAAAGCAGCTTCTCTTCATGGGCCGCTCTTTCCATTTCTATTCTGGTTTTTAGCTCGGAGGCTTCTAAGGTGGAAGCAATACGCCTTTCCCTTTCCTCATAGAGTTCATTATTCAGTCGCTGGTTTTCCTGTTCCAGTAGTCTATTTTTTTCCACCAGGGTCTTAGTTTTGGAGTTACCCAGCAAATTTCCTATTAATAAACCAATAAATAAGCCTATAACTCCGGCTATAGCCCAGTATATGGCATCCATATATCTTTTCTCCACTCTGTTACTTTAGTTTGTTTAATTTAAAGCCAATTCCGCTCTTAAATTATCTATAAATTGCCTGGCCGTTCGTCCTGAACGTCCGTTATGCAACATAGCCCAGTTTAAGGCTTTTTGTCTAAGCAACTGACCGTCAATTTCTATCCCGCTTTCCCGAGCCAGGCCTTCTACAATTTTAAGATAAGATTCTTGATCTGGAGACAGAAAGGTTACGGTTATCCCAAATCTATCAGCCAACGATAATTTTTCATCCATAGTATCCGCAGCATGAACATCATCAGCCTGACGTTCGGAAAAGCTTTCCTTTACAAAGTGCCGGCGATTAGAAGTAGCGTAAATTAGTATGTTTTGCGGCCGAGCCTCAATTCCGCCTTCCAGCAGGGACTTGATATTCCTATAATCATCCTCCTCTTCATTAAAGGAAAGATCATCAATAAAAAAGATAAACTTTAAGGAGCTGTCGGCCAGTTCTCTCACCAGTTCAGGGAAGAATTTAATTTGGCTTTTTTTCAGTTGGATAAGGCGTAATCCTTGGGCCACATATTCATTAAGCAAAGCTTTGACCAGGGAGGACTTCCCTGTTCCCCTGCTTCCATAGAGGATAATGTTATTGGCCGGATAATTTTGAAGGAAACTCTCTGTGTTTTTAAGTACTACTTCCTGCTCTCTCTCCTGGCAGTAAAGATTGCTGAGCCTTATGGGATCAGGATTTTCTATGCCTTCCAGCACCAAGGCGTCATTCTTTATCCTAAAAGCAGCGTAGTTAGCCAAAATACCACAGCCTGCCTTCCGGTAGAAATTCGCCAGAAGATTATAATTATGGGACCAGGACTTGCCGTCCAAAAAATCCCCTAAAAGCCGGTTTTTAAATGCCAGCAGCCATTGTTGAGCATTAAGGGGGGAATTTAATCCCTCCGAGCTCTTAAATGTTTCCTTGGCCGTCCCGCTAGTTGTCTCCCACTCCGGCCAGTTTGTAGGCCAATTTTCATCATCCTTATATATGGGAGTTGCTCCGTTCCCTGCTTTTTCCCCAATCCCTGTTTCGTCCATTAGCGCTTTGGCAAAACGTTCAGCAATTATATACTTTAAATCCGAAGGTTTAATTGCAGCTAGTTTTTGGACTATGGCCAGATCCCAGAGCACACTTTGGCGCACCATAGGGTCAATGTCAGCCGGACCTTGCCTGGAAGCCTGCTCGGCAAAAATATTCTGGGAATTCAAAAGGCACTGAACGAGATGATCGGGCCAGCTTCGGCCCAGCATAACCCGGAAAAATTGAAAATATGCTTGCCAGATCTCTTTGGGGTCTGGATGTTTCCCAGTAACCGCGGCCAGCAGCCGGTAGAAGTCGCGGATAATTTTATCTTGAAGAAGATCCTCATAAACAATCAGCCCGTGCAGGGAGAGAAAAGTTTTTTTCAACTGATCAAGATTTAAATTCATAGTGGCTCTATCCTTTACAGTTATTATTGCTCTGGAAAATAGTTCTCAGGCACTTGATCTATACTTCCGAACCTATCAAGCGGCCAATACCTTATCCACACTCTTCCCAGGATCAAATCCGAATCCACGAAACCCCAGACGTGGCTGTCTTTGCTGTCGTTACGGTTATCTCCTAGCATAAAATAGGAATTAGCCGGTACGGTAACAGGCCCGTATTCATAAATCGGTGCTTCGGCTATATAAGGTTCATATAAGGCTTGACCATTGATATAGACCTTGCCGTTCTTAATCTGGACTTCTTCGCCCGGAAGCCCTATGGCTCTCTTTACTAGATCCTCGTCCTCGGGGATCATGTCTTTGGTTGATTTGAAGACAACTATGTCGCCTCTATTAATTGTATCGAATTTATAAAACAAGCGATCAACAATCAATCTATCATCGAGTTGAATTGTCGGCAGCATGGATCCGGTAGGAACAATCCTCGTATCAATCACAAAATTCCGGATAACCAGAGATAGCAGAAATGCTACAGCAATTATAATAACCCATTCCAATAACGACTTGAGGATCTTCACTCCATCACCTTCCATTTTTTCTTTTATCTATTTTCCATCATTAGCCTTGCATAAAAACTTTTCATAATTTTAAATCGCTCAGCAATAAACCCTTATTTGTAAAATATGTAATATAATGTAAGCCGGATTTTTCTTGCTGTTTCAAAAGGGGCATTGACTAAAGA
>JAAYOJ010000224.1 GCA_012520405.1 Peptococcaceae bacterium
ACCCATTCGAAGGTCGTCGGCGGTGTCGCCTTCTTTTCACCGTTCACATCGAAGCTCACGTGTTCCCATTCGACTTTCATCTTGATCGCCAGCTCATTGAACGTGGCAAAGAGACACCCCGAAAGCGCCCCCAAAAGATAATCATAGGGAGTGGAGGTCTTTCCAATCTGAAAGGTGCTTCCCCCATCAGTGGTGAACTCCCACTTTCCGGGAACGAATTCTGCAGTCACATGTTTCTTTTCACCCATCTATAGCTCCTGTATTCCATCATAAACCAACGGAAGGGGTTTTGCTACAAGAGAAGCTCAGAGCAATCTTGTCCGGTGCCTCGAATATAAGAATTCCAGACGTTGGGTCTTTTCGATTACTCTCGAAATTCCTAAATTCGGGGTACCCATCAGCATATCTTATATCTATAAAACATTTGGCTATTTTAATATCGAATATTATAATAGCCAGATAATATTATGAAATTTAGTATTCAATAACTGGTTCGATCCTATAAATAATAATAAATAAGAGATATATCTTGATTTATAACCAATAGTTGGCTATATTAATATTGAATATTAAAATAGCCAGAAGCAAAGAGGAGTTGATTATGTATCTTCCCCGGCATGCCGAAAAAACCGTTAAAAAGATATCCACGATGTTTGGGGCTGTTCTGGTTTCAGGACCAAGACAAGTGGGGAAGTCCACGATGATTGAACAAGTCCTGAGTGAATTGCCCACCATAGTCAGGCGGGTCACCTTTGATGATCAGCTCCTATTGCTTTCGGCACTGGAGCAACCCGACACGTTCTTGAAAGATCATCCACCTCCTCTTTTCATCGATGAAGTCCAAAGGGCACCGAAGCTGTTTTACCACATCAAGCAGATTCTGGATAAAGACAAAAAGAAAGGGCAGTTTTATCTTTCCGGTTCCCAGCAGTTCGATCTGATGGAAGGGGTTTCCGAATCACTTTCCGGCAGGATAGGTCTCATAAATTTGCTTCCTCTCTCCTTAAGAGAGCAGGCTAAGATCGCATATGATGCACCATTTATACCAAACAATCGATACTTTGAGGAAAGAGGACACGTTGCTAAACCGGTTGACTATGGGCTTCTTTGGAAGACGATTCAGCGTGGTAGTCTGCCTGAGATGGTGGTTGAGGAAGATTTTGACTGGCAACTTTACTATGGCTCCTATGTAGCGACGTATATCGATCGTGATGTCAAAAAACTTGCTCAAGTAGCGGATGAGATGAAATTTACTCGATTTATGACGGTTGTCGCGAGCTATAATGGGCAGCTATTGAATGTGGCTTCGTTGGCACGTGATATCGGCGTAAGCCAACCCACAGCTGAGCGATGGCTGTCAATTCTGGTAAGTTCAAACATTATTTACCTTCTTGAGCCGTATCACAACAACTTAATCAGCCGAGCGATCAAGACACCGAAACTTTATTTTCTTGATACCGGTCTGGCCGCATATCTGACCCGGTGGACCAGTCCTGAAGCTCTCCGTGAAGGTGCGATGGGAGGTGCTTTCTTCGAGAGTTTTGTGATCAGTGAAATCCTTAAAAGCTACTACAATGCCGGTGTAATGAAGCCGCCACTCTACTTTTACCGGGACAAGGAAGGGATCGAAATTGATCTTCTGATTGAAGATTCCGGAACGATTCATCCTTTGGAAATAAAGAAACACGCAGATCCATCGAAGAAAGATATCGCCGCTTTTACTATTCTTGATTCGATACCCACAATAAAGCGAGGCCCCGGAGGAGTGATTTGTACGTACGATTCCCTAGTTACTCTGGTGGGAGAGGATAGGGTGATTCCGGTTTCGTATCTGTAATACATATGATTCCAATCCTAACTGATGGCAAAACAAGTGAAGCATTTCTAAGGGGTTAAAATCTGTTCTTCTAATGCTAACATTTGCGAAATATTCTGTTACAACATATACTATTTGGGTATCAATTAACGAGTTTGATTATTTTTTTGTTGCAAAAGAAAGAGGTGTGTATGTATGCATGAAATATCTTCCGAAGAGAGTTTTATTTCCTTAGATAGTGCAGGTATCTCTATTCGTACAACCATGCCTCATATCCTTGATATTTTGTTGCTCGATCGAACAACTTCTTCCCCCAATAAGTCCCAAAATATTATTTGGGCAAATGACCACTACCAAGACCTTGATGCCAATTTATATGCTCCGACAGCTCAGATAAAACCGGAACTTATTACCGGAGAGCGAAGTTCTATAATTATGCCAAGAGCATTAAAATCTTTCGATACGCAAAAGAAACGAACCAAAACAAGTGCTGAAGTCTTTACTCCGGCTTGGATAGTGAAAAAACAGAATGATGCAGTAGAAGAGAATTATGTCGATGATGATTTGGAGACGTATGTAAGTAGAAAGTGGCTAGAAATCACCTGCGGTGAAGCTCCTTATATGGCCAGTCGTTATGATATGTTAACAGGGATACCGATTTCATTGAACGAACGGGTTGGGTTCGTCGATAGAAAACTAAAACGGATAAATAATGAGGTTGCTGATAAAGCAGAATGGCAACGCCTAGTCGAACTTGCTTATAAGTCAAGCTATGGGTTCGAATGGAACGGAGATTCGCTACTTCTTGCTCGTGAAAACTTGCTATATACCTATTGGGATTATTACTTGGCAAAATGGGCTAAACAGCCAACGTGCGGTCTTATAGAAAATATTGCAAAAATCATTAGTTATAATGTTTTCCAAATGGATGGACTAACCTATACAATTCCATTAACAGAGAGAAAAGAAGAAGTTAAACAATCACAGCTTTTATTGGTCGGTTTTGAAGAACCAGAAGAAGTTGAATGGGTTACAATACCAGGAAAGCGCGTTAGGATAATGAATTGGGAAACTAATAAGATGGAGTATTTTGATAAGGGGATAAAAAAGTATGAAAGATAATACTGTCATTAGAACGACAAAAACCATATATCCACAAATCTATGCCTATATTACTCCGAATTATGAACCAAACGAAGGCTGGGTGAAAATTGGATATACCGATAAAAAAGATGTAGACGAACGTATTAGGCAACAAACACACATCGTAAATATGGCTTACAAAAAACTCTGGTCTGGCCCTGCCAAGTATGAAAACGAAGATGAATGGTTTTCTGATAAGCAATTCCATGCGTATTTAAAAAAATTTAAAAACATTAAGCAATGTTCTGGGAAGGAATGGTTTTATTATAATGGACATCTTGAACGGTCATTCGATGATTTTGAAGATTTCCGCAATCGAAAGTTTGGCCATAAAAGCCATAAATTAGAATACAAACTACGTACTGAGCAGGAAGAAGCTGTTTTGATGACTCTAGAGTACGCATCTTCCCATCCTAGTGGGGAATTCCTTTGGAATGCCAAACCACGTTTTGGAAAAACATTAACAGCCTATGATTTAGCTCTACGTATGGGGGCAAAGAAAGTTTTGGTTGTTACAAATCGCCCAGCCATTGCAAATTCTTGGTATGATGACTTTGAAACATTTATCGCTTGGCAAACAAACTACAAATTTGTTTCAACCACAGATTCCCTTCGTGAACGACGAGTACTCACCCGAGAAGAGTTCATTTCTATTCCCCAGAATGAAGATGGTGAGTTTCCTGACTGCATCACTTTCATCTCATTACAGGATCTTAAAGGTGCGATCAGCTTTGGAGGGACGTATGATAAACTTCGATGGGTAAAAGACCTAAAGTGGGATTTGCTCATTATCGACGAAGCCCATGAAGGTGTAGATACTTTCAAAACTGACGTTGCTTTCAATAACATAACAAGAAACTTCACCCTTCATTTGTCAGGTACCCCTTTTAAAGCGGTGGCTAGTGGTAGGTTTTCTGAAGAACAGATTTATAATTGGTCCTATGCTGAGGAACAGGCAGCAAAGGAACAATGGTCGGTTGAGAACGAGGAAAACAATCCATATGAGGGGCTCCCTCGTTTGAACTTGTTTTCTTACCAGATGAGCCAAATGATTACCGATGAGGTGAACAAGGGTGCTGACATTGATGGAAAAGAAATTGACTTTGCCTTCGATCTAAATGAATTCTTTGAGACAAATGAAAGTGGTAGGTTTATCCATGAGATTGAAGTTCTAAAATGGCTGGAGGCTTTGACTAAAAATGAGAAATATCCATTCTCGACCAAAGAACTTCGTTCTGAACTGAAACATACCCTCTGGTTGCTTAATCGAGTGGCCAGTGCAAAAGCTCTCGAAAGGATTTTAAAAGAACATCCTGTTTTCGAACAATATGGAATAGTGTTAGCCGCCGGAGATGGTAAATCTGATGATGACCAAATTATTAACCAAAGATCACTTGATAGGGTCAGAGAGGCTATTGAAGAATATGATAGAACAATCACATTATCTGTAGGACAGCTAACTACCGGGGTCACTGTACCAGAATGGACAGCCGTACTTATGCTTTCTAATATTCAGTCAGCCAGTTTGTATATGCAAGCTGCTTTCAGGGCCCAAAACCCATGGAGCTTTGAATATAATGGCGAAAAGCAACGTAAGGAAAATTCGTACATTTTCGACTTTGCTCCAGAACGAACCCTCATCATATATGACGAATTTGCCAATAACTTGATTAAAAAAACCGTTGATGGAGGAGGTACAACTAAAGATAGGGAAGAAAATATTAAAACCCTACTGAATTTCTTCCCAGTTATTGCAGAAGATGAATCAGGAAAAATGGTTGAATTGGACTTTAAACAAGTCTTAACAATTCCAAAGACAATTAAGGCTCAAGAAGTGGTTAAACGTGGTTTCATGTCCAACTTTTTATTTCAAAATATATCTAGAATTTTTGCATCTGAAAAAGCTCGTTCTATCTTGGAACAATTAAATCCTGTTGCTCTAGGTAAAATTACTCCTCAAAAAGTGAATACTGAAATAGATACTAAAAATGTTAAGGTTGATTCAGAAGGAAACACTTTTGTTGAATATTCAGTTGTGATATCTGAAACAGACGCTCGATTTGGAAATAAAGTGTATGTGGAAGATGTTGTTGCGAAAACTGAAATGGCTGTAAGTGAATTACCAAATCGCTTAGCAAACGTGGTTGCAAATACTTTCACACAGAACATTCTTGAGACAGCAAAAGAACTTGCTAAAGAACATAAAGTAACGGCTACCCAAGCAGAATTAATTGTAAAACAAAATGCAAATATCATCGCCAGAGAGGTAGAATTTGTAAAAAACCAAGCGGATATAAAAAAAGCTGAGGCCGAGGCTGAGTATAAAAGAGTTGTTTCTGAATCATATGAAGATCCTAATATCATTACAGTAGCTAAAATTAAACTTGAATCCATAACTGATGAAATTGAAGAAAACCTAAAACAAGATCTCGCCAAAACAGTAAAAGAAAAAATTCATGAACTTACCCAAAAATCTGTCGAAGCAATTCTCCAAAAAGGTGAAGAGAAAAAGAAGAGTGATGTAGAGGATGACATACGTGCAAGACTCCGTGGGTTTGCAAGAACAATACCATCCTTCCTCATGGCATACGGAACAGAAAATACGAAACTTGCGAACTTCGAAAAAAATATAAGTGATTCCGTTTTTAAAGAAGTTACTGGCATTACGCTTGATCAGTTTAAGGCTCTACGGGATGAGTTTAACTTCTTTAATGCAGTAGTGTTTGACGAATCAATCCAAGAATTTTTAAGAAAGAGGAAGAATCTATCAAATTATTTTGATGAAACGCAAGTTGAAGACATCTTTGATTATATTCCTCCGCAAAAAACAAATCAAATCTTCACTCCTAAATGGATTGTAAAGCTAATGATTGATAAAATGGAGGAAGAGAGTCCCGATTTGTTTACTGACAAAGATAAGACTTTTGCCGATCTCTATGTAAAATCCGGGCTGTACCTAACAGAAATAGTAAAGCGTCTCTTCAAAGGACTTGAACAAGTAATCCCTACTAAAGAAGAGCGACTCAAACACATTCTTGAAAACCAAATATATGGTTTTGCTCCAAGCGAAATAATTTATAACATTGCTAAGAACTTTATTTTTAGCCAATTTGAAGGTATTAGCAACAAGAATTTAATTCATCACGATTTGACTGAAATTGCTAAATCAGGAGAGAGCTTAGATATGGAATTTGACGTAGTGGTGGGAAATCCCCCATATCAGGAAAGTGGAATAGCTCGAGATGAACCGATTTATCACTACTTTTATCAACTTGCGGAACAAGTTTCATCTCAATATTGTTTGATTTCCCCAGCACGTTTTTTGTTTAATGCAGGACAAACACCCAAAAATTGGAATAAAAAAATGATAAATGACAAACATGTCAGGGTAATGTTTTACGATCAAAATAGTTTAAATATTTTCCCAAACAGCACAATCAAAGGAGGTCTGGCTATTGTTCATAGGGATGAGCAAAAAACTTTTGGGAAAATCGGTTTTTTTTCTCCGTATATAGAGCTAATCAAAATTGTTAATAAAATTAGTAAGTTAGATGAATCTAGTTTTTCAGAAATTGTGCAACCACAGGGGATATATAGATTTAAAGATGGTTTTTTCAGTGAGTTTCCTGAGGCAATTGCTATGCAAGGGAAGGGAACAAAAAACAAAATCGTATCAAAGTCATTTTCTCAAATGAGCTTTGCTTTTAAAACCAAACCAAAATCATCGGAAGATGTAAAGGTTTTAGGACTTATAAACAGCAATCGAGATTACAGATGGATTTCACCAAAATATGTTTCTTTTCCTGATTCATTTAATAAGTATAGAGTGCTAATTCCTGAGTCAAATGGTTCTGGGATATTTGGAGAGGTTTTAACAATGCCTATAGTAGAGGAACCATTTATAGGGCATACAGACACATTTTTGACTATTGGAAAGTTTGATACAATGATAGAGGCACAGAATTGTCTTAAGTATATAAAGACAAAATTTACCCGCACTATGCTTGGCGTATTAAAGATAACTCAACATAATTCTAGAAATACTTGGGCTAAAGTTCCCCTCCAAGACTTTACTCCAAAAAGCGATATAGATTGGACTAAGTCTATTCCCGAAATAGATCAACAGCTTTATGCAAAATATAGTCTTGATGAGAATGAAATTGCCTTTATTGAGGAGAAGGTTCAGCCGATGGATTGATAATTTGGAACACTAGCTCAAATGAATCTACTCCATCATCTAAATGAACCACATAAAGCAAAAAAATAGAGCTAATACAAGAATAATTGATCTTTAAGAAAATGAGAATTAGCTCTTCTTCTTCCTGCTCGGATTCACATGCACCATGCAGTGCTTGACCGTGGGGAAGGAGGCTTCGATCGTCTTGTGGACGCGCTCGGCGATCGAGTGGGCTTCGGTGAGCGTCTGGTTCGGGTCGGCGGCGA
>JAAYOJ010000023.1 GCA_012520405.1 Peptococcaceae bacterium
TCCTGCTGCTCATGCTGGTGCTGGCCAATCTATTTCTCAACTGGTTCGTAGTTCATAAGTACCAGAAAAAACTTCAAACTCTGAAAAAAGAAAAAGGCTGGATCTACCAACAGGCACGTATCGTAACGGTAGATATGAACGTGGTCAAGGAGAAAGGCAAAGCTGGTATTTCTTCTATTTGGGTCTGGTTATTTTTGCTCTTGAGTTTTATCCCAACGGTCTATTTGTTGTTTTCACCGGCGATACGGGAACTCTATCCCCTTGGCTTTAGTTTTATAGGTCCGCTCAGCCAGCTCTGTATGGTTTTCTTATATTACCAGATGCTTAGAAGCCATAGCCCAGCCTTAAGTAAAAACACCGAGGTAAATAAAGCTTGTGCCAGAACACTGGAACGCATCCGAACCACAGGAGCAACGCTGAGTGCGCTGTCTATGCTTGTATTTTGGATTTTATTCAATTTTTCCATTCTCCATTTCAGAAATGGCATCATGATAGTGCTGCCGGTGGTTGTCTTGGTTATCGCTCTGCTCATCATTGCCTTCTGGCAGCAGAAAAAAATCCGAGCTACCGAGAAGTATTTTTTCGGTCCCGAACTCAAAGACGACAGCCATCTTTTTGAACAGGAAAGTATGTACAAATGGGGATTCTACAATAACCCGAATGATCCCAGACTATTTGTACCCAAACGAATTGCAGGCATGGGCTGGACCATAAATATTGCCCACCCGGCCGGCAAGCTCATGGGATTTGGTATTCTCGTGCTGGTACTGGTCGCTTTGATTCCGGTATTTTACGGCAGCGCCAAGGATTATGTGATTACAGAGGAGGGTTCTCAAATCATCATTGATGCAGCAATGTATGACCTGAGCATTGAAAAGAGCCAGATTGTTTCAGTGACCACTCTGGATAGTCTTCCTCAAGGATCACGCACCAACGGCTATGGCGGAGCCAACAAAAGTTTCGGCCATTTCAGACTGGATGGATACGGCAAATGCAGGCTCTATATATACCACCAGGGGGGAAAGTATATTGTGCTCAAGTTGGACGGGGACAATCCGGCTCATGTGATTGTCAACGGTAAAACCCCGGAAGATACCGAAGCCTTGTACCAATCCATCAAAGAGTGGGTGGGGAAATAACACTTAGAATTAAATAGTATTAGGCAATTTTCATCAACCCATAAATGCAATAAACCGCTAATCTTTAAATAGAGGCGGTTTATTTTCGTTTGTAAAATTTTTTCATTTGTTATTGACATATGACCAAAATAATATTACTATAGTTATGGGCATATGTTCATAGCTATAGTGGTGTACAGCTTGATACATCAAAAGGAGGTGACAAATTATGCCAGGTGGAGACAGAACAGGCCCGCAGGGCTATGGACCGCGGACGGGTAGAGGAATGGGTTTTTGTTCCGGTTTTGAGGCTCCCGGGTACATGAATCCCAGTGGATACTGGGGAAGAGGATACGCCCGCAGAGGTTGGGGAGGCCGAGGCGGCAGGGGATTTAGATGGAACCTTGCTTTGCCAGAAGTTTATCCGGTATACCCCACATATTATCAACCCAATATCTCTGCTGAAAGTGAAAAAGAATACCTGAACAGACAGATAGAGCTTTTAGAAGATCGGCTTCAGTGGCTAAAAAAACGTGTTGACGACGTTGAGGAGCAAAGCAAAGCTGTTGAATAACTGTTCGCGTGCGGAAAAGGCAGGCTAATAATATTTCCTGCCTATTTTCTTTTGTAAGTAGCAAGCATTCGCCCATAGTTATTATGAGAGGACATATGCCAATAAGTAATTACATGTACAAGTATCTGGTATCTGTATCTGATTTGGTCTTGATAACAGAGTGTACAGAACAAAAAAAGGAGGATTACTATGAAAATTACCTTACCGGTAGATAAAAAATCAAAGGATGCCAACATCTCCAGTAATCTTGGACGAGCACCATATTTTCTTTTTTATGACACAGAAACTGAAGAGTATAATTTTATGGATAATAGTGCTGCATCAAGCCAAGGTGGAGCGGGAATCAAAGCAGCACAAAATATTCTGGATAACGGAGCGGAAGCAATTATCGCTCCACGTTGCGGTCAGAATGCTGCTAATGTATTTATGACAGCGGGAATCAAAATCTATAAAAACATCAGTAATTCAATCTCGGAAAACATTGCGGCTTTAAAGGAAGGAAAATTAACTCCTCTTGATGATATCCATCCCGGTTTTCACCAGCATGGAGGAAGGCAATGAAGATTGCTGTCTTAAGCGGTAAAGGAGGAACTGGGAAAACCCTTCTATCCGTAAACCTGGCTGCCGTTTCGCCGGAATCCCTCTATATCGATTGTGATGTGGAAGAGCCTAACGGCCATCTTTTCTTTAAACCGCAAGACATAAAAACTGAAAAGGTAAATGTAAAAATTCCTCAAGTGGATCAGGAGTTATGTAACGGCTGCCGGGTTTGTGTTGATTTCTGCAGGTTTAATGCTTTGGTTTATGTCATAGATAAATTGATTGTATTTAATGAAATCTGCCATTCCTGCGGAGGTTGTCGCCTTCTGTGCCGAAAAAAGGCTATTTCAGAAATAGATAAGGAAATCGGTGTTGTCCAAAGTGGTAAATCCGAAAATGTCCGCGTGCTAACCGGGATCTTAAAGCCAGGAGAACCATCCGGCGTGCCGATCATCAAGAAACTTTTGCAAGATGAAGGCCAAGAAAATGAAGATGTTTTTATTGACTGCCCGCCGGGCAGTGCCTGTGTAGTTATGGAAAGTATCAAAGATGCCGATTATTGTATCCTGGTAGCGGAGCCGACAATTTTCGGAGTTCATAATTTGGATATGGTTTATGAACTGGTAAGAATATTTCATATCCCTTATGGAGTTGTTCTTAATAAGTGCTTGGAGGAAGAAGAAAATCCAGCCGAAGATTATTGTCTGAAGAACAACATTCCGATTTTAGGAAAGATTCCATTTGACATTGAATTAGGACGCCTGAATTCCAACGGTGAAATAGTTGCCCGTAAACAAGCTAAATATCGAGAGTTGTTCCAAAATCTCTTAAATAAGGTAAAGAAGGAGGTCCAACATGAAACAGCTTCTAATACTTAGCGGCAAAGGCGGTACCGGAAAGACTACTGTTGCCAGCGCCTTTATTCAACTTGCCGCAGCTAAGGCTTATGCTGACTGCGATGTGGATGCTCCTAACCTTCATTTAGTACGGCCACTTGCTTCTCCGGCTAAGGTTGCTGATTATTATGGTATGGGGAAAGCGCTAATCGACGAAGAAACTTGTATTAACTGTGGTTCTTGCCGACAGCATTGTCGCTTTGAAGCCATAAAAGAGAGTGACGGCAAATATGAAGTAGATGTCTTTGCCTGTGAAGGCTGCGGTGTTTGTGAAGCAATCTGCCCGGTGGGAGCGGTAGTTCTTCAACCGGATGTGGCCGGCGAACTAAGGGTATATAAAGACAAGGACATTTTTTCCACGGCAAGGCTGAAAATGGGTAGTGGCACTTCGGGAAAACTAGTGACTGAGGTTAAAAAACAACTGAAAGATGAAACGGAAAATTTAGATATCGATCTGTCTGTCATTGACGGCTCACCCGGCATCGGCTGTCCGGTAATTGCTTCTTTAAGCGGAGTGGATATGGTGCTTATAGTTGCTGAACCTTCCCTATCGGGTATCAGCGATATGGAGAGAATCATCAAGTTGGCCCAAGGTTTTAGTCTCAAGCTAGCAGTCTGTGTTAACAAGTATGATACTAATCCTGATTTGACCCATAAAATAGAGGCCTTCTGCCGTGAGCATGGCTTACCGTTCGCGGGAAAAATTCCCTTTGATGCCAAGGCCCTTAAAGCCACCAATCAAGGCCAGAGCATTATTGAGGTCGATTGTTCCGCGGGACGGGCTGTTACTGAAGTTTATAGCAATACCATGAATGTTTTAAACAAGGAATAAATAATAAAAGGAGACGAAGGTCAAATGAGTGAAAGCTGTGGTCAAAACTGTAATACTTGCAGTGACAAAACAACTGAGAAAAGGGATGATTTTACTGCCAATTTGCACCAAATGAGTAGCATCAAAAGAACAATCGGTATTATGAGCGGGAAAGGCGGTGTCGGAAAATCACTGATAACTTCCATGCTGGCTGTGGCTATGAACCGCAGGGGATATAAGGCTGCCGTACTTGATGCCGATATAACCGGCCCCTCCATACCAAAAGCTTTCGGAATTAAACAAAAGCCTGCAACAAGTGAATTTGGTTTGTTTCCCGCCATGAGCAAAACGGGTATTCAAATTATGTCCATAAATTTGTTGTTGCAGGATGAAACAGATCCGGTAATCTGGCGTGGTCCGGTGCTTTCGGGTGTGATCAAGCAGTTTTGGTCGGAAGTAATTTGGGATGATGTTGATTTCATGTTTATCGATATGCCACCGGGAACAGGTGATGTACCGCTCACTGTTTTCCAATCCCTGCAGGTGGACGGTATTATTATCGTAGCTTCGCCCCAAGAATTAGTGTCTATGATAGTCGCCAAGGCTGTTAAAATGGCCGAAGCTATGAATATACCCATTGTGGGATTAGTGGAAAATATGTCTTACTTCAAGTGCCCGGACTGTAACAAGGAGTATAAAATTTTCGGAGAAAGTTCAATTGAAAAGATCGCTGAACAACACCATTTGAAGGTACTGGGAAAACTGCCGATCGATCCCAAATTAGCTACTGCTTGTGACCGCGGAATGATTGAGCTATATGACGGCAATTGGTTGGACGATGCGGCTGAAATAATTGAAAACTACGGAGATCAAGCAATTAACAACTTATCTAATGACAAGGAGGGAGAAACAACAATGAAAATTGTCGTAGCCTGCGAAGGAGACATGATTACCGAACATTTTGGACATTGCGAAGCTTTTATGATTTTCCAAACTGAAAACGGAGAAATCAAGAATACTGAAACCGTACCTAACCCAGGACATAAACCTGGATTTTTACCGAATTTCTTGCATGACATGGGGATCAAGGTTATTATTTCCGGCGGCATGGGCGGCGGAGCGATTGATATTTTCAATGAAAAAGGCGTTGAGGTAATAACCGGTGCTTCGGGTGAAGCAAAAACCGCTGTGGAGCAATACTTAAAGGGCAATTTAAAGTCGACAGGTTCTGTCTGCCATCAGCACCAACACCATGATGAATGCTCAGGACATTAATTATCGGCTTAACCAACCCTTCGGCCCGTAAGGTTAAACGAAAATGCTGTTACGTAAACGTACAGCATTTTTATTTTAGGAAGTATAAAGTCAAAAAATAAGTTATAATATTGGTTGAAAAGAAGGGTTTAAAAATAAGGAGTTTTCATGTCGAATATTCGAAATAATACAGACAGACTGATTGACTGGACAAAAACTAAAAAAACGATTACCGATATTGAACTGCAAAAACTTTTTCACCAGCCGGACTATCAAGCATTTTATAACCTGATAACAGAGTTGCTCGCCCAAGGTGTGCTGGAGCCCGTAAAGGCCTCAGGCCAAAATGGGCGTTTCCCGGCATTATTTAATAAATACCGGATTAAAACGCCCCCCACAGATTATGAGGCTTACCATGATCAGATCCGCTGTTTGGCGCCGGCTTTGAATATTGCGGCTTACCTGCAAAAACCTGAATATTATCTCAAGCATCAAGACCTTCTTGAGGGCTTAAGCAAGTACCTCTGGGATCAACCATCGTTATTAAAGCAACCCATGTCCCGTAAGGAAAGATCTTTCTCCATCTGGGGGAAAGAGAAAATGCTGGACGGTCATCTTCCGCTCGTGCGGGAGGTACTTCGTTTTAATGGTTTACCGGAGGACTTTTTGAATTATTACGATACGCCTGAACCTTTTTTCGATTATGTGCGGGAACGCTCAGCCCCTATGACTATTCTCATTGTTGAAAATAAAGATACCTGGTTTACCTTGCGCAAATTAATGCAGGAGACAGAAAAATCTAATTTAGCAGGGACCAAAATTCAGGTGTTAATTTACGGGGAAGGAAATAAGATCACCAAACCCGGTGCTCTTACCGGTTACCTTAAGGAAATGTACGGATTAGACACTCCTCTTCAGGCTCACATATTATACTTTGGGGATATTGATTATGAAGGGATCCGTTTGTACTATCGTACCGGGAAAGCTAATTCGGATTTAAACATACTGCCCTTTAGCAGGTTGTACCAAAAAATGATCCAGCTTGCCGCAGGCAGAGACCTTCCTTGCAGTCCGGATACCCGGCAAATTGAAGTGGACCTGCAGGACTTCCTAAACAAAATAGGGCTGTCACCCGCCGGGAATAAACTGGAGTTTTTGCAACGAGGAAGGTATATCCCGCAAGAAATCTTAAATTATCAGATACTTGCCGAAATGCTGGAATAGTACGGGGATACAGATTATGAACCAAGAATTTGAATTCTTAGAAGGCTTTGAAAAAAGAATGCGGATTGTTGCCGCGGTGGATTCCATTGTAAACCGCACCAACCGGCGCATGGATATTGAACGTTTATTCAGTGCCAGTCAGTTGGACAATATTATTTTTTCTGTCCTCGTTTACATTATGGAACAAACTTTAGCAGAGGATGAGGAGTGTACCATTGAAAGCATCGCTTCCTTTATACGCGGAATCTTACCTGCTTATGAACTGGAATTTTCGCTGGATACCATTCGCCAAATAACTGAATATATCATTAAGGATATCCTGCAAAATGGTGGGGAAGCACGTTTTTATCCGATCATGACCTATGGTCAGGGGACGAAGGAGACGCGAATCCGTCTGATCGAAGATAAACTCCGGGAAAATGACCGCAGTTATATCATTACTTATCAGTTAACCGACCAGGGATATGATCTTTTGTTTAGAACCAAAGAAGTAGAACAGGAAATCAGTTTCACGATCGAAGAGTTAAAACTGCGGGAGTTAATAAAACGCAAAAATTATAAAAAAGCAATAACGCAAAGCAGCAGCCTGATCCAAATGGTCCGACAGAAAAAGAATGATCTGCGGCAGTTTATGGAAAAAATCAGAAGCAATATATATGATGTCGATATTCTGGAGTATGAGGAACTAACCGGCAGTACCTACGCCTTACTGGAAGAAGAGTACGGGATTATGCAAGAGATCCTTGATATGATCAATCTCTCCGAAGACAGATTGAAAGAAGAGGAACAAACAAGAGGGTTTCTTGACGATGCAATGAAAAAAGCCCACCAAGAAATAACCAAGATTCGCCGCAATATTCATATCACCATTAGCGA
>JAAYOJ010000216.1 GCA_012520405.1 Peptococcaceae bacterium
ACCACTTACACACCCGAGGAAATTGGAGGGATGCTGTGGAGGGATATTCACTTATCATATTCGCTGAAACCCAGATTTATCAAGGTTTACAGCTTATACGAAAAACCTTCACGCATTGGATTTTGAGACCGACGCGTCTGCCAGTTCCGCCACTTCGGCAATTTTGTCAGCCATTTTGGGCCGCTTTAGTATTATATCTAATAGTGATTTAAAATGCAAGATATTCGGCTTAAAAATATCTATCCAGACTATTTTTCGATTAAACCCTTGGCAACCAGAAAATCATGGGCTACTTTTTCGGCCTTCATGCCTTCAGAATCAATTTTAGCATTGAGTTCTTGCATGGTTTCATCATCGAGCAGGCCGGCTAATTGGTTTAAGGCATCCTCAATTTCCGGATACTCAGCAAGTATATCTTGACGAACTAAGGGCAAACCGTCGTAGGGCGGGAAATATTCCTTATCATCTTCCAGGATTACCAGGTTAAAAACCTTCAGTTGCCCGTCTGTAGCATAAGCATCAACAACATCCACTTCCCCTTCACTTATAGAACGATATTTAATGCCGTGACTCATTCCTTTAACATCTTTGAAATTCATATTGTAAACCTGTTGTAAACCCGGATAGCCGTCAGGACGATCCTGGAATTCAAACTCACATCCCAGCACGAGATTTTCAGATACTTGAGCTAAATCACTGAAAGTCTTCAAATTATATTGTTCGGAGATTTCCTGAGTCACAGCTAAGGTATAAGTATTATTCATCCCAAAGGGCTTTAATACCTTAAACCCATCCTGCTCCGTTAACTGCCTGGTCTTTTCCAAAGTTTCCTCCGAAGACCCTGTTTCTTCCTGATAATAATTGGCAACTATTGTTCCGGTATAATCCGGAAACATTTGAATATCGTTATTTTGCAAAGCCTTCAGAGCCACATTAGAACCGCCGAGGTTAACTTTACGGTTTACTTTAAGATCAGTATAGGATTCAATCATGTCAGCCATGATATGGGCTAAAGCAATATTTTCCGTAAAATCTTTCGACCCGATAGTAATAGTACCACCCGCTGCGGCTTGACCTTGGCCACACCCTCCTAGACTTCCCAGACTAATAACAAGAGCAACAGCCAATAACAAAACAAACAATTTCCTTTTCATTACTCATTCCCCCTTCTTGATTTAAAATCTAAACTTTTAGACCCCGTGGAGTAGTAATATCCTCTAAGCGGCCGAGCAAGAAATCAAGAATTAGAGCCAGCATGGCCGCCGGAAAAGCCCCAATTAACACCAGAGCGTCAATGTTTCTTGATATACCGAGGAAAATAAAGTCTCCCAAACCTCCTGCTCCAATAAAAGCAGCAAGGGTCGCTGTGCCCACATTAATAATCGTTGAGGTGCGAATTCCGGCCATTATCACACTGAGAGCAAGAGGCAATTCTACCTTGAATAAAATTTGTAAGTCCTTCATTCCCATTCCCCGGGCAGCTTCAATCATTGACCTATCTACGTCCTTAATCCCCGTAAAAGTATTGCGAATTATTGGCAATAAAGAGTATAAAAACAATGCAGCAATAGCTGTTTTTTGCCCAATACCGAATAAAGGAATCATAAAACCCAATAAGGCAAGGCTGGGGATTGTCTGCAGAATGCCGGCAACTCCTAAGACAGGGGCTTCTATTGATTTTACCCGAGTAATCAGAATACCCAGAGGAACACCTATACAGATAGCAATCATCATAGAAAAAAACACTAGTTCAATATGTTGTAGTAATGCATATAGCAAATCCTGCCAACGCATCTCCAGTTGATAAACTATTTGTTCCCATAGAGATAAATTACTCATGGTTCTCCCCCTTTAACCCATTAGCCAACCCGTTAGCAAAAAAGCTTAATAATGAACCGCGCGTTACAACTCCAATAACTTTACCGCCATCATCAACCACAGGGATAATACCGTATTGAGCCTCAGTCATCTTGAGCAAAGCATCCCTGGCTGTCGCCTTGTGTTGTAATACCGTCTCTGACGAATTCATAATTTCCGCAATGGTTTCGGCCTTATCAACATTGGCCTGTAATTCACGGCCGGAAACAATACCCAATAACTTACCACTTCCATCAGCGACTATTAAAGTGTCTGTCTTACGTTGCTGCATAAAATTAATCGCTACTTTTGGTGTTCTAGACGGCAAGGTTATGGCCGGATTTTCACGCATAATATCTGTAATGGAAACATACTCCGGATTTTGATAGATTCGCTTTTTCCCAATAAATTCTTCGACAAAGCCATGAGCCGGATGGCTAAGAAGTCTATCCGGGGTATCCAATTGCAGGAGTTCGCCGTCTTTCATGACGGCAATCCGATCCCCTATTTTTAAGGCCTCATCCATATCATGGGTAACAAACACAATAGTTTTTTGCATTTCGGCCTGGATCCTCAACAACTCATCCTGTAACTGTTCGCGGGTAATGGGGTCCAAAGCACCGAAAGGCTCGTCCATCAGAATAATATCCGGATTAGCCGCCAAAGCCCGTGCAACTCCAACTCTTTGTTGCTGACCGCCGGAAAGTTCTCTTGGATAGCGTTTAGCATAAATACTCGGATCCAGTTCCACCATTTCCATCAACTCAATAACCCGTTGCTTAATTTTGCTTTCTTCCCACTTTTTCAATTTGGGAATTAGGGCAATATTATCTTCAATTGTGTAATGAGGAAATAGCCCGATTTGCTGGATGACATAACCTATATTACGGCGCAAATTAACCGCATCCACAGTCATAATATCTTTGTCGTCAATATAAATTTTGCCTTTAGTATGAGGAACCAAGCGGTTAATCATTTTCATAGTTGTGGTCTTACCACAGCCGCTTGGACCTATTAACACCAGGATTTCTCCCTTATGTATTGATAGATTCAATGATTTTACCGCCTCGAAACCATCGCTGTAGGTTTTACTCACATCTTCAAACTTAATCATCATATCCCCTCAAAATAGCTTATTGATAAAGCCATGGTATTAACACTTTTTTCTTTAAAAGCATAATTATTGTATAATGCTTTATTATACTACTATTTTTTGTTAAGACAACTTCATCAATCTACCGGAGTTGTCTTTCTCCATACAACGGATAAATTGAATTCAGTATTGCTGGCTTATTCTTTAAATTTCTCTGTTTTCCGGCTCTAAAGGCAGAATATCGGCTCTGATTATAACTAGACAATTAATAAAAAATACCCGGTTATCTAGGCCGGGTATTTGTTTTTAACAAAACTTTATTTAATATTTTCAGTAGCTCTAATTAATTGCCAAGGATACAGGTCAGTATCTCATGGGCTTCTTCGGCTTCCGACTCAGGAACTAATATTTCCACGGAATTGTTATTTGACTGTTGATAAGTGCCTATCGCTCTAAGCTGAACTAAAACCCCCTCCTCAACCAGGGCCTGCTGATACTTTTCGGCGATGCTTTGAGTTGGGGCAATATAAATCACAGTCCACATAACAATACCTCCTAATGATTCCGTATTACACAAGTTTATTATACTTCCGCATTAATGCATTTTCTACATTTTGGGGCACAAATTCCGAAATATTTGCATCCAGACGAGCTGCCCATTTTATAGTACTGGAACTAATATAGGAAAAATCACTTTTAGTCATCAGAAACACTGTTTCTAAGGTCGGATCTAATTTTTTATTCATTAAAGCCAACTGGAATTCAAATTCAAAATCCGTTAGAGCTCTCATACCTCTAATAATAGCTTTCGCCCCGCACTCTCGGGCAAAATGGACCGTCAAGCCGGAAAAAGATCTAACTTCGGTATTTTCAATATCCTTAGTTGCCTCTTTTAGCAGTTCTTGTCTCTCTTGCAAAGAAAAAAGAGGATTCTTATTATTATCCTGCGCCACTGCCAGGATAACTTTATCAAAAAGTTTTACTGCTCTTCTGGTAATATCCAAATGCCCATTGGTTACAGGGTCAAATGTTCCTGGATATACTGCTATCCGCACTATAGTTTCTCCCCTCATAATAGATTTAATTATAGATTTAATTATAGATTTAATTATAGATTTAATTATAGATTTAATTATGACTGTTATTTACTGCCATTTTACATTCTCTTTTCCCAGCAAAATAACCAGTTCTTTCTCCAGCTCCGGTCTATGTTCCACAAAAAAATCCCTATTGGCTTCAAATACTTTCCGGGAATCCGCGAAGAAAAAGTATACCGGCTTGTTTCCGGGGAAGGCTTTGAGAATTTTTAATACTGGATTCATAAGTTCTTCGCTGTTGCGCTCAATTTTTAAATACAATTTCTCCGACTTTTGTTCAGCTGATAAGTTTCTATACTTCGCCGGTTGGTCTACAACAGCGGAAGTTAAATTCTTAATATTATGTTCTTCAGCTAACACCACTTTCTCTGCAAAAATTTTTTTCTCATCATCATTAATATAATAACGGCCATGAACAAGAACAATTTGATCATTTTCCA